>CAXTHU010000156.1:0-5313 GCA_964244125.1 uncultured Sphingomonadaceae bacterium
AAGCTGTACCTGCCGCGCCATGTCGGCGCCGCGATCCCGATCGTGCCGGCCGCACCGCCCGCCGCGATCGCCGCGCCGGCCGGCCGCGCGGAGGAGATCATCCTGGTGGTGGAGGACGAGCAGCGCGTCCGCCACTTCTCCGTCGATGCCCTGCGCGAACTGGGCTATACCGCCCTGTCGGCGATCGACGGCCAGGATGCGTTGCGCATCCTGGCCGACACGCCCGCCGTCTCGATGCTGTTCACCGACGTGGTGATGCCCGGCATCGGCGGGCGCGAGCTGGCCGACCGCGCGCGCGTGATCCGGCCGGACCTGCGCATCCTCTACACCACCGGCTACACGCGCAACGCCATCGTCCACAACGGCATACTCGATCCCGGCGTGGCGCTGCTGCCCAAGCCCTTCACCATTAGCCAGCTGGCCGCCAAGGTGCGCGCCGTGCTGGACGACGACACCGCCAGCCGCGCCGCGTGAGGGATAATGCGGCAGGGCCGGATGGCCGACCCGAAGCCCGACCGTCAGGAAGGCTGCCGGCGCCGGTCAACAGCGCCGCCGCTTCGCCAGCGCCAGCGTCGGCCATTCGCCCCGGTCGATCCGGTCCACGAGGCGGAAGCCCCGACGGCGATAGGCGCGCGCCACCCGCGCCGCCTGGCCGTCGAGCAGCCCCGCCAGGATCAGCGTGCCGCCCGGCGCCACGGCGGGCGCGATCGCGGGCGCGAGGTCGATCAGCGGGCCGGCAAGGATGTTGGCGATGACGAGGTCGTAGGGCGCGGCGGCGCGCAGCAACGGATGGTCCATCCCGTCCGCCACGACCAGCCCCAGCCGCCCGCGCACGGCACCGAGCGCCACGCCGTTGATCGCGGCATTCCGCGCCGTCACCTCGATCGACACCGGGTCGATGTCGCTGGCCAGCGCATGGGCGCGGGGCCAGAGGCGGAGCGCGGCGAAGGCGAGCAGGCCGGTGCCGGTGCCGAGGTCGAGCAGGTCACGATGGACCGCCCCCCGCCGGCGCAGCCGGTCGAGCATCATGAGGCAGCCGGTGGTCGTCTCGTGATGGCCGGTGCCAAAGGCGCGGCCGGCGTCGATCAGGAAGCCGATCGCGTCGGCCGGCGGCGGCTCGTGCGACGCGGAGGTGCGGACGTGGAAACGACCCGCCCGGATCGGCGCCAGCCCCGCCTGCGACAGCGTCACCCAGTCCGCCGCCGCCACCCGCTCGACGACCGGCGCCACCGCGGCGCCCGGTGCCAGTGCCGCGAGCAGGCCGAGCATCGCCGCATCCGGCTTGCGCGCCACATGCGCCTCCAGCAGCCAGTCGTCGGGCCGCGCCGGATCGGGCTCGCTCACCGTCACCACCGGCGGCTCGTCGAGGAGCGCCAGCGCGCCGATGTCGTCGGCCGCCGCCTCGGCCTCGGCCCGCGTGCAGGGAAGGCTTGCCTTCCAGCTACCGGACATAGCTCGCCCCGTTGACGTCCAGCACCGCGCCGGTCATCGACGCCGGCGCGTCCAGCGCCAGCCAGCGCACCGTCTCGGCCACCTCGGCCGGATCGGCGACGCGGCCGAGCGGGATGTCGGCGAGGAGCGCGTCGCCGCCCCGGCTGGCGAGATAGTCCTCGGCCATGCCGGTCATGGTGAAGCCGGGACAGACGGCGAAGGCCAGCACGCCCCGCGCCGCATGGCCGCGGGCGATGCTCTTGGTCATGGCGACCATTCCCGCCTTCGATGCGGCATAATGCCAGTGCGCCGGCGAATCGCCGCGATAGGCGGCGCGGCTGGCGACGTTGACGATGCGCCCGCCCCCGCGCCCGGCGAAGTGCCGCACGGCGAGCCGGCAGAGTTCGGCCGACGCGGTCAGGTTGATCCGCATCGTCCGCTCCCAGGCGGCGGTCCAGGCGTCGTCGGGCAGCTCGATCGGCGCGGCCTCGAAGACGCCGGCATTGTTGACCAGCACGTCGATCCGGCCGTCGAGCCGCTCCAGCGCCTGCGCCCACAGGCGGGCGGCCGCGCCGGGTTCGGCGAGATCGGCGGCGATGGTATCGGGGCCGGCGACGGTGGCATGGCCGACCGGGCGGGCGTGGGAGGCGAGCCGGTCGCGGATCGCGGCGCCGATGCCCCGGCTGGTGCCGGTGACGAGGATATGCGGGCGGTCCGTCATCGCCGCCCGATAGGCCGGACGGCGACGGCGGGAAAGCGTCTTGGCGTCCGCCGGTTACGCCGCGATCTGCGCGACGAAGTCGCCGGTCGTGCTTTCCAGTCCCGCGATCCGCTGGTCGACGTTGCGGAAGCCGGCCTCCAGCGCGTCGATCTCGGAGGCGACATGCTCGGTATCCATGCGGATCGCGGCGATGGTGCCGGACATGGAATCGGCGGCCAGCGCGGTCTCGTCGACGGCGGCGGTTATCATGGTGACGGTGTGGGCCTGCGCCTCCATCGCGTTGCGGATGCGGTTGGCGGATTGCTGCACCTCGCCGACGATGTCGCGGATCGAGCCGTTGGCGTCGAGCGTCTGGCGGGTGGCGACCTGGATCGCGGCGATCTTGGCGGCGATATCGTCGGTGGCGCGCGCCGTCTGGCTGGCCAGGCTCTTCACCTCCTGCGCGACGACCGCGAAGCCGCGCCCGGCGTCGCCGGCCCGCGCCGCCTCAATCGTCGCGTTCAGCGCCAGCAGGTTCGTCTGGCCGGCGATGTCGCGGATGAGGCCCAGGATCGATTCGATCGCCAGCGCATGGTCGGACAGCGCGCCCGACACCGAGACGGCGGCGACCGACTGTTCGGAGGCGCGCGTGGCGATGCCGGCGGCGACCTCCACCTCGTCGCGCACCTGCTCGATCGCGCGGATCAGGCCAGCGGCGGTCTGCGCCGCCTCGCGCATGGCCACGGCGGATTGTTCGGCCGCGGCGGCGACTTCGGACGCCTTGCCCAGCATGCCGCGCGTCGCCTCCGACGTGCAGGCGGTCTGGTCGCGCAACGTCGCCGATTCTTCGACCGCGCCGTTCAGCTGGGCGTTGATCCGGTGGAGGAAGCCCTGGCCGGATTGCTCCAGCAGCTCGGCCGCGCGCTGCCGCTCGATCGCGGCGATCTGGGCGAGGCAGATGTCGATCTCGGCCGCCTGCACCCGCTGCAGCCCGTCCAGGGCGTCGGCCAGGAAGGCGGGATCGTCGCCGAACGCCTGTCCCAGCGCCTCGGCGACGCGGGTCGCGTTGCCCATCATGTTGTGGACGAAGGCCGGCACCGGCACGCCCAGCGTCTCGATCTGCGTGCCGCGCCTGGCCACCATCTTCACCCAGGCGGCATCGATCGGCGCGGTGTAGCGATGGACCGCGGCCTCGACGATCCCGTCGACATAGCTCTCGATCGCCTCGGGCGTGGCGCCGATGCCGTCCCGCGTGAAGACGGCGCGCCAGTGATCGGCGATGACCGGCATCACGACCGCGCCCGCCCGCTCCCAGACGCGCTTGAGCAGCGCATGGACGCGGCCGTCCTCGGCATAGAGCGCGACGCGCATCTCGATCTCGTCGGCGGTCAGGCGCGGGCGCCGGCGCAGCGGGATGTTGAGCGTCGCTTGGTCGGTCATCGCGGTTCGGTCCACCTCGTCCTCGGTCGGGAACATGAGCTACACCGCAATAGTAAACGGGATGTTATCCACCGCCGCCGCGCCGGCGGTTGCATGGCGGCGATGATCCGGTAAAGGTCGCCCCGGCAACCAAGCCTGGGGGAAGAATCCGTGGCGCGTGTCCATGCTCGGCCGATGTCGCCGCATCTCACGATCTGGAAATGGGGGCCGCACATGCTGGTCTCCATCCTGCATCGCGCCACCGGCGTGGGCCTGGCGATCGGCGGCGGGCTGCTGTTCGCCTGGTGGCTGGCCGCCGCCGCCGCCGGGCCGGATGCCTATGCGGCCTTCCTGGACTGGATGACGCCGGACAAGGGCGGCTTCGGCGTCGCCGGATTGAATCTCGTCCCCTTCCTGGTGCTGTTCGGCCTCACCTGGGCCTTCTTCCAGCATATGAGCACGGGCCTGCGCCATTTCGTGCTCGACATCGGCGCCGGCTACGAGCTGGCGACGAACCGTTTCTGGGCGAAGATGACGATGGTGTCGTCGGCCGTCCTCACCCTGCTCTTCTGGGCGATCGTCTGGAGCCGCCACTGATGGGCACGGGAACCGAACTCGGCCGGGTGCGCGGCCTCGGCTCGGCCAAGCACGGCGCGATGCACTGGTGGCGGCAGCGGCTGACGGCGGGCAGCAACCTGTTCCTGATGCTGTGGTTCCTGGCGTCGCTGCTGCGGCTGCCGGCGCTGGATCACGGGACGGTGGTCGGCTGGCTGTCCTCGCCGCTCGCCTCGGTGCCGCTGGTGCTGCTGACGCTGTCGGTCTTCTACCATCTGCGGCTCGGGCTCCAGGTGGTGATCGAGGATTACCAGCATGAGGAACAGCGCATCATCGCGCTCGTCCTGCTCAACGCCTATGCGATCGCCGTCGGCGCGGTCGCCGTCCTCGCGATCCTGAAGATCGCCTTCGGTGGGGTGCCCGCGTGATGGCAAGTTCCAATCAGGGCCAGGCGTACCAGGTCATCGACCATGTCTATGACGCGGTCGTCGTCGGCGCCGGCGGATCGGGCCTGCGCGCGACCATGGGCTGCGCCGAGAAGGGGCTGCGCACCGCCTGCATCACCAAGGTGTTCCCGACGCGCAGCCACACCGTCGCGGCGCAGGGCGGGATCGCCGCCAGCCTCGGCAACAATTCGCCCGACCACTGGACCTGGCACATGTACGATACCGTCAAGGGGTCGGACTGGCTGGGCGACCAGGACGCGATCGAATATATGGTGCGCGAGGCGCCCGCCGCCGTCATCGAGCTGGAACATGCCGGCGTGCCGTTCAGCCGCAACGACGACGGCACGATCTACCAGCGCCCCTTCGGCGGCCACATGCAGAACATGGGCGAGGGTCCGCCCGTCCAGCGCACCTGCGCCGCCGCCGACCGCACCGGCCACGCCATGCTCCACGCGCTCTACCAGCAGAGCCTGAAATACGACGCCGACTTCTTCGTCGAATATTTCGCCCTCGATCTCATCATGGAGGGCGGCGCTTGCAAGGGCGTGATCGCGCTCTGCATGGAGGACGGGACCATCCACCGCTTCCGGTCCCACGCGGTGGTGCTGGCGACGGGGGGCTCCGGCCGGACCTATTTCTCGGCGACCTCGGCCCACACCTGCACCGGCGACGGCGGCGGCATGGTGCTGCGCGCCGGCCTCCCGCTCCAGGACATGGAGTTCGTCCAGTTCCACCCGACCGGCATCTACGGCGCCGGCGTCC
>CAXTHU010000157.1:0-5241 GCA_964244125.1 uncultured Sphingomonadaceae bacterium
CGCGATCATGCCCCGGCGCAGGGGCGGGGCCCGCCAGACGCCGGCCCGGTCGATGAACAGGAACTGGCCCTGATAGGCGCCGACGACGTCGGTGTTGGAGCCGCCCATGCGCAGGAAACGCACGCGCATCTCCTCGAGGCGGGCGGCGCAGGTCTCGATCTGCGGCTGGTTGTCGGCGAGACGGTTGAACTTGACCTCGCCCTTCTCGCCGGCGAGCAGCCCGGCGTGGAAGGCGAGGTATTCGTCCCGCGACATCGGGCAGTTGATGTAATCCTTGCCGCCACCCTCGCTCACGCCCTTGTCCCAGCGGGACTGCATCCAGGCGACCGACATGTCGATGCTGTCGCGGTGGACGATGGGGGCGATGGCGTCGAAGAAGGCGAGCTCGTCCTCCCCGGTCGCCGCCCCGATCGCGGCGGCGAGCGTCGCGGCGGTGAGCGGGCCGGTGGCGACGATGGTCATGCCGCCCTCCGGCAGCATGTCGATCCGCTCGCGCACCAGGTCGATCAGCGGATGCGCCGCGATCGCCGCCGTGACGCCGGCGGAGAAGCCGTCGCGATCGACCGCCAGCGCCGATCCGGCGGGAACGCGGTGCCGGTCCGCCTGCGCCAGGATCAGCGACCCCATCGCCCGCATCTCGGCATGGAGCAGCCCGACGGCGTTATGCTCGGCATCGTCGGAGCGGAAGCTGTTGGAGCAGACGAGTTCGGCCAGATGGTCGGTATGATGCGCCGGCGTCCCCTCCACGCCGCGCATCTCCGACAGGCGGACGGCGACCCCCGCCTCGGCGAGCTGCCACGCCGCCTCCGATCCGGCGAGGCCGCCGCCGATGATGTGGACCCGGTGTGTCATGGCGGCGCGGATAGTCGGTCGCGGACGCCAAGGCGAGGCGGATTAACGGACAGGCGCCGGCGGTGTAGAGCGGAGCCAAGGAGACTCCCATGATCCTCACCGCCACCCTCGTGCCCATCCTCATCGTCCTCGGCCTGTTCCTCGCCGCCGCGGTCAAGACCTTCGGGGTGAACCAGGAATATGAGCGCGCCGTGCTGTTCCGGCTCGGGCGCCTCGGGCCGCAGAAGGGGCCGGGCTGGTTCTGGCTGGTGCCGTGGGTCGACCGGGTGGTGAAGGTGGATCTGCGCACCATGGTCCGCGCGCTCGACACGCAGGAGACGGTGACGCGCGACGGCGTCGCGGTGCGCGTGAACGCGGTGCTGTGGTACAAGGCGGAGGATGCGACGACCGTGGTGACGACGGTGGAGGACTGGCAGGGATCGGTCATCCAGGCGGCCGAGACGGCGCTGCGCGACGCGATCGGCCAGAGCGACCTCGACCAGATGCTGAAGGAGCGCATCCTCATCAACAAGCGCCTCCAAGACATGCTGGCGCGCGTCTGCCTGACCTGGGGTGTGACGGTCGAATCGATCGAGCTGAAGGATCTCGACATCCCCGAGCAGATGCAGCGCGCCATCGGCCGCGAGGCCGAGGCCATCCGCGAGAAGCGCGCGCGGATCATCAAGGCCGAGGGCGAGCAGGAGGCGGCGGAAAAGCTGACCCAGGCCGCCGCCCTCATCTCCGGCACGCCCGGCGCGCTCGACCTCCGCCGGCTCCAGACGCTGAGCGAGATCGGCACGGAGAACAGTTCGACGATCATCGCCATGATGCCGATCGAGCTGCTGGAGGCGGCCAGGCGCATCGGCCGGACGCCGCCCGGGTGAAGCGCGGCGACCGTCACATATTTGCAGCTTTTGAGTCCGCGAACTGAAACCTGCCGCTTGTAGCGACCCCACATCGCCGGACGCCGAACGCGCCGGCCCGTGGGGGATCACAGATGAAGTTCTCGGCTCAGGCGATTTCCGTCGCCGCTCTGGCAATCGCGCTCGCGACGCAGGCGGCCGATGCGCAACCGGCGGCGGCGCCGGCGCCGGGCGTGACGCTGGTTTCCGCCGCCGCCGATACCGCCGCGACGACGGACACGGCCGCCACCGACGCCGGCCTGGGCGACATCATCGTCACCGCGACCAAGCGCGAGACGAACCTCCAGAAGACGCCGATCGCGATCAACGTGCTGACCACGGCCGCGATCAAGGACCGCCACGTCCAGAGCCTCTACGATCTCGCCGACGGCGCCATCCCCTCGCTGCGCGTCGCCACGTTCGAGGCGCGGCAGAGCGCGCTCACCATCGGCATCCGCGGCATCGTGCCGCTCGACGCCAACCAGCCCGCGCGCGAGCAGGGCGTCGGCATCTATATCGACGGCGTCTATCTCGGCCGGCAGCACGGCCTGAACGCCGGGCTGTTCGACCTGGAGCGGGTCGAGGTGCTGAAGGGTCCGCAGGGCACGCTGTTCGGCCGCAACACCGAGGGCGGCGCGCTCAGCATCGTCTCGAAGGCGCCGTCGGGCGAGTTCGGCGGCCGCATCACCGGCGGCATCGGCAATTACGACTCCTACAACAGCGAGATCCACCTCGATCTGCCGGAGTTCCACAATTTCAGCTTCAAGATCGACGGTGTGATCCAGCATCAGAACGCGACGACCAAGGATCCGCTCGCGGGCCAGACCGGCTGGAATTATTACGACCGGCAGGGCATCCGCGGCGCGGTCCGCTGGAAGCCGAACGCCGACATCACCAACGACTTCTCGGTCGATTATGCGCGCGACGCCAACACGCCGTTCTACAGCCAGTTGCTGAACTTCAACCCGAACGGCTGCGTCGCCGGCCCGCTCGCGGCGGGGTCCGCCTGCCGGCTGCCGGGGACGAGCTTCACGAGCCTGACGGGAACGGTGAAGCCGCTGCTGCCCGGCGTGGTGGTCGAGGGCGAGGACCGCATGAAGTTCGCCGACATCGGCGTGCCGCAGCAGGTCAGCATCGACAAGACGCACGGCATCACCAATTCGCTCAGGTGGCGCTTCGGACCGGAGTTCGAGCTGCGCTCGATCACCGCCTGGCGCGGCGTCAACGCGACGCAGTGGGACAATAGCGGCGGCGCGCACCGCGTGCCGGTCGTCACCCTGACCGCCGCCTGCACCGCGGCCGCGCCCTGCGCCTTCAGCCGCTACAGCCTCGCCGATCTGAAGCAGAACCAGTTCAGCCAGGAGGTCCAGGGGGTCGGCTCGATCGGCTCGTTCGACTATGTCGGCGGCCTGTATTACTTCACCGAGCATGTGCAGGACGACGCGGCGACGCCGAGTTCCAACGGCGCCGTCGCCACGCTGACCGGGGGGCAGGTCACCGGCGCGACCTACACGACCATCCCCTACTGCACCGGCCAGACCGTCGCCACGACGACCGCGTTCATCGGCGATGCGGCGAGGAGCTGTTCGATTGACCGCGCCTCGGAGGTCAAGTCGCGCAGCTACGCCGCCTACGGCCAGGTCACCTGGAACGCGACCGACGCGCTGCACGTCACCGTCGGCGGCCGCTACACCCACGACAAGAAGCGCGGCGTGCTGCACATCTCGCGCAACGTGAACTACGACGTCAACACCGCCGCCGCCGCCGCCGCCGGCTATACGCCGCTGGACGAGACGTGGAATCGGTTCAACCCGATGGCGACGGTGGCCTACGACGTCAGCGACACGGTGCATGTCTACGCCAAATACGCCACCGGCTACCGCTCCGGCGGCGCCAGTTCGCGCACGGCCAATTACCAGGCGTTCGGCCCCGAGGACGTGAAGTCCTACGAAGTCGGCCTGAAGACCGACCTGTTCGATCATCGCGCCCGCTTCAACCTCGCCGGCTACATCATGGACCGCAAGGACAGCCAGGTCGACATCAGCTCGATCCAGCCGTTCAACGGTTCGAGCTTCAACAACCTCGTGACGATCAACGCCGACGGCACCACCAAGATCCGGGGGATCGAGGCGGACCTGACGGTGAACCCGGTCGAGGGGCTGACGCTGAACGCGTCATACGTCTACACCTATACCCGGATCCCGCTGGTGCCGATCACCTATACGGCGGGCGTCCTCTCGACCACGGTCCTGCAACGCTTCTACATCGTCTACACGCCGCGCAACGCGGCCAGCGGCTCGATCGACTATGACCTGCCGATCGGCGGCGGCGACACCCACCTGCGCTTCCACTTCGACGGCAACTATTCGCAGGCCACCCAGGCCTTCGACCAGTTCGCGACCAAGAACGACGAATCGCTCATCTTCAACGGCCGCATCGCGCTCGCCGACATCGGGCTGGGCGGCGGCGGCCAGAAGCTGACGCTCAGCGTCTGGGGCCGCAACCTGTTCGACAAGCAATATGTCTTCCGCCGCGATCCGTCGAACAGCCTTCCCGCCGCGCCGACCACCAGCGTGAGCGCGGGCAACATCAACAACGTGCTCGGCGACTACGGCAACTTCAACGCGCCGCGCACTTTCGGCGTCGAGGGAACGGTGCGCTTCTGATGTAGCTTTCGTGCCCGCGCGGCGGCATCATGGCGCCGGACGCGGGAGCATGATGTGGCTGGCGTGACGGTGAAGATCGGGCCGGTGGAGCGGCCCCCGGCGCTGGATGCCGAGTGGCGGCGGTGGCTCGCCGAGAACCTGCTGCTCGGGGTCCCGCCGGGGGTGGTCGCCCAGCTGCTCGTCGGCCGTGGCTGCCCGCCGGAGATGGCCGAGGCCGAGATCGCCGCGGCCGAGGCGGACCCGTATTTCCGCGCCGGCTCGATGCTGCGCCAGCGGCTGGCCAAGCGCGACTGGCACCTGTCGCTCGCCGCCCGGCACGAGGCGATGGACGCGCCCGCCATTCTGCCGCGGCTGGCGCCGATGCCGCCCGACCGCTTCCTCGCCGATCATTATGCGGCGCAGCGCCCGGCGCTGATCGGCGGGATGATCGACCGCTGGCCGGCGATGCGGCGCTGGTCGCTCGACCATGTCGCGGCGCTGCTGCCGGACGATCCGGAGATCGAGGTGCAGCGCGGGCGCGACGCCGACGCGGATTACGAGATCAACGCGACGCGGCACCGGCATAAGATGAGGCTGTCGGCGGTGCTGGCGCTGCTCCGCGCCGATGCGGCGACCAACGACGTCTACGTCACCGCCGGCAACGGCGCGCACAACCGCGGCGTCATGGCGCCGCTGTGGGACGAGATCGGCGACCTGCCCGGCATATTGGTGGCCGAGGCGGGGCGCGACGGCTTCTTCTGGATGGGGCCGCGCGGCACGGTGACGCCGTGGCATCACGACCTCACCAACAATCTGCTGGTGCAGGTGCGCGGGCGAAAGCGGGTGACGCTGGTCTCCAGCAG
>CAXTHU010000158.1:0-5226 GCA_964244125.1 uncultured Sphingomonadaceae bacterium
TCCTCGGCATTGCCCAGCTCGCGCTGGATCGCCTTCAGCTGCTCGTTCAGATAATATTCGCGCTGGGTCTTCTCCATCTGGCGCTTGACCCGGCTGCGGATCTTCTTCTCGACCTTCAGGACCGACAGCTCGCCTTCCATGAAGCCCAGCGTCATCTCCAGCCGGCGGGCGGGATCGCCCTCGACCAGCATCGCCTGCTTCTCCGCCACCTTGATCTGGAGGTGGGCGGCGACGGCGTCGGACAGCCGGCCGGCATCCTCGATCTGCCCGACCTGCGTCGCGACGTCGTCGGACAGCTTCTTGTTCAGCCGGGCGTAATTCTCGAACTGGCCGACGACGGTGCGCATCAGCGCCTCGGCCTCGTCGCCCGTCGCGGGGCCATCGGCGATCTCGCCGATCTCGCCGGAAAGATGCGCGCCGCCCGTCTCCAGCCGATTCAGCCGGGCGCGCTGCCGCCCCTCCACCAGCACGCGGACGGTGCCGTCGGGCAGCTTCAGCAGTTGCAGCACGGTGGCGGTGACGCCGACGTCGTAGAGCGCGTCGGCATCCGGATCGTCCTCGCCCGGATCGAGCTGCGCCACGAGGAAGATGTTCTTGTCGGCGGCCATCGCCGCCTCCAGCGCCGCCACCGACTTGTCGCGGCCGACGAACAGGGGGACGATCATCTGCGGGAAGACGACGATATCGCGCAGCGGCAGGACGGGCAGGGTCTCGGACATGGTCACTCCAGGAGACGGGCAGCGCGCCCGGTCTCTGACAGGCGATATGGCGACGGCGGCTTGCGGGATCAATGAACCCCGGACGATCGTGCAAGCTCCGCCTCGTCGCGGCAGCGGTCGCACGAGCCCTCTCCCCCTTCCGGGGAGAGGACGACATGCATCAATGCCCCTCGAAGATCGACCAGCCGGTCCGCGCGGCCAGCCGCTCCAGCGCCAGCGTGCCGAGCTGCGAATTGCCGTGCGCGTTCAGCCCCGGCGACCATGCCGCGATCGACGCCCGGCCCGGCGCCACCGCCAGGATGCCGCCGCCCACCCCCGACTTGCCCGGCAGGCCGACCTTGAAGGCGAAGTCCCCGCTCGCGTCGTAATGGCCGCAGGTCAGCATGATCGCGTTGATCCGCCGCGCCCGGCTCATCGACACGATCGAGCCGCCGTCCGGCTGCCGCCCGCCGTTCATCAGATAGCGGCCGGCCATGGCGAGCTGGCGGCAGCTCATCGCGATCGAACACTGGTTGAAATACAGCTCCAGCGTGTCGGCCGGCGCGTGGCGGATGTTGCCGAAGCCGCGCATGTAATTGGCCAGCGCATAGTTGCGGAAGCCCGTCTCCGCCTCGGACCGCGCGACATCCTCGTCGATGGCGATGGTGTCGTCGCCGGCGATCTGGCGGACGAAGCGGAGCATCTCGGCGATCGCCTCGGCCGGTCGCGCCGCCGACAGGTTCACGTCGCTGACGACGATGGCGCCGGCGTTGATGAACGGGTTGCGCGGGATGCCCTTCTCCGCCTCGAGCTGGACGATGGAGTTGAACGCGCTGCCCGACGGCTCGCGCCCGACCCGCTGCCACAGCGCATCCCCCGCCTTGCCCAGCGCCAGCGTCAGCGCGAACACCTTGGACACGCTCTGGATCGAGAACGCCTCCTCCGCGTCGCCGGCGACGTGCACCGCCCCGTCGGCCATCACCACCGCCAGGCCGAAGCGCCCCGGATCGACCCTGGCGAGGCCGGGGATGTAGTCGGCGACGCGGCCGCGCGAAGGCGCGTCGCGCATCTCGGCGGCGATGGCGGCGACGATGGTCGCGACGTCGGGTGTGGTGGCCATGGCGCTTTGTCGATGGCCGGCGGCGTCATGGCAAGTCCCGGGGGCTTGCCGCGATACCGTGTTGCCGGCATCACCCACGCTCCTTCCGACCAAGGTTCCCGAACATGCGCCTCTCCCTGCTCGCCGCCCTTCCCGCCCTGCTGCTCGCCCAGCCGATCCTGGCGGCCGATCCGCCGGCCAGGCCCGCCGCAGCCGCGGCCAAGCCGGGCGACGACATCAGCCTGCCGCCGATGTCGCCGGACAGGACCGTCAGGCAGACCGCCGTCATCGGCGGGCGGAGCATCGCCTATGCGGCCACGGTGGGCACGATCCCGGTGCGCGACCCCAAGGGCAAGGTGATCGGCGAGGTGGTCTATACCTCCTACACGGTGCCGGGCGGAAACCGCCCCGTCACCTTCGCCTTCAACGGCGGGCCGGGCGCCGCCTCGGTCTACCTCAACCTCGGCGCGATCGGCCCCAAGCGGGTGCAGTTCGGCGCCGAGGGCGACGCCGCCTCGGACAGCCCGGCGCTGCGCGACAATGCGCAGAGCTGGCTCGACTTCACCGACATGGTCTTCATCGATCCGATCGGCACCGGCTTCTCCCGCAGCCTCGTCGACGAGGAGCAGACCAAGAAGACCTTCTGGGCCAACGAGCCCGACATCAAATATCTGTCGCGCGTGGTCTACGACTGGCTGGTGAAGGCCGGCCGGCTGCAATCGAGGAAATACGTCATGGGCGAGAGCTATGGCGGCTATCGCGCGCCGCGCATCGCCTATGAATTGCAGACCGGCGTCGGCGTCGGCGTCAACGGCATCGTGATGGTGTCGCCCTATCTCGATCCCGCCGCCACCGGCGACGGCACCGCGCTGTCGCCGCTGCCCTGGATGATCGACCTGCCGTCGATGGCGGCGGCCCGGCTGGAGCGCGAGGGCAAGCTGTCGGCCGAGGCGATGGCGCCGGTCGAGGCCTATGCGCGGGGCGAGTTCGCCGCCGACCTGCTGAAGGGCCGGTCCGATCCGCAGGCCAACGCCCGCATCGTCGCCAACGTCACCCGGCTGACCGGCCTCGACCCGGCGCTGGTGCGCAACATGGACGGGCGGGTGGACAGCTTCACCTTCGTGCGGGAGGCGCATCGCGGCGAGCGCAAGATCGGCAGCTGGTACGATTCCAACGTCACCGCCTACGATCCCTTCCCGGCCTCGTCGCGGCGCAATTCGGGCGATCCGATCCTCGACGCGCTGCTCGCGCCGACGACCAGCGCGATGGTCGATTTCACCACCCGGGTGGTCGGCTGGAAATCGGACGCGCAATATTACGCGCTGTCCAACATCGTCGGCGAGAAGTGGGATCGCGGCGAGGCCAAGGATTCGCCGGTGACCGACCTGCGCAAGGCGATCGCGGCGGACGCCAGGATGCAGGTGCTGATCGTCCATGGCTGGGACGACCTCAGCTGCCCCTATTTCGCCAGCCGCCTCATCATCGACCAGCTGCCGGCGTTCGGCGGGGCGGACCGGGTGAAGCTGTCGGTCTATCCGGGCGGCCACATGTTCTACAGCCGGCCCGGCAGCGCCGCCGCGTTCAAGACGGACGCGCGGCGGCTCTACGGGATGTGAGAGGACGGGGGAGGGTTCGCGCCCTCCCCGCCCCTTCAGGCCGCGACCGCGACCTGCCGGCGCCGCCGCATCGCCGCGCCGACGAGGCCGAAGCCGACGATCATCAGCCCCCAGGTCGCCGGCTCCGGCACCGCGCCGACCGACGGCGCATAGCCGGTGATCTGGGCCTGCGAATGGCCGATGACGATATCCCCGGTGACGAGGCTGCCCGCCAGCGCATAGTTGGTGAGCGCGATGTGGATCGCGTTGGTCTCGCGGAAGATGTCGGTCAGGCCGGTCAGCGTCTGCTTCTGCTCGTTCAGCGTGACCGACAGGCCGGCCAGGTTCAGCAGCACCGTGTTCGGGTTGGGATTGACGAACAGCGTGCCGTCGATGCCCAACGCGCCGAACACCCCGCCGGTGACGGACAGCCCCTCGATCCTGGCGCTGCCCGTGCCCGTCAGCCCGCCGGCGCCGACGCCGACCGACGTGGTCGAACCGACCGTCCCCGCCGAGAGACCGAACGCAGTGGTCAACGACCCGCCGAACAGGGTGGTGTAGAGCGACGTCGACAGATCGTCGACCGTCGCGCTGGCCGCCGCCGACAGGGTCATCGGATAGGCCGAGCTGGCCTTGTCGGTGATGACGCCGGTCCTGAGCGACTGGAGTCCGTCGAGGACGGAGGTATCGACCAGCGACAGGTTCTGGTTGACCGACGCCACCGTGACGGTGCGATCATAGGCGAGAGGCGCGGTGCCCGACACCGGACCGACCGCGGCCACGGCCGACACGGTGTTCGCCACCTTCAGGCTGGCGGCGGCGCCATAGGCGCTGCTGCCGGCGCTCGTCGCGGCGTCGGCGGAACCGGCGAGAAGAGCGAAGACAGTGGCGGATGCGTAGATTGCGGAATTGAACTTCGACATGACCTGCTCCTGCTTGAGATGCAACAAGAGGAGCAACAGTCGTGCCATTTACATGGCGGGCCGGAGTCGGTGGTTAACGATTTCGATCGTGTAAGTCGTGCCGACAGCTTCCATGACGTTAAGGATAATGGTCTTTCAGACACATGACGTAAATCACGGTTTTCGCACATATCGCGCATCCGCACGCGCTCCTGCCTGCGCGGGATCACGGGCTCAGGTGCCGCCGCGAAACGACGACCGCACGAAAAAGGCCGCCGCGTCCCGAAACGCGGCGGCCTTTTGCCGACGACGCGGTGGCGCCTCACGCCGCGCCGGGCGCGGCCTCCTTGCCCTTCTTGGCATAGACGCGGACGGGGTCCTTGCGGCCTTCGACCACGTCCTTGTCGATCATGATCTCGTCGATCCCCTCGGCGCTCGGCAGATCGAACATCGTGTCGAGCAGGATCGATTCGACGATCGAGCGCAGGCCGCGCGCGCCCGTCTTGCGGTCGATCGCCTTTTTCGAGATCGAGACCAACGCGTCGTCGGTGAAGGAGAGCTTCGCCCCCTCCATGTCGAACAGCTTCTGATACTGCTTCACCAGCGCGTTCTTGGGCTCGCCCAGGATCTTCACCAGCGCGGTGACGTCCAGATCCTCCAGCGTCGCGATGACGGGCAGGCGGCCGACGAACTCGGGGATCAGGCCGAACTTCAGCAGGTCCTCCGGCTCGCACTGGCGCAGGGTCTCGCCGACGCGCCGCTCCTCGGGCGACGCCACATAGGCGCCGAAGCCGATCGACTTGCCCTGCAAGCGGTCGCCGATGATCCGTTCCAGCCCGGCGAAGGCGCCGCCGCAGATGAACAGGATGTTGGTCGTGTCGACCTGGAGGAACTCCTGCTGCGGATGCTTGCGCCCGCCCTGCGGCGGCACG
>CAXTHU010000159.1:0-5182 GCA_964244125.1 uncultured Sphingomonadaceae bacterium
ACCGACCGGCGCGGCGAATGCGTCTATGCCGGCTGCCCGCATTACCGGAAATGCTTCATCGAGCGATCGGTCCGCGCGGCCGAGGCCGCCGACATCGTCATCGCCAACCACGCCCTCGTCATGATCCTGGCGCAGCGCGCGCGGGAGGAGGGGCGCGCGCTCGGCCGGCTGGTGTTCGACGAGGGGCATCACCTGTTCGACGCCGCCGACGCGACCTTCGCCGCCGCGCTGACGGGGCAGGAGACGATCGAGCTGCGCCGCTGGATCCTCGGCCCCGAGCAGCGCGCGCGGGGGCGCCGGCGCGGGCTGGCGGCGCGATTGTCCGACGTCGCCTCCTATGACGAGGCGGGGGGCGAGGCGATCGCCGCCGCGGCGGCGGCGGCGCTGGCGCTGCCGGCCGACGGCTGGCCGGGGCGGCTGGCCGAGGGCGTGCCGCTGGGCGCGATCGAGCGGCTGCTGGGGCAGGTCCGCGCCGCCACCTATGCCCGCACCTCGGCGACCGATTCGGGCCACGGGCTGGAGACCGAGGCGGCCGAGCTGGACGGCGCGCTGGTCGAGGCGGCGGGGCCGGCGGCCGACGCGCTCGACGCGCTGGTCCGGCCCTTCGTGGCCTTGCGCGCGCGATTGGCGGCGGTGCTGGAGGATGCGCCCGACTGGCTCGACACCCACGCGCGCGCCCGCATCGAGGGGGCGATCCACGGGCTCGGCCATCGCGCGGCGGTGATCGGCGGATGGATCGCGCTGCTCGGGCGGATCGGCGGGCCGGTCGATCCCGACTTCGTCGACTGGCTGGCGGTCGACCGGATCGACGGCCGCGAGTTCGATGTCGGCCTCCACCGCCGCTGGCTCGATCCGACCCGGCCGCTGGCCAGGACGGTGCTGGAGCCGGCGCACGGCGTCCTCGTCACTTCCGCGACATTGCGCGGCGGGGGCGAGTGGGCGCGGGCCGACGCGCGATCGGGCGCGGTCCATCTCGACCGCCCGCCGGTGCATTTCGCCGCCGACAGCCCGTTCGACTATGGCGCGCAGGCCGAGATCCTCGTCGTCACCGACCTGAAGCGCGGCGACGTGGCGCAGCTGGCCGGCGGCTATGCCCGGTTGATCCAGGCGGCGGGCGGCGGCACGCTGGGCCTGTTCACCGCCATCTCGCGGCTGAAGGCGGTCCATGCCCGGATCGCCGACCGGCTCGCCCGCCACGGCCTGCCGCTCTATGCCCAGCATGTCGATCCGATCGACACCGGCACGCTGATCGACATCTTCCGCGACGATCCCCACGCCTCGCTGCTCGGCACCGACGCATTGCGCGACGGCATCGACGTGCCGGGCCATTCGCTGCGGCTGGTGGTGATGGAGGCGGTGCCGTGGCCGCGGCCGACCGTGCTGCACGCGGCCAGGCGCGCGGCCGGCGGCGGATCGGCTTACGACGACCAGGCGGTGCGCGCGCGGCTGGCGCAGGCGTTCGGCCGGCTGATCCGGCGGGCGGACGATCGCGGCATCTTCGTGCTGCTGTCGGCGGCGACGCCGTCGCGCCTGCTCGATGCCTTTCCGCCCGGCGTGACGGTCAGGCGGATGACGTTGCGGGAGGCGGTGGCGCGGGTGGCGGAGCGGCTTTCCTTGGGGGAACCCTTGGTGCATCAGGAGGCGCCATCCGGCCCGGAGAACGCATGAAGCGGCTGATCCTGTTCCGCCACGCCAAGTCCGGCTGGGAAGCGCCCGTCGCGCGCGATTTCGACCGGGCGCTGAACGACAAGGGCAGGCGCGGCGCGCGGATGATGGGCGCCCATCTCGCCGCCGAGGACGTAGGCATCGACCGCGTCGCCGCCTCTCCGGCGGTGCGGGTGGTCGAATCGCTCGATGCCTTGTTCGAGGGCTATGGCCGGCGGGTGCCGGCGACGTGGGACAAGCGCATCTATCTCGCCTCCGACGCCACCCTGCTGGAGGTGCTGCACGACCAGCCCGCCTCGGCCGGCGTGCTGATGATGGCGGGACACAATCCGGGGATGGAGGACCTGGCGCTGCTGCTGACCCCCGACGACGGTGCGGCGGCGCGCGACGAGGTCGAGGCGAAGTTCCCGACCGCGGCGCTGGCGACCATCGCCTTCGAGGTGGACGACTGGGCGGCGGTGAAGCGCGGTTCGGGCCGGATCGAGCGGTTCGTCAGGCCGCGCGATCTGGATGCGTCGCTCGGCCCCGACGAATAAGGCCGGCACCGCTTTCGACCAGACAGCATAATGAAGCGACCAAATCACCCGCGCCGGCTTGGTCGGATCAGGACGGCATAGTAATAGAACACCCGGAGATGCTTTCCACGTATCGGTAAATGCTTGGCATTTATACGATTATACAGGAGGAAAACTATGCCGGTCACTTTGAATACGCCCTTGTCGTGGGAGTCGGCCACGGGCGACGACGCCGCGATGCTCGATTCGTTGCAGCCGAACATCCTGAAGGCGCATACCCGCGAGTTCCTGACGCTGCTGTTCCTGCGCTTCGACGACAGGCTGGCGGCGCGCAAGTTCCTGCGGGAACTCGCCGGGACGGGCGGTACGCCGCTCATGAAGTCGGCAAGAACCCACTTGCAGGAGGTCAAGGCCTTCAAGCAGAGCGGCACGCCCGGAACGTCCTATGTCGGCCTGGGCCTGACGGCGCGCGGCTATACGAAGCTCGGGATCGCCGCCGCGTCGCAGCCGTCCGATCCCGCCTTCAAAGCCGGGATGCAGAATGCCGGCCTGGGCGATCCGCCCGTGGCCGCCTGGGACGCGCCCTTCCGCGACGGCATGGATGCGGTCCTGCTCGTCGGCGACCAGCTGAAGAAACCCCGCGACAAGACGCTGGCACGGGTCCGCAGGCTGCTCGACGCCAACCCCAAGGTCGTCGTGCTGGGCGAACAGACCGGCCATGGCCTGCACAACAGCAACGGCGAGGGCATCGAGCATTTCGGCTATGTCGACGGCCGCAGCCAGCCGATCTTCCTGACCGAGGATCTGACCCACGAGAAGCTGCGCGAGGACGGCACGACGAATTGGGACCCGGCCTTCGGCCCGGGCCTGGCCATCGTCCCCGATCGCGCCGCGCCGAAGCCGGCGACCCAGTTCGGCAGCTATTTCGTCTACCGCAAGCTCGAACAGAACGTCCGCCTGTTCAAGCGCCAGGAGGAGAAGCTCGCCGCGCGGCTGAAGCTGACCGGCGCCGATGCCGAACGCGCGGGCGCCATGCTCGTCGGCCGGTTCGAGGACGGCACGCCGCTGGCGAGCCAGTTCGCCGACGGCGCGGAAAGCCCGGTGCCGAACGACTTCAACTACGACAGCGATCCGGAAGGGGCGAAATGCCCGTTCTTCGCCCATATCCGCAAGGTGAACCCGCGCGGTACGGGCGGGTTCGAGGCCGTGGCGCAGGAACGCCGGCACCTGATGGCGCGACGCGGCCAGACCTATGGCGTGCGGACGGACGATCCCAACGACGGCAAGACGTCCAACAAGCCGACCGATGACGTCGGCCTGCTGTTCATGGCGTTCAACGTCGACATCGCCGCGCAATTCGCCTTCGCCCAGGGGTCCTGGGCGAACAACGCCGGCTTTCCCAAGGTCCCGACGGGCTTCACGCCGCCCGGCCTGGACCCCGTGATCGGGCAGGGCGCCCGATCCGACATCGACTGCCCGCTGACCTGGGGCGCGGACATGAGCCAGCCGTCGCAGCACAAGCTGACCTCCCCCGTCCCGCAATCGGTGACGATGAAGGGCGGCGAATATTACTTCATGCCGTCGCTGGCGTTCCTGCGCGCCCTGTAGGACGGTTCGCCATCGGCTTGATCCACCTGACGCCCCTTCCCTTCAGGAGCGAGGAGCGGCTCGCGTCATTCGGGTTGGGGTGGCGCCTCTCCGCAACCGCCGCGCTTGTGGAGAGGCGCCCTCCCCCTGAAGGAGGGGGGGAGGAGCCCTCAATCTCCCGCGACGATCGCCTCGATCGCCGCTGTGACGCCGTCCATGGCGGCCATGCCGTCGACCCGCTGGACGAGGCCGCGCGCCTCGTAATAAGGCAGGATCGGCTGGGTCTTCGCGCGGTATTCGGCCATGCGGGTGCGGACCGTCGCTTCGTTGTCGTCGGGCCGGCGCTTGAACTCGGTGGCGCCGCAGGCGTCGCAGACGTCCGGCACCCTCGGCAGGTGGTAGCGGTCGTGATAGCCCGCGCCGCAACCGGCGCAGGTGAAGCGGCCGACGATGCGGTCGACCAGCGCCGCCTCGTCCACCTCAAGCTCGATCACATGGTCCAGCCGCCGGCCGCGTGCCGCCAGCAGTTCGTCCAGCGCCTCTGCCTGGGCCTGGGTGCGGGGATAGCCGTCGAAGATCGCGCCGCCGGCGGCGTCGCCGTCCAGCCGCTCGCCGATCAGCGCCGAGACGATCGCGTCGGAGACCAGCTCGCCCGCCGCCATCACCGCCTTCACCTGCACGCCGACCGCCGTCTCCGCCTTGATCGCGGCGCGCAGCATGTCGCCGGTCGAAAGCTGGATCAGCCCGTGGGCCTGTTCCAGCCGCGCCGCCTGCGTGCCCTTGCCCGCGCCCGGCGGGCCCAGGAGTATGATGTTCATGGCGCTCGGTTCCTCCCCTGACGACCGCCCTTATCGGCGTATCGCGCCGCCCTTCAGCTTCGCCTTCTTTATCAGGTCGCCATATTGGTGGGCGAGCAGGTGGCTCTGGATCTGGGTGACGGTGTCCATGGTGACGTTGACGACGATCAGCAGGCTGGTGCCGCCGAGATAGAAGGGGATGCCCAGCCGCGAGATCAGGAACTCCGGCACCAGGCAGATCAGCGTCAGATAGGCGGCACCGATCACGGTGATGCGCGTCAGCACGTAGTCGAGATAGGTCTCGGTATTCCTGCCCGGCCGGATGCCGGGGATGAAACCGCCATGCTTCTTCAGGTTGTCCGCCGTCTCCTCCGGGTTGAAGATGACCGCGGTGTAGAAGAAGCAGAAGAAGATGATCCCGCCGGCGTAGAGCGCCATATAGAGCGGCGAGCCGTGCTGGAGCAGCTGCGTCACGCGGATGATGAAGTCGCCCCAGGCGCTCTCGCCCGACACGCGCTTGCCGGCGAACTGCACCAGCGTCAGCGGCATCAGGAGGAGCGAGGAGGCGAAGATCGGCGGGATCACGCCCGCCGTGTTGATCTTGAGCGGCAGGTGGCT
>CAXTHU010000160.1:0-5178 GCA_964244125.1 uncultured Sphingomonadaceae bacterium
GCGTCGCTGCGCCGTTCGGGCGTCGCCGCGCGCGTCTACAATGCCGGCGTGTCGGGCGACACCTCGGCACAGGGGCGGGCGCGGCTCGGCTGGGTGCTGGCCGGGCTGAAGGCGAAGCCGGCGCTGGTCATCGTCGAACTCGGCGCCAACGACATGCTGCGCGCGCTGCCGCCGGCGCAGGTCCGCGCCAACATCGACGCCATACTGGCCGAACTCGCCCGCCGCCGCATCCCCGTGCTGCTCGCCGGCATGCGCGCCTCGCCCAATCTCGGCCGGGTCTACCGGGCATCCTTCGACGGCCTCTATCCGGCGCTGGCGGGCAAGTATCGCGTGCCGCTCCACCCATTCTTCCTCGACGGGCTGGTCGGGCGGCGGGCGCTGCTGCTGGACGACGGGCTCCATCCGAACCCGGCCGGGGTGGACCGGATCGTCGCCGGCATCGCCCCGGCCGTGCGCCGCGCGCTGGGCCGGTAGGGTGGACGGCAAGGCGGCGCTCGGCCTATCTGCGCGCTCCAAAGGAAGGGAACATAGATGAACAGCAACGACCTCGCCGACCAAGTCGCCGCCACCTCCGGCGTTTCCCGCGCCGATGCCCGCAAGATCGTCGACGGCATCTTCGCGACGCTGGCCGACACCGCCGCCAAGGGCGAGGAGGTGTCGATCAACGGCTTCGGCAAGTTCAAGGTAAAGGACAGCCCGGCGCGCGACGGGCGCAATCCCGCGACCGGCGAACCGATGAAGATCGCCGCTTCGCGCAAGCTCGGCTTCTCCGCCGCCAAGGCGGTGAAGGACAAGCTGAACGCCTGATCGGCACCGGCAAGGGGCGGTGATTTGCGCCGCCCCGCCACCGCCAAGGCAAGCCGTCGATGGGCCAAGTCGGCATGCCGCCATTATGCTATGGCTTTTCTGTCAATTCGAGCTATTGGGCTGATCCACCGACTTGTCGTGTGAAGGAACGCCCGTGGCTGACAATGAAACCCTGATTACGCTGACCGCCGACATCGTCGCCAGCTATGTCTCGCATAATCGCGTCGGCGTCACCGAGGCGCCGGAACTGATCCGCAGCGTCCATGACGCGCTGAGCCAGCTGGACAAGCCGGCCGCCCCGCCCGAGGCGGAGAAGCCCAAGGGGGCGGTATCGCTGCGCGCCAGCATCAAGCCCGACGGCCTCGTCTCGATGATCGACGGCCGCAAGTATCAGACGCTGCGCCGCCATGTCGCCGGCCACGGCTATACGCCGGAAAGCTATCGCGAGACCTTCGGCCTGCCGCGCGACTATCCGATGGTGTCTTCGGCCTATTCCGAGACCCGCCGCGCCATGGCCAAGAAGATCGGCCTCGGCCGCAAGCGCGCCGCGCCGGAGGCCGCCCCTGTCGCAGAGGCCGCCCCCGCTCCCGCCAAGCGCGGCCGCAAGCCCCGCGCCGCCGCCGTTCCTGCCCCCGAGGCGGTGGCAAAGGCCGACAAGCCCGCACCGAAGACGCGCCGCAAGGCCGCCGCCGCCGCAAACGATTAGAGCCGATCCCGTTCAAGTCGAACCCGTAGTCCCGCGCGGGCGGGGATATGGCTGTGCTTTTGAACGGGACGGAGTTTTGAGGGTCGAGGGACGGCGATGACCGACGCCGCTCCGGCCAACGCGACGCTCGCGCCTTTCAGCCATCCGGTGTTCCGGGCGGTGTGGATCGCGACGCTGGCATCGAACTTCGGCGGCCTGATCCAGTCGGTCGGCGCATCCTGGATGATGGCGACCATCGCCGGATCGGCCGGGATGGTCACGCTGGTCCAGGCGTCCACCACGCTGCCGATCATGCTCTTCTCGCTCGCGGCGGGCGCGCTGGCGGATAATTTCGACCGGCGGCGGATGATGCTGACGGCGCAAGTCTTCATGTTCGCCGTCTCCACCGCGCTCGCCGTCGCGGCCTATGCCGGCCTGTCGTCGCCCTGGGCGCTGCTCGGTTTCACCTTCCTGATCGGCTGCGGCGCGGCGTTCAACGGCCCGGCCTGGCAGTCGTCGGTCGGCGAGATGGTGCCACGCACGCATCTCGCCGCCGCCGTCTCGCTGAACAGCATGGGCTTCAACATCGCGCGCAGCGTGGGGCCGGCGCTGGGCGGCCTGATCGTCGCATCGGCCGGGCCGGCGGCGGCCTTCGCGCTCAACGCCACGACCTATGTCGGCCTCGTCGTCGTCCTGATCCGCTGGCGCCCGCCGGCGCGCGAACGGACGCTGCCGCCCGAGCGGCTCGGCACCGCCATGGCCGCCGGCCTGCGCTATGCCGCCATGTCGCCGGATCTGCTGGCGGTGATCCTGCGCGCCGTGCTGTTCGGCATGGCGGCCAGCGGCGTAACCGCGCTGATGCCGCTGATCGCGCGCGAGCTGGTCGGCGGCGGGGCCAGAACCTACGGCCTGCTGCTCGGCGCCTTCGGCATCGGCGCGGTCGGCGGCGCGGCGATCGGCGCGCGCATCCGCCGCACGCTGTCGACCGAGGCGGTGGCGCGCGCGGCCTTCCTGCTCTTCGCCACCGCCGCCGTCGCCGTCGCGGTCAGCACCGTCCTGCCGCTGACGCTGGCGGCGCTGCTGGTCGGCGGCGGGGCGTGGGTGGTGGCGCTGTCGACCTTCAACGTCACGGTGCAGATGTCGGTGCCGCGCTGGGTCGTCGGCCGGGCGCTGTCGCTCTACCAGATGGCGACGTTCGGCGGGATCGCGGCGGGCAGCTGGCTGTGGGGTGCGCTCGCCGAACGGCACGGCATCGAGACCGCGCTGCTCGCCTCGGCGGCGCTGGGGATCGTCGGCCTGGCGGTCGGCCTGCGCTGGCCGCTGCCGGTCCAGCCCAGCGACGATCTCGCCCCCTTGCGCGACTGGACCGAGCCGCGGACGGTGGTGCCGGTCGAGCCGCGCAGCGGGCCGATCGTCGTCACCCTCGACTATCGGATCGCTCCGCAGGACGTGCGCGACTTCCTCGCGGTGATGGCCGACCGGCGGCGCATCCGCCGGCGGGACGGGGCGCGCCACTGGACGCTGCTGCGCGACCTCGCCGATCCGGAATTGTGGGTGGAACGCTATCACAGCCCGACCTGGACCGACTATGTCCGCCAGAACCAGCGCCCGACCCAGGCCGACGCGGCGGTAAGCGAGCGCCTCCACGCCCTCCACCGCGGCCCCGATCCGATCCGCGTCCACCGCCTGATCGAGCGCCAGACGGGCTCGCTCCCGGCCACCGCCTCAAGCCCCGCCCCCGCCACGCCCATGCCGGAACCGGCGCAGCAATCGTGAGGCCCGAAGCGCCTCGGTGGCACGATGCCGCACGGTTGCCGGCTACCGGAAGTCCGCATAGACCAGCGTGCATGACGATCCGACCTTTCGGGCTGCTGCGGCCGATGGCCTTCATCATCCTGGCCATTCTGATGCTGGTGCGTCTCGGGCCGCTTTGCGAGAGCGACGCCTTGGCGTCGGCACCGGCCGCCGCATCGATGATGGCCGGCTGCGGCGACCGATCGACCGACGCTTTACGCAAACACGTCTCGCCGGCCGCCTGCGCGGCGTCTTGCGTCGCCGTCGCGGGGGAGCCTCTCATTTCCCGCGTACCGATGGCCGGCGTCGCCGTCGCCCCGTGGCCGTCGCATCGGGCGGGACTGGCCGGACTGGCCCGTGCGCCGGGGACGCCTCCTCCACGAGAAGCGTGAACCTTCGACCTCACTCGATTTCCACGGAGACAATGATGATGAAGTTCAAGCTGATCGGCACCGCCATCGCTCTGTCGCTCGCCACCGGATCGCTCGCGGCCGGTGCGGGCTGTTGCGCCGCCATGGCATGCTGCAAGGACGGCGCCGACTGTTGCAAGGGCAAGGACGACAAGTCCGGCTGCTGCGACCATGACAAGGCCGGATCGTCAGGCGACATGCACGACATGCCGGGCATGAAGCACTGACGACGTAACGACGGGCGGGGGCGGCATGCCGCCCCCGCCCGTCACCCGATCGTGCGGAGCCAAGCCACTCCTGCGGATAACTAGGCCCGCTCGACCATGGCCAGCACCGTTCCCTCCGATACCTGCGCGCCCGCCACCGCATTCACCTTCGCGACCACCCCGTCGAAGGGCGCGGACAGCGCCTGCTCCATCTTCATCGCCTCCAGCACCAGCAGCCGCTGGCCGCGCGTGACGGTGTCGCCCACCATCACGTCGATCGAGACGATCCGCCCCGGCATCGGCGCCGACACCGCGCCGTCGCCGCCGCCACCCTCGCCGGCATCCCGCGCGCGGGGCGGGCCGAACGACCAGCCCTGGCCGGCGGCGAAGATCACCCGCTCCTCGCCCGCCTGCGTCACGACCGGCCCGCCCGCCGGCACGGCGTCGTGCAGGATGCCGCCGACTTCGACCGCGACCGCTGGCGCGGCACCCCCGTTCATGCGGAAGCCCGCCAGCGCCTCCCACGGATCCGCCCCGCCCGGTCGCACCAGCGCCGCCGCCGCCGCGGCGACCACCTCGCCCGGCGGCTCCGCCGGCGGGATCAGCGTGTCGGCGCGGCGCTCGATGAAGCCGGTGTCGATCTCGCCGGCGACGAAGGCCGGGTCCGCCGCCGCCCGCGCCAGGAAGCCGGCGTTGGTCCTGACCGGCCACACCTCCACCCCGGCGCAGGCGCGCGCCAGCGCCGCCGCCGCGCGTTCGCGGGTGGGCGCATGGGCGATCAGCTTGGCGATCATCGGATCGTACCAGGGCGTCACCTCGCCCCCTTCCGCCACCCCCGCATCCACCCGGATGCCGCCGGGCAGCCGCAGATGGGCGATCGGCCCGGTCGAGGGCAGGAAGCCCGTCGCCGGGTTCTCGGCATAGAGCCGCGCCTCCATCGCCCAGCCGTCGATCGCGAGTTGGTCCTGCCGCAGCGGCAGCGGCTCGCCACTCGCGACGCGGAGCTGCCACTCGACCAGATCCTGGCCGGTGATCGCCTCGGTCACCGGATGCTCGACCTGGAGCCGGGTGTTCATCTCCATGAACCAGATGCGGTCGGCGCTGAGGCCGGCGCTCGCATCGGCGATGAACTCGATCGTCCCGGCGCCGACATAGTCGACCGCCTCGGCCGCCTTCACCGCCGCCGCGCAGATCGTCGCGCGGGTGGCGTCGTCCATGCCCGGCGCGGGCGCTTCCTCGATCACCTTCTGGTGGCGGCGCTGGAGCGAGCAGTCGC
>CAXTHU010000161.1:0-5149 GCA_964244125.1 uncultured Sphingomonadaceae bacterium
CTCGCCTTCGGCCATCTCGGCGACGGCAACGTCCACTTCAACGTCCGCGCGCCGGCGGGCGCCGACGATCGCGCCTGGTTCGCCGCCGAGGGACAGGGAATCACCGGCTTCGTCCACGATCTGGCGACGGCGGCGGGCGGCTCGATCTCGGCGGAACACGGCATCGGCCAGTCGAAGCGCGCCGAGTTCGCCCGGCTGGCCGATCCGGCGCGGCTGGCGGCGCTCGGCGCGATCAAGCGGGCGCTCGATCCGCTGGGGATCATGAACCCCGGCAAGCTGGTGCCGCCCCCCGGCCCGCAGGAGAACCTTGCGGAACCGCCCGTCCGGCCATAGACGGCGGCCGCATCCGCAACGAAAGGCGCCCTCTTGGCCAGCAACCCTCCCCTGCCGCTGTTCTACAACCAGCTGGAGGCGCTCTCCAGCGTGCAGCATGGCGACTGGAAGAGCCGGCGCATCGAGGGCGCGCCGTTCCTGGTCGGCGCCCATGCGGTGCCGCTGACGGTGGAGGAGTTCCCCATGGCGCAGCGGCATTACCCGATCATCTTCTCGGTCGGCGAGGATGCCGTGCCGCTGGCGCTGATGGGCCTGAACGAGGGGGTGAACACCTTCGTCGGGCAGGACGGCAAGCTGCTGGAGGAGGTCTACGTCCCGGCCTATGTCCGCCGCTATCCCTATCTGCTGGCCAAGCTGAGCCCGGATGCCGAGGAGCTGTCGCTCTGCTTCGATCCGACGGCGCAGGCGATCGGCCCGTTCGAGGAAGGCGACGCGCTGTTCGTCGACGGCGAGCCGTCGGAGGCGACGAAGTCGGTGCTGGCCTTCTGCGAGCAGTTCGAGATGGCGGGCGGCCGCACCGCCGCCTTCATGAAGGAACTGAAGGAGAGCAAGCTGCTGATCGACGGCGAGGTCTCGATCCAGCCCGAGGGCGCGCCGCAGCCCTTCGTCTACCGCGGCTTCCAGATGGTGTCGGAAGAGGCGCTGCGGAACGTGCGCGGCGATGTCGCGCGCAAGTGGGTCCAGTCGGGCATGATGTCGCTGCTGTTCGCCCATCTGTTCTCGCTGTCGCTGCTGCGCGACGTCTTCGCGCGGCAGGTGAAGCAGGGCTTCGCGCTGGGCGACGAGGGGCTTTGAGCAGGCGGGCAAGGGGCTGAAGAAAAAACTGTGCCGGCTTGAAACTCTTATCCGTCCGGCATAGTTATTGACGGACGCGCGGGACGTGTCCCCCTTTCGCGGCCCGCCGTTAGCGCGTCTTCGGACGCGCTTCCTCCCTGAACCTTGGCCACCTCGTGCTCCGGCACGAGGTGGTTTTTTATCGCCCGCGACGGCGCCTCACTCGGCGGCGATCCGGTGGGCGGGCACGAGCGCCACCTGCGCGAGCGCGGCGACCATCGCGGTGACCAGCGCCGTGATCGCATCGACGCCGGATCCGGGCCGCGACAGGCCGGAATCGAGATAGAGGCTGCGGTCGATCTCGACCTGAAGGGCATGGCGGCCGTCGGCCGGCACGCCGTGGCGGGCGAGCGCGTGGCCGCCGGCATAGGGACTGTTCACCGCCCGCCGCAAACCCGCCGCGTCGGCCGCATCGATCAGCGCGGCGCGACAGGCCGGGTCGGCGCTGCGGCCATGCGCGTCGCCGACGACGATGCGCGCCGCGCCGTCGCCCCGGCCGCGCGGCAGCGGCGGCATGGAGTGGCAGTCGAGCAGGATCGCCACGCCGAAGCGGGCCTGCGCCGCCCGCATCGCGGCGTCGATCGCGGCGTGCCACGGGCGATGGTCGCGCGCGATCCGCGCGGCAAGCTCGGCCGGATGCAGCGGCCGCCGCCACAGTTCCGCGCCGGCGGCGCCGCGACGGGGCACGAGGCCGAGGCCGCCGCGCACCCGGGCCGTATCGCCGAGCGGCCCGGCCGGCGGCGGGGGATCGACCATGCCGGCGTCCATCTCGCCCTCGTCGCGGTTGAGATCGATCTAGGCGCGCGGCCGGCGGGCGACGAAGACGGTGGCGCCGAGCGCGACGGCGCCCGCCACGAGGCGGTCGGCATGGCGATCCTCCAGCGCCTCCAGCGTCGCCTTCGGCCCGCGCGCCATGGCCAGCAGCGCCGGCGGATAGTCGCGCCCGGCATGCGGCACCGACAGGATCACCGGCCAGTCCGGCGCGGCCGGGCCGAAGCGGTGGAACGACGCGGCGTCGTCATGCATTTCCGGCTGGGCCGCTGTCATCGCCCCGTGGTATGACGTCGCCGGCCGGCCATGCCAATGGCCGTCCGGTTGTTAACCATTGCCGCGTTACCTGCGGTATGACGCTCGACGAGACGGATTCGCACGCTGCCATGATCGAAGTCCGGCCATGATCCGCATCCTCCTCGCCGAGGACGACGATTCGATGCGCGAATATCTCGCGCGCGCGCTGGAGCGGACGGGCTATGCCGTCACCGCCGTTGATCGCGGCACCGCCGCCCTTCCCTTTCTCCAGCGCGAGCGGTTCGACCTGCTGCTGACCGACATCGTCATGCCGGAGATGGACGGGATCGAACTGGCCCAGCGCGCGGCGGTGATGGCGCCGGGGATGCGCGTCATGTTCATCACCGGCTTCGCCGCCGTGGCGCTGAAATCCGGCGGGACGCCGGCCAACGCCAAGGTGCTGTCCAAGCCGTTCCACCTGCGCGAGCTGGTCGCCGAGGTGGACCGCATGTTCGATCTGGGCGCCGCCTCCGGCACCAGCTGAAGCGCATCCTCCCGCCCGCTTGCGCTCGCCCGGCGGCTCGACTAGAGGCGGCCGTCTCGGGCGTGTAGCTCAGTGGTAGAGCACTGTGTTGACATCGCAGGGGTCGCAAGTTCAATCCTTGCCACGCCCACCATAAGCCCCGCCAGCCCGATGGGTTCGCGGGGCTTAATCGTATCGTCCGATCATCGGCGGGGGAACGGGGATGATCGCGACGCAGGCGCCGGTATCGACCGATCCGCCCGGCACGGGGCCGGCGGCGGATGCGGTCGACGCGCCGGACCTGCGCGTGTTCGTCTTCGCGCTGTTCTTCATCTTCGGCGGCATCACCAGCCTCAACGACGTCATCATCCCCAAGCTGAAGGCGCTGTTCACGCTCGGCTACGGCGAGGCGATGCTGGTGCAGTCGGCGTTCTTCGCGGCCTATTTCTTCGTCTCGCTGCCGGCCGCCGCGATGGTCCGCCGGATCGGCTACATGCGCACGGCGACCGTCGGGCTGCTGGCGATGACGGCGGGATGCCTGCTGTTCGTGCCGGCCTCCGCCTCGGCGACGTTCGGCCCGTTCCTGGCGGCGCTGTTCGTGCTCGCCTGCGGCATCACCGTCGTCCAGGTGGTGGCGAACCCGCTCATCTCGCTGCTCGGCCCGCCGGCCACCGCGTCCAGCCGGCTCACCTTTGCCCAGGCGTTCAACTCGCTCGGCACGACCGTCTTCCCCTATGCCGGATCGCTGCTGATCCTCGGCACGCTCGCGACCGTCGATCCGGCGACGCTGGCGGGGGCGGCGCTCGCCGCCTTCCGCGCGGCGGAGACGCGGGTGGTCGTCCACACCTATCTCGGCCTTGCCGCCGCGCTGACGCTGCTGGCGCTGCTCGTGTGGCTGCGCCGCGACCGGCTGGTTGAACGGCGCGCGCCGGCGACGGCGTTCGCGGCGTTCGATCTGCTGAGGCGGCCGCGCTTCGGCTTCGGCGCGCTGGCGATCTTCCTCTATGTCGGGGCGGAGGTCGCGATCGGCTCGCTGATCGTCAGCTTCCTCATGCAGGCCGACACGCTGGCGCTCGGCGATCAGGCGGCGGGCAAGCATGTCCCGTTCTACTGGGGCGGGGCGATGATCGGGCGCTTTATCGGCGCCGGGCTGCTCCGCATGCTGCCGCCCGGCCGGGTGCTGGCGGCGGCGGCGGCGGGCGCGATCCTGCTGATCCTCGTCGCGGCCAACGCCGCCGGCGCGCCCTCGGCCTGGGCGCTGCTGGCGATCGGGCTGATGAACTCCATCATGTTCCCGACGATCTTCACGCTGGCGAGCGAGCGGCTGGGGTCGCGGGCGCCCGAAGGCTCCGGCGTCATCTGCATGGCGATCGTCGGCGGCGCGGTGATCCCGCCGCTGACCGGCCAGCTGGCCGATGCGGCCGGCCTGCGCGCCGCCCTGGCGCTGCCCGCCCTCTGCTACCTGCTGATCGCCGGCTACGGCCTGGCCTGCGGCAGACGGGCGGCCTGAGGCGAGGCGCTTCGCCCGATCCGGACGCCGCCGGGCGGAGCGATCACGTCTCCGGCTCGACCGGCGGCACCGCCGCTTCGGCGCGCGTCGCCCGCGCGCGCGCCTTGCGGCGGCGCAGGTTGTCGCGCAACGCCGCCGCCAGACGCGCCGCCCGCTCTTCCGCGCGGCTTGTCGGCACATCGTTCATACACCCTCCGGCCGGCGGGATTGACGCGCGCAGGCGCCTTCTCCATAGGCCCTCCACCGCGCCGGGTCGCGGCGCCCAGACGGGCGATGCTGCCGTAGCTCAGTGGTAGAGCGCATCCTTGGTAAGGCTGAGGTCGTGAGTTCAATCCTCACCGGCAGCACCAGCATTCGCAGTAGAATCAGTGGCTTAGAACCTCCCCGCCGGGGGCCCGCGAGAGCCGAATAGGCTGCGGAAGCGCTGCGGAAGCACGATCAAGCAAGAATTCGGATATTGTCGGCGGTGAACTTCGCTGATCCTGAAGGGGAAAGCCTTCCCCTGCCGCCTCCGATGCTCGCTGCGGACCCCTTCTAAGGGCGGCTGGGCGCACGCAACGCCCCCGTGAGAGGAAGAGGAAGGCCTGATCGGCCGTGACGGGTAAGGGTTGAGAGAGAGGCTCTTGGCGCCCGTCGCGGAGACTTTCCATGGCTACCCTCCTCACTCAGTCCGCCGACGCCCGCCCGTGCCCTCCTGGTTACAAGGTCGACATTTCACGCGGCGAGCGGATCGGCCGCGTCTCGTCCGAGTGGTTCTCGCGGCCCGATGACGAGCGGTTCCTGTCACTCGGCGCGCTGCACGCGGCCGTGCGCGCCCGTGCCGAGCGCGCCACCGCCCGGACCATCGAGACCAAGGCGCTGCGCGTTGAGGCCAGCCGTGACGATGCCGAGCGGCTCGCATTGATCGTACCCGGTCAGGATGCCCCGCTCGCGCCGACCCA
>CAXTHU010000162.1:0-5125 GCA_964244125.1 uncultured Sphingomonadaceae bacterium
CATCTGGACGATCTTGAGGCTGGTGGTGCCGCGCACGATCGAATCGTCGATCAGGATCACCCGCTGGCCGGCGATCAGGGCGCGGTTGGCGTTGTGCTTCAGCTTGACGCCGAGATGGCGGACCTGGTCGCCCGGCTGGATGAAGGTGCGCCCGACATAGTGCGAGCGGATGATGCCGAGCTCGAACGGGATGCCCGATTGCTGGGCATAGCCGATCGCCGCCGGCGTGCCCGAATCGGGGACCGGGACGACCAGGTCGGCATCGACCGGATCCTCGATCGCCAGCTCGGCGCCGATCCGCTTCCTGACCGAATAGACCGACGATCCGTCGACGATCGAATCGGGGCGGGAGAAATAGACATGCTCGAAGATGCAGGGCCGCGGCCGGACGGCGGCGAACGGCCGGTGGGAGCGCAGGCCCCGGTCCGACACGACGATCAGCTCGCCGGGCTCGACCGTGCGGATGTAGGACGCGCCGACCACGTCGAGCGCCACCGTCTCGGAGGCGAAGATGTAGCTGTCGCCCAGCCGCCCCATCACCAGCGGCCGGATACCGAGCGGATCGCGGCAGACGATCATCCCCTCCGCCGTCAGGCAGATCAGCGAATAGGCCCCCTCGACCTGCTTCAGCGCGTCGATGAACCTGTCCAGCAGCGTGCGGTAGGTGGAGGTGGCGACCAGGTGGATGATCGTCTCGGTATCCGAGGTCGACTGGAAGATGGAGCCGCGCCGGACCAGTTCGTGCCGCAGCTTCAGCGCGTTGGAGATGTTGCCGTTGTGGCTGACCGCGAAGCCGCCGGACGAAAGCTCGGCGAACAGCGGCTGGACGTTGCGCAGCGCCGTCTCGCCGGCGGTGGAATAGCGGACATGGCCGACGGCGACCTGGCCGGGCAGGCGGCGGATGACGTCGTCGCGATCGAAATTGCCGGCGACGTGGCCCATCGCGCGGTGCGAATGGAACTGGTGCCCGTCCCAGCTGGTGATGCCCGCCGCCTCCTGGCCGCGATGCTGGAGCGCATGCAGCCCGAGCGCGACCATCGCGGCGGCGGTGTCCGCGCCCCAGATGCCGAACACGCCGCATTCCTCGCGCAGCGTGTCGCCGTCTTCGCCGGCGTCGAAAGGGTTGGTGGTGAGCATGGGCGACCCGTCGCGGCTGGCGGACGCCGGGGCTATAGGCGGGACGACGGGGCTTGTCGCCCCCCAAGCGACGGATGCATGACGAAGCCATGACCGATCTGGAACAGGGTGTCGCGCTGACGCCGAAATGGGACGCCGCCGGGCTGGTGACGGCGGTGGCGACCGACGTCGCGACCGGCGAGGTGCTGATGCTGGCGCATATGGACCGGCAGGCGCTGGCGGCGACGCTGGCGACGGGCGAGGCCCATTTCCACAGCCGCTCGCGCGGGCGGCTGTGGAAGAAGGGCGAGACTTCCGGCCATGTGCTGCGCGTGCTGGAGATGCGGGTGGATTGCGACCAGGACGCGATCTGGCTCCGCGTTGTCCCCGCCGGCCCGGCGTGCCACACCGGCGCGCGCAGCTGCTTCTACCGGCGGGTGGAGGGCGACGGGCGACTCACGGGGGAAGCAGGGATCGATGGCAGCCCGCCGCCAGATTGACGCGCATACCGGACTGCGGGGCGTGGCCGCCATGCTGGTCGTCGCCTTCCATCTCCAGCAGATCGGCGCCACCGACGTCTTCCCGCTGGAGGGGCTGAACCCGTTCTTCAGCCGCTTCTACATCTTCGTCGACCTGTTCTTCATTCTCAGCGGCTTCGTCATCAGCTACGCGGCGGGGGCGGAGCGCCGATCACCGTTCGATTGGAGGCAGGGCCGCCGGTTCCTGCTCCAGCGGCTCATTCGCGTCTATCCGCTGCATCTCTTCTGCCTGGGCTATCTCGTGGCCTTCGCCTGCCTGAGGTGGGGCGTGCTGGCGGCGCTGGGACGGGCCGGGGACAATGCGCTGACCGCCGCTGATCTGATCAGCCTGGGCGTCCAGGCGTTGCTGCTGAATGCATGGATCGCGACCGCGGGGGATAGCTGGAACCTTCCGTCCTGGTCGATCAGCGCCGAGATCTTCGCCTATGTCATGTTCCTGCCGCTGGTGGGCCTGTGGACCGTGACGCGGCGCGGGGCATATATCCTGCTGGCGGCGATCCCACTGGCCTTCTACATCCACATCGCCGGGGAAGGCGGCAGCCTCAACGCCATCACGCCGCTGCGCGCGCTGGCCGGCTTCTGTTTGGGGATGCTGGGTTATTACCTGCGGGACCATGCCGCACGGCCGTCCGACCGCGTGCTGTCGGTCGTCCAGATCGTTGCGGGGGGGGGGGTGATTGCCGCCATCGGTCCGCTCCGGCTCGACCTGCTTGCCATCCCCTCGTTCTTCGTCCTGATCCTGGCGACATGGACCGACCGGGGCATCGTGGCCAGGGTACTTTCGGTCCGGCCGATGCGGGCGTTGGGGGTGATCTCCTACTCGATCTACCTGAACCATACCCCGCTCGTGGCGATCGTCGCGTCGGGTTTGAGAAACATCGGCCGGTGGTCCGGGGTATCCCCGACGACCGAGCGGCTCATCTTCGTCGTGCTGATCTATGCCGTGACGATCGGCATATCGACGCTTACCTATTTCTTCGTCGAGAAGCGCGCCCGCCGTGCCTTGATGGCCAGGCTCGAAGCCGGCCCGCCCGACATGCCGGCTGCCGAACCGGCGGCTCCCTGACCGTCTATTCCCGGACGAACCGCCAGATGTCGTCTGTCGATCCCGCCATGTCGAAGCGGTAGCCGTCGCTGTCGAACCCCTTCAGCCCGTCCACCCGGTCGATCCGGTGCTCGCAGATGTAGCGCGCCATCATGCCGCGCGCCTTCTTCGCGGCGAAGCTGTTGAAGCGGATGCCGCCGTCCGCCGTCGCCGCGCGGAAGTCGACGGCCAGGATGCGCGCGCCGGCCGGCGGTGCCTGGACGATGGCGGCCCAGTATTCCTGGCTGGCGAGGTTCAGCACCACGTCGGTGCCGGCCTCGGCCAGGTCCCGCGCCAGCAGCTCGCCGATGCGCCTGCCCCACCATGCCGTCAGGCTCTTGCGGCGCGGCGCCCAGCGGGTGCCCATCTCCAGCCGGTGCGCGCGGATGCGGTCGAGCGGGCGCAGCAGGCCGTACAGGCCCGAGAGGATGCGGAGGTGATCCTGGGCGAAGTCGATCGCCGGCGCGTCCAGGCTCGCCGCCTCGAAGCCGACATAGACGTCGCCGGCGAAGGCGTAGAGCGCCGGCCGCTCGGGCTGCGCCATGAAGCCGCGATACCGCGTCGCGTTCAGCGCCGCGAGCCTGTCCGAGATATGCATCAGTTCGCCGAGCCGCTTGCGCGACAGCTTCGACGCGGCGGCGGCCAGCGTCTCGGCCTCGGCGGCGAAGCGCGGCGTCGTCGGTTCCAGCGGCGGCAGCGGCCGGGTGAAGTCGAGCGTCTTGGCGGGCGACAGCAGGGCGATCATCGCCGTCGCCTACCATCCCCGCGCCCGCTTGTAACCGGCCGGACCAGCCTCTAGCTAGACGCCCGAGGCAGAGGCTGCGGCCGCGCGTCATGAGGAGGCTCGAATGCGTAATAGTTTGATGCGGACCATCCCGGCCCTGGCGCTCGGCGCCGCCCTGGCGACCGGCGTCGCCACAGCACCCGCCGCCGCCGCCAAGAAGAATGACGCCCCCGCCCAGCCGCAGTTCAAGCTGTCCAAGGGCGTCCGCGAGAATATCGCCGCCGCCCAGGCCGCGGTCGCCGCCGGCGACCTCGCCACCGCGTCCGCCAAGGTGTCCGCCGCGACCCCGCTCGCCACCAGCGGCGACGACAGATACGTCATCGGCGTCACCAAGCTCAGCATCGCCAACAAGCAGAACGATCGCGTCGCGCTGGCCGCGGCGATCGACGACGTGGTCGCCAGCGGCAGCGTGCCGGCGGCCGACCTGCCGATGCTGGTCCGCAACCAGGGCGCGCTGGCCTATGAGGCGAAGAACTACGCCAAGGCCGAGGCGGCCTATGGCCAGCTGGCGCAGCTTCAGCCCGACAATACCGACAACCTCATCTCGCTGGCCGAGCTGAAGTATCAGAACGGCAAGACGCCCGAGGCGCTCGACATCATCGACAAGGCGGTCGCCTCGCAGAAGGCGAAGGGCCAGCCGGTCAGCGAGAACTGGTACAAGCGCGCGCGGGGCATCGCCTACGACGCCAAGCTGAAGCCGCAGACGCTGAAGTGGAACATGGCCTATGTCGAAGCCTATCCGACGCCGACCAACTGGCGCACCGCGATCCAGCTGTTCCGCCAGGACAGCCAGCTGGACGACGGCCAGGATCTCGACATCCTGCGCCTCGCCCGCGTCGCCAAGGCGCTGAACGGCGAGCGCGATTATTTCGACTATGCCAACACCGCGCTGGAACGCGGCCTGCCGGGCGAGGCGAGCGCGGTGATCGCCGAGGGCTTCGCCGCCAACATGGTCGACGCCAAGAGCAAGGCGCTGAACGAGGTGAAGACCATCTCGGCCGGCAAGACCGCCGCCGACAAGGCGTCGCTGCCGGCATCCGAGACGCGCGCCAGGGCCGCCGCCGACGGCAAGCCGGCGATGGGCACCGCCGACGCCTATATGAGCTATGGCGATTATGCAAAGGCGGCGGCGCTGTACCGCTTCGCGCTGACCAAGGGCGGGGTCGACGCCAATGCCGCCAACACGCGGCTGGGCATCTCGCTGGCCCGCGGCGGGCAGAAGGCCGATGCGCTGGCCGCCTTCGCCCAGGTGACCGGGCCGCGCAAGCCGATCGCCGACTATTGGACGATCTGGCTCAACCAGCAGGCGTGATCCGAACGCCGCCACGGCTCGCGTCGGGGCCTCGGATCGTGAAGCGCGGCGCCGTCGCGATCATACCTCCCGAGGCTTCGGCTCGCGCCGGGGCGGCGATCAGCCGGCTCCGTCCACCGGCACGCCGGGCGCATCCTTCGACGTCCGGATCGTCAGCGAGGTCTTGACGCTGGCGACATTGGGTGCGGGCGTCAGCTTCGACGTCAGGAACGTCTGGAAGCTCTGGAGATCGTGGGCGACGATCTTCAGGATGAAGTCGATCTCGCCGTTGAGCATGTGGCATTCGCGGA
>CAXTHU010000163.1:0-5107 GCA_964244125.1 uncultured Sphingomonadaceae bacterium
GCGAGGGCATCGTGCCCGTGCGCGGGGTGTCGCGCCTCGCGCAGCTGGACGAGCTGCGCCTCGTGCGCCTGGGCGCGTTCCCCGGCCTGGGCCGTGGCGGCGCTGAGCGACGCGCGCGCGGCGGATTCGGCCTCGCGCAGCCGGGCGACGTCGGCGCGCAGGCCCTCGGCCTGCTTCGCTTCGGTGGCGGCGACGGCGAGATCGGTGATCGCGCGGTTGAACTTCTCGCGCCAGCCCTCCGCCTCGGCCCGGCCCGCCGCCGCCGCCCGGCGGACGCCGAGCATCAGGCCGATGGCGGCGCCGGCGCCTGCGGCGACGACCGCGAGCAGGATGAGGACGGGCAGGGACGGCATCGCGCACTCCGCGGCGGGTTGGGGAACGGATCGGGAACCATGACGCGGATGCGCGGCCTTGACAAGCCGGCCGACCTGTCGCCCGATCGGCCGTCCCTTTCGCCGAGACCCGCCGATGATACCGCCCGACGCCCCGCGCCGCTCCATGCTGTTCCTGCCCGCCTCCAACCCGCGCGCGGTCGCCAAGGCGGCGACGCTGGCCTGCGACATGCTGATCCTCGACCTGGAGGATGCCGTGCCGCCCGATCTCAAGACGGCGGCGCGCGACGCGGCGCTGGCGGCGCTGGCGGCGGGGTTCAGCGGGCGGATCGCCGGCGTCAGGATCAACGGCGCGGGCACCGAATGGCATGAAGCCGACGCCGCCGCCGCCGCCGGCTCGGCCGCCGCCTTCGTGGTCGTGCCGAAGGCGGAGGATGCGGGCGAGGTGGCGATGCTCGCCACGACGCTCGGCAAGCCGCTGCTCGCGATGATCGAGACGCCGGCGGGCGTGCTGGCGGCGCCGGCGATCGCGCGGGCCTGCGCCGGGCTGATCGCCGGGACCAACGATCTCGCCGCGACGCTCGGCCTGCCCGCGGGCGCTGCCGGGCGGGGCGGGCTGGTGCTGGCGTTGCAGTCGATCGTGCTGGCGGCGCGGGCGGCGGGGGTGCCGGCGTGGGACGGGGTGTTCAACCGGCTGGACGACGCGCCCGGCCTCGCCGCCGAATGCGCCGAGGGGCGCGGCTTCGGCTTCGACGGCAAGACGCTGGTCCACCCCGGCCAGATCGCCGCCGCCGACGCCGCCTACGGCCCGGGCGCGGCGGAGATCGAGGATGCCCGCGCGCTCGTCGCCGCCGCCACCGGCGGGGCCGAGCGCTTTCGCGGCCGCATGGTCGAGGCGATGCATGTCGACGCGGCGCGGCGGCTGCTGGCGACGGTCCCCTGAATCCTGCCCCGCCGGGAACCGGGTTGCGACTCGCACCGACCGATGGCAAGGCCGGCCATGGTCCGACAGTCCGCCCCCCGCTCCCGCGCCGCCGCAAGCACGGTGGCGGGATCGCCCAGGGCGTCCGGGATCGGATGATGGACATCCGCCTCGGCCTCACCTTCGACGACGTCCTCCTCCAGCCGGCCGAATCCGAGGTGCTGCCGAGCCAGGCGGACACCGCCACCCGCGTCACCCGCGACATCGCCCTCACCATCCCGATCCTGTCGGCGGCGATGGACACGGTGACGGAGGCCGACATGGCGATCGTCATGGCGCAGATGGGCGGGCTGGGCGTCCTCCATCGCAACATGACGCTCGACGAGCAGGCCGCCGCCGTCCGCGCGGTCAAGAAGTTCGAGAGCGGGATGGTGGTCAACCCGATCACCATCCACCCGCGGGCGACGCTGGCCGATGCGCAGGCGCTGATGACCCGCCACCGCATCTCCGGCATCCCGGTGGTCGAGACCTCGGGCCGGCTGGTCGGCATCCTCACCAACCGCGACGTCCGCTTCGCCGGCGATCCGCACCAGCCGGTCGCCGAGCTGATGACCAGCCAGAACCTCGCCACCGTGCCCGCCGGCGTCGGCCAGGACGAGGCCCGGCGGCTGCTCCACCAGCGGCGGATCGAGAAGCTGCTGGTGGTGGACGAGGATTACCGCTGCGTCGGGCTCGTCACCGTCAAGGATATCGAGAAGGCCGTCACCTATCCGAACGCGACCAAGGACGCGACCGGCCGGCTGCGCGTGGCGGCGGCGACGACGGTGGGCGACGCCGGCTTCGCGCGGACCGAGGCGCTGGTCGCGGCCGAATGCGACCTGATCGTCATCGACACGGCGCACGGCCACAACAGGGAGGTCGCCCGCGCCGTCGAGCGGGCCAAGCGGCTGTCCAACGCGGTCCGCATCGTCGCCGGCAACATCGCCACGGCGGAGGCGGCGCGCGCCCTGATCGATGCCGGGGCGGACGGGATCAAGGTCGGCATCGGCCCCGGCTCGATCTGTACCACCCGCATCGTCGCCGGCGTCGGCGTGCCGCAGCTGACCGCGATCATCGACGCGGCCGAAGTGGCGCACAAGGCCGGCGTGCCGGTCATCGCCGACGGGGGCCTGCGCACGTCGGGCGACATGGCCAAGGCGCTGGCGGCGGGCGCCTCCACGCTGATGGTCGGGTCGCTGCTGGCCGGCACCGCCGAGGCGCCGGGGGAGACCTTCATCTATCAGGGACGGGCGTATAAATCCTATCGCGGCATGGGAAGCGTGAGCGCGATGGCCCGCGGCTCGGCCGACCGCTATTTCCAGCAGGACATCAAGGACCAGCTGAAGCTGGTGCCCGAGGGCGTCGAGGGGCAGGTGGCGTTCAAGGGGCCGGCGCGCGACGTCATCCACCAGCTCGTCGGCGGCATCAAGGCGGCGATGGGCTATACCGGCGCGCGCACCATCGGCGACTTGCAGGCACGGGCGCAGTTCGTCCGCATCACCAACGCCGGCCTGCGCGAAAGCCATGTCCACGACGTGTCGATCACCCGGGAAGCACCGAATTATCCGACGGGGTAGCGGTGGAAAGCCTTTTTCCGGCAGGCAGCCCTCTCGCCCTAGCCCGGCCGTCCCCCATGCTGTAACGCCGCGCGACCATTGATTGCAGGGCGGCCGATGCGGATTGCGATGATCGGGACGGGCTATGTCGGGCTCGTCTCCGGGGCCTGCCTCGCCGATTTCGGGCATGAGGTGGCGTGCGTCGACAAGGATGCGGCCAAGATCGCTGGCCTCGAAGCCGGGCGGATGCCGATCTACGAACCCGGCCTCGACGCGCTGGTGGCGAAGAACGTCGCGGCCGGCCGGCTGTCCTTCACCACCGATCTTGCCGCCGGCGTCGCCGGGGCCGACGCGATCTTCATCGGCGTCGGCACGCCGTCGCGGCGCGGCGACGGCCATGCGGACCTGAGCTACGTCTACGTCGCCGCGCGCGAGATCGCCGCCGCGCTGACCGGGCCGGCGGTGATCGTCACCAAGTCGACCGTCCCGGTCGGCACCGGCGACGAGATCGCGCGCATCTTCCGCGAGGCGCGGGGCGACGTCGCCGTCGACATCGTCTCCAATCCCGAGTTCCTGCGCGAGGGCGATGCGATCGAGGACTTCCTCCGCCCCGACCGCATCGTCGTCGGCGCCGATGGCGCGCGGGGGCGGGCGGTGATGGCCGAGATCTACGCGCCGTTCGATCTCGACAAGGCGCCGCTGCTGATGACCGGCAGGCGGACCGCCGAACTCATCAAGCACAGCGCCAACGCCTTCCTCGCCACCAAGATCGGCTTCATCAACGAGGTGGCGGACCTGTGCGAGGCGGTCGGCGCGGATGTGACCGAGGTGTCGCGCGGCATCGGCCTCGACACGCGCATCGGCACGCGCTTCCTGAACGCCGGGCCGGGCTATGGCGGCTCCTGCTTTCCCAAGGACACGCTGGCGCTCTTGAAGACCGCCGACGACGCCGAGGCGCCGCTGCGCATCGTCGAGGCGGTGGTGACCGCCAACGACCAGCGCAAGCGCGCCATGGGCCGCAAGGTGATCAAGGCGATGGGCGGCGAGGCGCGCGGCAAGACGGTCGCGGTGCTGGGCCTGACCTTCAAGCCCGAGACCGACGACATGCGCGAGGCGCCGGCGCTGTTCATCATCCAGGTGTTGCAGGACATGGGCGCGACCGTCCGCGCCTACGACCCCGAGGGCATGGCGCAGGCGGCCACCCTGCTGCCCGACGTCGAGCTGGCCGCCGGACCCTACGAAGCGGTCGCGGGCGCGCACGCGGTGGTGGTGGTGACGGAGTGGCGGCAGTTCCGCGAACTGGACCTGGCCAGGGTGGCCGGTCTGGTGGCGGCGCCGGTGCTGGTGGATCTGCGCAACATGTACGATCCGGCCGAGGTGGCGCGCGCGGGGCTGGTGCTGACGGGGGTGGGGCGGGGGTAGCGGGGTGGGGCCGCGTTCGACAGACAACCGGGGTCGATGGTCCGGCTTCCAGGAACAGCGATCCAAGGCCTCCGTTCCGGCAGGTGCCACGACCGTTCGGCTGCGACACCTGGCGCAGCATGGCTACCCGCGCCCTCTCCCGACCTGGTTCGAAGAACGACAGCATGGTAGTCAGCGTCGGCAGTCCCGGTCCGGGCCGCCTGCAAGTCGAGGCGGCATGGCGTGAACAAGTTCGGCAGGTTCACCGTTGAAGGTGAGGATCACGGACAGGCGGGCATCGACGGCGACGCGCTCTGGCTTCGTGCCGGCGCCCGTACCGACTGGTTCTTCAAGCCCGACGGAAGCGGGCGTTCGGACAATATCGTCCGCCTGGTGCGGAGCATCGACCGACCTGTCTTCGCACTGCGCGCAAAGGTTTCCGTGGCGTTCGTCGCCACCTACGATGCGGGCGCGCTGTTCATTCAATCCGACGAGCAGCACTGGGGCAAGCTCGCTTTCGAGCGGTCGGCAAGCGGCGAGCCTGCGATCGTCAGCGTCGTAACGCGCGGCACTTCGGACGACGCCGACGGCCCGGTCAACTTGGGCGATTATGTCTGGCTTCGTCTTTACTGCGACGGACGGGTCGTCGCCTTCCACCATTCGCCCGATGGCGAAGTCTGGCGGTTCTCGCGGCTTTTCACGCTGCCGAATATCGATACCCGACCCGTTCGCATCGGGTTCGGTGTGCAATCACCAACGGGCAATGGCACGACCGCCGTCTTCTCCGACGTCGGGGTGACCTATGACGCGATCTCAAACATGCGGGACGGCAGCTGACGCGGTCGGCGACGCCGACG
>CAXTHU010000164.1:0-5065 GCA_964244125.1 uncultured Sphingomonadaceae bacterium
TGTGTTAGGCATGCCGCCAGCGTTCGTTCTGAGCCAGAATCAAACTCTCAAGTTTATGACCGACAAGGTCGCCGGGGGAAAACCCGACGGCCGGGCCGGCATCTCTGGGAGCCGTTCCTGCACAATATACAAATGGAATTGCATATCGGGACATGGCCTCCCGATCGAAGCAAGCTTCGCCCGGCAGACCTGGAACGGCTTGGTTTGTCCGATCCACCGACGCCCAGAGGCCATCGGTAACCGGGGCCGCCGCCCACATGTCCCTTCATCTAAACCGACAATGAGAAAGAGCGAACCGCCGAACCGGCACCTATCCTTCCGTTCCTGCGAAGGCCCGGGAGGGTGTTTGCCGATTTAGCGGTGAACCGCGTTTCGCCGGGGCGAAGCGCCGTTGACGAGGGGCTATCTAGGTGGGGTCGCCGGATCGGTCAACACCAATCTTGCAATTTTGTTGCGTGACATGGCCAACAGCTTGATTTTACACGGTGATCCTGGGACGACGGCTGTCCGATGAGATATCCCCGGCATCCCGTGCACTCATCCGACTCGACCTGGCCGCCCCCGGTTTCATGCATGATTCGAAATGCTTGACCCGCCGGCTTCGAATCGGCGCGCGACTCATGCCCCGGCGATATAGCTCCGCATCGCGTCGGCTTCCGCCTCGATCCGGTCGACGCGCAGCTTCACCAGGTCGCCGATCGACACGAAGCCGACCAGCGCGTCGCCGTCCACCACCGGCAGGTGGCGGATGCGCCGCCGCGTCATCATCGCCAGCGCCGCCAGGACGGCGACATCCGGGCCGACGCTGATCGCCGGCGCGGTCATCACCTCGCTCACCGCCCGGTCCAGCATCGCCGCGCCGTCGCGGGCCAGGCCGTAGACGACGTCGCGCTCGGAGAAGATGCCGACGACGCGGCCATCCTCCACCACCGGCACCGCGCCGATGCGGCGCTCGGCCAGCAGCGTCACCACTTCGGCGACGGAAGCGGCGGCGGCGACGCTCACCACCTCGCGGCCCTTGTTGTCCAATATCGCGGCGATCGTCATCGCTGGCTCCTCATCGGTCGTGCGCGGGGTTGATGATCCCATGGCGCGCGCGCAAATGAAAGGCATGCCGCCCGACCGCATCGCCGAGACCGCCTATGCCTGGGCCCGCTATCGCCGCCTGATGCGGTGGATGGCGCTCGTCGCCGCCGTCGCGGTGGCGGCGGCGCTCGCGTGGCTGAGGCTGTCCGGCGGTCCGCTGCCGATCCACATGGTGATCGCGACGATCGCCGGCGTCGGCCTGTCGGTGCTGCTCGGCACCGCGCTGATGGGCCTCGTCTTCCTGTCGGCGGGCAGCGGCCATGACGACGACGTGGGGAATATCGATGCGTGATCCGGTGCTGCGCGTCGTGCCGCGTCCCGGCGACATCAACGCCAACGGGCACATCTTCGGCGGCTGGGTGCTGGCGCAGATGGACATCGCCGGCGGCATCGTCGCGAGCCGCGTGGCGCAAGGGGCGGTGGCGACGGTCGCGATCGACGCGATGGAGTTCATCGAGCCGATCCTGCTCCACGACCTGATCTCGGTCTATGCCGAGGTCGAGCGGCTCGGCCGCAGCTCCGTCGCCATCCGCGTCGAGGTGATCGCCACCCGCGAACGCGGCGCCGCCGAGGTGAAGGTGACGCACGCGCTGTTCACCTTCGTCGCGCTGGACGACGCGCAGCGGCCGAGGCCGATCCCGCGATAAGGGAACTCCGTTTCCCAGTCCGGCGCGGACGAGCGCCACATAGTCGGCGAAATCATAGCCGTTGGAAAAACGCCCCTGAAAACAGCCCCGCGCCGGCGGCGCCGGATCGACCCCGCCGGCGGCGATCCGCGCGGCGCGCGCGTTGCCCGAATCGACCGGGCTGTCGCCGAACACGAACAGGTTGCCGTAGGTCGCGGCCACCGCCTGCGTCGCGCCGAAGACGCCCGCCAGGGCCATGGCGCCGATCGTGATATGCCGCATCGTATCTTCCTTGCCTTTCCCCGAGGATGACGCCGGCCGGGATCGTGGCCAACGCTTCGTCAAGGCGACCGGCTTGCCACTCCCCGCCGTTGCGCTAGGGCTCGGCTCCGTTCGAGGAGCCTGCCCATGCCGTTGCGCGTCGCGGTCCAGATGGACCCGCTGGAGACGATCGCCATCGCCGGCGATTCGACCTTCGCCATCATGCTGTCGGCGCAGGCGCGCGGGCACCGGCTGTGGCATTACGGGGCGGGGGAGCTGTCCTACCGCGACGGCCGGGTGACGGCGGTGGCGCGGCCGGTGACGGTGCGGCGGCGGGAGGGCGATCACTTCACCGCCGGGGCGCCGGTGACGCTCGACCTCGCCGACGACGTCGACGTGGTGCTGATGCGGCAGGACCCGCCCTTCGACCTCGCCTATATCACCGCCACCCACCTGCTCGAACGCGTCCATCCGGCGACGCTGGTGGTGAACGATCCGGCGGCGGTGCGAAACGCGCCCGAGAAGCTGTTCGTCCTGGACTATGCCCGCTTCATGCCGCCGACGCTGGTGACGCGCAGCCTCGCCGAGACCCGCGCCTTCCATGCCGAACATGGCGAGGTGGTGGTGAAGCCGCTCTACGGCAACGCCGGCTCGGCCGTCTTCCATGTCGGCCGGAACGACGCCAACCTCGCCGCCCTGACCGAGCTGTTCGGCCAGGTTTGGCGCGAGCCGTTCATGGTCCAGGCGTTCATCCCCGACGTCAGCAAGGGCGACAAGCGCATCGTGCTGGTCGACGGGCAAGTCGCCGGCGCGATCAACCGGCTGCCGAAGGAAGGCGAGATCCGCTCCAACCTGGCCGCCGGCGGCGCGGCGCACGCCACCGAGCTAACGGCGCGCGAGCGCGAGATCTGCGACGCGCTGGGGCCGGAGCTGGCGCGGCGCGGCCTCGTCTTCGTCGGCATCGACGTGATCGCCGGGCAGCTGACCGAGATCAACGTCACCAGCCCCACCGGCATCGTCGCCATCGACCGCTTCGACGGCACCGACACGGCGGCGCTGATCTGGGCGGCGATCGAGCGGCGCGCGGGCTGAACCGCCGGTTTGGGCAGGCTGGCTCCCCGGGTAGGATTCGAACCTACGACCTGCCGATTAACAGTCGGATGCTCTACCACTGAGCTACCAGGGAACGGCCGCCGCATCCGGGTGGCTCCCGTGCGAGGGGCGCCCTATGCAACGGGCCTCGGGCGATTGCAAGGCCGGCCGTCAGACCGCGAATTGTTCCATCGTGATGCGGTCGTCCAGCGCATGTTCCGGATCGAACAGGAGGGTGAGGGTGCTCGCCCGGTCGATCGCGACGGTGACGGTGGAGACGTCGCGGATCTCGCGCTGGTCGGCGACGGCCGAGACCGGGCGCTTGACCGGATCGAGCACGCGGAACGCCAGCCGCGTGCTTTCCGGCAGGATGGCGCCACGCCAGCGGCGCGGACGGAACGCGCTGATCGGGGTCAGCGCCAGCATGCCCGAGCCGAGCGGCAGGATCGGCCCTTGCGCCGACAGGTTGTAGGCCGTCGACCCCGCCGGGGTCGCCGCCAGCACCCCGTCGCAGACCAGCTCGGGCAGGACGACGCGATCGTTCACCGTCACTTCCAGCCACGCGGTCTGGCGGGCCTCGCGCAGCAGCGAGACTTCGTTGATCGCCGGCATGGAGAAGCGCTCGCCGTCGACCGTCAGCACCTCCATCCGGAGCGGCACGACGCTGAACGACTTCGCCCGTTCCAGCCGCGCGTCGAGATCGTCGATCCGCCACTCGTTCATCAGGAAGCCGACAGTGCCCAGGTTCATGCCGAACACCGGGCAGCTTATGTGCCGGTCGAGCATGTGGTGGAGGGTCTGGAGCATGAAACCGTCTCCGCCCAGCGCGACGACCATATGCGCATCGTTCAGCGGCGCCCATTCGTAGCGCCGGCGCAGCTCGGCCGCGGCCTTCTGCGCCGGCGGCGAGGGCGAGGCCAGCAGCGCCGGCCGGCGGTCGGCGGTCATCCGCCGGTGACGCTCATATGGCGCTCGACCGCCGGGGCGGCGGCCGCCCGGTCGATGCGGAAGGCGTGGGCGAGCGGCTTCAGCGCCAGCGCCCGGTCGATCGCCTCGTCCAGCGCGCCGGCCGCCTGCCCGCGCAATATCGGGCGCAGGTCGACCCGCTCGTCATGGCCGAGGCACATGTAGAGCCGGCCAGAGGCGGTGACGCGCACCCGGTTGCAGCCGTCGCAGAAGTTGTTCGTCAGCGGCGTGATGAGGCCGAGGCGGACGCCGCCCAGCGCCGGCACGCGATAATAGCGCGCCGGCCCGCCGGTGCGGTCCATCACCGGCTCCAGCCCGAACGCGGCGTCGAGCGTCCGCCGCACCCCGTCGAGCGGCAGGTAGCGGTCGGTGCGATCCTCGTCGACGACGCCCAGCGGCATCGTCTCGATCAGCGTCAGCGCGTGGCCTTCCGCGGCGCACCAGCGCAGCATCGGCGCGATCTCGTCCTCGTTGACGCCTTTCAGCGCCACCATGTTGATCTTGATCGCGATGCCGGCCGCCTTCGCGGCGGCGATGCCGTCCAGCACCCGGCCGACATCGCCCCAGCGGGTGACGTGGCGGAACCGCGCCGGGTCGCGCGTGTCGAGGCTGACGTTGATGCGGCGGATGCCGGCGTCGAACAGCGGCGCCGCGAAGTCGGCCAAGCGGGTGCCGTTGGTGGTGAGGGTAAGCTCGTCGAGCGATCCGGCGGCGAGATGGCGGCCGATCGTCCGGGCGAGGTCGATCACCCCGCGCCGCACCAGCGGCTCGCCGCCGGTCAGCCTGATCTTGCGGACGCCGCGGGCGACGAAGGCGTCGGCCAGCGAGGCCATCTCCTCGATCGACAGCACCTGCGAGCGGGGCAGGAAGGTCATCGCCTCGCTCATGCAATAGCGGCAGCGCAGGTCGCAGCGGTCCGTCACCGACAGGCGCAGATAGGTGATGCGCCGGCCATGACCGTCGATCAGCCGCCGCGATCCCGGCGGCGTTTGCGGAGAAGCTTGCGCCTGCATGAACGACAGCTAGGATGGCGG
>CAXTHU010000165.1:0-5058 GCA_964244125.1 uncultured Sphingomonadaceae bacterium
GGCCGTAGCTCAGCACGATCGCGCCGAGCAGCGGGACGAGCGCCAGGAAGCCGTAGAAGGCGACGCCGGCCGCGATCAGCCCGACATTGTCGTCGCCGGCCTCGTTCCACGCGCGGATCAGCAGGTCCTTCCAGCCCTTCGGCGGGATCGCCCAAGGGCTGGCGGCGTCGCGGCCAGGCGACTCGGAAGCGTCCGCCGGGGAAAGTCTGTTTGTGGCCATGGCGGCAGAGCGTTCGCCGGCCACGCTGGTTCCCGCCGCGACGGACCCGTCTAGCGGCCCCGGGCGGCCCGGCCGTGGCGGTCGATCGCCATCAGGAGGCCGAGACAGATCATCACCGTCATCACCGCCGATCCGCCGAACGAGACCAGCGGCAGCGGGATGCCGACGACCGGCGCCAGCCCCATCACCATCATCAGGTTTATCATCACGTAGAAGAAGATCGTCGTCGCCAGCCCCGCCGCTGCCAGCCGGGCGAAGCGGGTCGGCGCGCGGCGGGCGACGGCGAGGCCCCAGCCGGTGAGCAGCAGGAAGGCGACGATCAGCGCGATGCCGCCCGCCAGCCCCCATTCCTCGGCCATGGTGGCGAAGACGAAGTCGGTCTGGCCCTCGGGCAGGTAGTCGAGGTGGCTCTGCGTCCCCTGGAGGAACCCCTTGCCCCACAGGCCGCCCGAACCGATCGCGATCTTCGATTGGCTGATGTGATAGCCGGCGCCGAGCGGATCGCTCTCGGGATCGAGGAAGATCAGCACGCGGTTGCGCTGATAGTCGTGCAGCACGAAGAAATAGGCGAGCGGGGCCAGTGCCGCCAGCCCCAGCCCGCCGCCGACGAAGAGGCGCAGCGGGAGGCCCGCCAGGAACATCACGACCAGCCCGCCGGCGACGATCATGATCGCCGTGCCCAGATCGGGCTGGAGGACGACCAGCCCCGCCGGCAGCGCGACGAGCAGCCCCGCCGGCCAGACCGCCGGCCAGCGGCGCAGCTCCCCGGCCGGCAGCAGGTCGTAGAAGCGCGCCATGGCCAGCACGATGCCGGGCTTCATGAACTCCGACGGCTGGAGCCGGATGAAGCCGAGGTCGAGCCAGCGCTGGCTGCCCCCGGCGATCCCGCCGAGCAGCTCGACCAGCACCAGCGCCACCAGTATCGCGCCATAGGCCGGCAGCGCGGCGCGTCGCAGCACCTCCTCGTCCAGGCGCGAGAGGAGGATGGCCAGGCCAAGGAAGGCGACCAGCTTGATCCCCTGCGACAGCGCCCAGGGCCGCATGTTCCCGCCCGCCGCCGAATAGAGGATGACGAGGCCGAAGCCGCCGATGCCGAGCACCAGCAGCAGCATCGCCCACGGCAGCCGCGCGAGCGGCGCGGGGACGAGCGAGGGCCGGCTCACGGTGCCCGGCTCACGGCGCCCGGCTCATCGCGGCACCTCGGGCGTCGGCGGCAACTGGGATGCGGTGTCGCTCGCCGGGGCCGGGGCCGGGGCGGGCGGCGTCTCGCCGATGGGGGTCGCGGCGGCAGGCTCGCCCGACGCCGCCGCGTTCTGCGCCGCCCGCCAGCGCGCCGACCTGGCGGCCATGCGTTCGGCGATGGTTCCGCCCCATTCGGCCTCGTTGGCCAGCAGGGTGCGCATCGCCTGGGCCGGATCGTAGAGCCAGGTCATCACGTCGCGCGCGATGCGGCCGGCGTCGGCGCCGTGGCCGCCATGCTCCAGCACGACCGCGACCGCATAGCGCGGCGCGTCACAGGGGGCGAAGGCGATGAAATGGCCGTGGTCGCGCAGCTTCCAAGCGAGCGCCTCGTTGCCGATGACGCCGCCGCGCCGCTCGGCCATGGTGATCCGGCGAACCTGGGCGCTGCCGGTCTTGCCGGCCATGACCACCCCCGGCACGTTCAGCCGCGATTGCGCCGCGGTGCCCGCCCCGCTCACCACCGCCGCCATCGCCCGATGGACGAAGGCGAGGTGCTCGGGATCGAGGCCGAGCGGGGCGGGCGCCGGATCGTGCGGGCGCCGGATCAGCCGGGGCACGATGGCCGTGCCCGATCCGATCCGTGCCGCCATGACGGCGAGCTGGAGCGGGTTGACCAGCATGTAGCCCTGGCCGATCGAGGTGTTGACGGTGTCGGCGACGGTCCACGGCTGCCGGTATTTGCGCGCCTTCCAGGCGGCGTCGGGCACGGTGCCGAAGCGCTGGGAGGCGACGGGCAGCGGATATTCCTCGCCCAGCCCCAGCCGCCGCGCCATCGCCGCCAGCCGCGCGATGCCGAGCTGTCGCATCATGGTGTAGAAATAGATGTCGCAGCTCTGGGCGATGGCGCGGCCCATGTCGACCGCGCCGTGGCCGTGCCGCCGCCAGCAATGGAAGGTGCCGTTGCCGACCCGATAGGCGCCGGAGCAATTCACCGTCCGTCCCGGATCGACCCCGGCTTCCAGCAGCGCCAGCGCGTTCATCGGCTTCACCGTCGATCCCGGCGGATAGAGGCCCTGGAGCGTCTTGTTGACCAGCGGCAGGTGATCGTCGGCCGACATCATGTCCCATTCGGCATGGCCGATGCCGTCGGAGAAGCTGTTGGGGTCGTAGGCCGGCATGGAAGCCATGGCGAGGAGATCGCCGCCCGCCAGGTCGATCACCGTCACCGCGCCCGAATTGTCGCCCAGCCGGCGGGCGGCATAATCCTGCAGGCCGGCGTCGATGGTGAGATGCAGCGTGCCGCCCGGCACGTCGGGCCGGGTGGTCAGCTCGCGCACCAGCCGCCCGCGCGCCGTCACCTCGGTCCGCTTGGCCCCCGCGCGGCCGCGAAGCCCGGCGTCCATCGTCCGCTCCAGCCCCTCCTTGCCGATCTTGAAGCCCGGCGCGATGAGCAGGGGATCGTGGTCCCCGGCATAGTCGGCGGCCGAGGCGGCGCCGACATAGCCGGTCAGATGGCCGACCGCCGCGCCCGCCGGATACTGGCGCGAGAAGCCGCGCGAGGGGGCGACGCCGGGCAGGTCGGCCAGCCGCAGGTTGACCGCGGCGTAGCGTTCCCAGTCGATCTTCTCGGCCACCGGCACTGGGCGGTATCCGGCCGCCCTGGCGAGATCCTCGCGCACCCGCTCGACATCGTCGGGGGTGAGGGCGAGGAGGTCGCGCAAGGTCGCGATCACCCGCTCGGGATCGCGCACCCGGTCGGGGATCAGGTCGATGCGCAGGTCGGGGCGGTTGATCGCGATCGGCCTGCCGTTCCGATCGACGATCCAGCCGCGCCGGGGGGGCACCAGGATCGCCTGGACCCGGTTGTGCTCGGCCATGTCGGCGTAGCGGGCGTTCTCGGCGATGGCGAGCCAGGCCATGCGTCCCGTCAGCACCAGCCCCACCGCCGCTTGCGCGCCGCCCAGGAACAGGCTCCGCCTGGTGAAGGTGAAGCCCTGCTGCGCATCGGTGAGGGTGCGGCCTTTCACCCCGCCCGCTTACCGCGACAGCCGCCAGCGGTCGAGCGCGGCGCACAGCCGCTGGACGAGCGGGAAGAGGAGGATGGCGGCGGCCAGCGCCGGCGCGGTGGCGGCGATCGCCCCTTCGCCGCCGGTGAAACGCGCCACGCCCCACGCCCACAGCGTCGCGACGCCGCAGCCGACCCCGGCCAGCAGCCACTCCTCCCATCGCCCGCGCCAGGCCATGCGATCCTCCCCCGCGTCGATCAGGAGGAGGATGGCGGTCCACGACACCATCGCGGTGCCGGGCGGGCGGCCCGACAGGAGATCGTCGGCCAGACCCAGCGGCAGCCCGATCCAGGCCTGCCACAGCTCGGCCCTGAGCAATCGCCAGCCGATCAGCATGAGCAGGCCCGTCGGCGGCAGCAGCGGCACGCCCGGCACCCCCGGCCACAGCGCCAGCGCCGAGGCCGCGACGGTCGAGGCGACCGGCACGGCGGCCGCCCGCCGGCGCAGGCGCCGCAGCGCCCGGACATGGTCGAGCGCGGTCGTCATGGCGTCGGCGGTGCCGCCGGGATCGGCGGCACATAGGCGCGCTCGACGATGACGAAGTCGAGCGTCGCCGGATCGGCCAGCGGCCGGGCGATGGCGACGTCGTCGCGCCGCCCGATCACCACCGCCACGCCGATGCCGGGGGGAAAGATGCCGCCGGTGCCGGAGGTGACGACGACGTCGCCGCGCCGGAACGGGTTCGCCCCGGCGGACAGCGGGCGCAGCTCCACCGTCCCGTCGCCGCGCCCGGCGGCGAGCGCGGCCGATCCGTCGCGCGGCAGCCGCACCGGCACGACGCTGCCGCCGTCCGACAGCAGCATGACGCGGGCGGCGAACCGCCCCGCCTCGAACACCCGGCCGACCAGCCCCTCGGCCGATCGCACCGGCTGGCCGGGGCGGACGCCGGCGGCGGCGCCGGCGGTGATGGTCGCCAGCCGCCTGATGTCGCCGAGACTCGATCCGACGATGCGCGCCGTCGCCACCCGCGCGGGCGCGCCGTCGACCAGCCGCGCGAGCCGCCGCAGCCGGACGTTCTCGGCCGCGACGATCCGCGCCTCGACCAGCCGGCCGCGCGCCACCGCCAGCTCGGCCCGCATCGCCTCGTTCTGCCCGCCCGCCCGCCACCAGTCGCCGATCCGCGCCGCCGCCCTGCCGGCGCCGCGCATGCCGGCCCGGCCAGAGGCGGACAGCGGCGCCGTGACGTCCAGCACCGCCCCGCGCAGCAGCGCGAAGCCCGGCGGATCGATCCGCGCGACCAGGATCAGCCCGAGGCCGACGAAGATGCCGGCCACCGCCGCGACATAGCCGATGAACAGGCCGTATTGCGCCCGCCGGGAATGGCCGGGGCGCCGGTTGGGCGGCGGCGCCATCGCGGCCCGCCGGGCGTCAGGCGGTGTGGAGCACGCCGCGGAAGAGCGGGTCTTCCAGGGCGCGGCCGGTGCCGAGCGCCACGCAGGACAGCGGATCGTCGGCCACCGTCACCGGCAGGCCGGTCGCCTCGCGCAGCACCTCGTCGATGCCTTCCAGCAGCGCGCCGCCGCCGGTCAGCACGATGCCCTGGTCGACGATGTCGGCGGCGAGTTCGGGCGCGGTGTTCTCCAGCGCGAT
>CAXTHU010000166.1:0-5043 GCA_964244125.1 uncultured Sphingomonadaceae bacterium
GCACGATCTTGCCGCGCTCGGACACGAAGCCCTGGAGCAGGCGGACGTCCTTATAGTCGATCTGCGGCGCGTCCTTGGCGGAGAAGGGGCAGCTCTTGCGGCGGCGGAAGAATGCACGGGCCATTTCGTCTGTCCTTTACGCTGCGGCGTCGTCGCGACGCATGTCGCGGTCGCGGCCGCCACCACCTTCGCGCCCGCCGTCGCGGCCGCCCTCGCGGCGATCGTCTCGGTCGCGTCCGCCGCCCTCGCGGCCGCCCCGGCCACTGCGGCCGTCGCGCTCGCTGCGTTCGTTGCGGCGCATCATCGCAGACGGGCCGGCCTCATGCGTGTCGACGCGTACCGTCATGAAGCGGACGACGTCCTCGTTGATGCCGGTCTGGCGCTCCAGTTCGGCGACGACGCCGGACGGCCCGTCGATCTCCAGCATGACATAATGCGCCTTGCGGTTGTTCTGGATGCGATAGGCGAGGTTCCGCAGGCCCCAGCTCTCGGTCTTGACGACCTTGCCGCCTTCGCCCTGGATGATCTTCGTGGCGTTTTCCGCCAGCGCGTCCACCTGGGCCTGGGCCAGATCCTGACGCGCGAGGAACACATGCTCGTAGAGAGCCATGGTCTCGATGTCCTTCATTCCGCCGATCGCTGACGCCGCGACCATCGCGAACGCCCCTCCGGCCGTCGTCTCGATTACGGGCGCGGGCGATGGGCACGGCGGCCCGGCGCTCGCGACCGAGGGGCGCTCATACGGGAAACCGCATGAAAGGCAAGGCTGCTTGGCGCTTGCCTTGGCCGCGCCGGCTTCCTAGTCCCGCCGTCCAACCGACGAGGACAGGTCCATGCGCGCGTTCATCTTTCCCGGCCAGGGCAGCCAGGCGGTCGGCATGGGCCAGGCGCTGGCCGCCGCCAGCCGCCACGCGCGCGAGGTGTTCCAGGAGGTGGACGAGGCGCTGGGCGCCCACCTGTTCCGCCTGATGAGCGAGGGTCCGGAGGACGAACTGATGCTCACCGAGAACGCCCAGCCGGCGATCATGGCCAACGCCGTCGCGACGCTGCGCGTGCTGGAGCGCGAGGGCGGGGTGCGGCTGTCGGAGAAGGCGGACTATGTCGCCGGCCACTCGCTCGGCGAATATAGCGCGCTGTGCGCGGCGGGGGCGCTGGACCTGGCCGAGACGGCGCGGCTGCTGCGGCTGCGCGGGCGGGCGATGCAGGCGGCGGTGCCGGTCGGCGTCGGCGCCATGGCGGCGCTGCTGGGTCTCGATTTCGAGGCCGCCGCCGGGGTCGCCGCCGACGCCGCCGAGAACGAGGTGTGCGAGGCGGCGAACGACAACGCGCCGGGGCAGGTGGTCGTCTCCGGCCATCGCGCCGCCGTAGGGCGGGCGATCGAGCTGGCCAAGGTGCGCGGCGGGCGGCGGGCGATGCTGCTGCCGGTGTCGGCGCCGTTCCACTGCTCGCTGATGCGCCCGGCGGCCGATGCGATGGCCAGGGCACTGGTCGCGGCCGATCTCGCCGTCCCCCTCCTGCCGGTCTACGCCAACGTCACCGCCGAGCCGGTCGCCGATCCGGAGCGCATCCGCACCCTGCTGGTGGAGCAGGTCACGAGCACGGTGCGCTGGCGCGAGAGCGTGATGGCGATGCGCGAGGCCGGCGTGTCCGGCTTCGTCGAGCTGGGCGGCAAGGTACTGGCGCCGATGGTCAGACGCATCGCGCCGGACGCGACGGCGACGAGCGTGGTCTCGATGGACGATATCGAGGCGGCGCTGAAGGCGCTGTGACATGCGAGCGGTCGTCACCCTGAACATGTCCCGGGGTCCGTCTCTCCGCTTAGGCGCGGGACTGTGCGGAGAGATGGATGCTGGAAACAGGTTCGGCATGACGCAGGAAAAAGGAAGAGGACCATGTTCGACCTGACCGGAATGACAGCTTTGGTCACAGGCGCGTCCGGCGGGATCGGGTCGGCGATCGCGCGGGCGCTGGCGGGGCAGGGCGCGCGGCTGGCGCTGTCCGGCTCCAACCCGGACAAGCTGGCGGCGTTCGCGGCCGAACTGGGCGGGGATCACGCCACGCTCGCCTGCGACCTGTCCGATGCCGCCGCCGTCGACGGGCTGGTGCCGCGCGGCGTCGAGGCGCTGGGCGGGCGGATCGACATCCTGGTCAACAATGCCGGCGTCACCCGCGACAACCTCGCCATGCGGATGAAGGACGAGGAGTGGGACGAGGTGATCCGGATCAACCTGGAGGCCGCCTTCCGCCTGATCCGCGCCGCGGCCCGGCCGATGATGAAGCAGCGTTTCGGCCGCGTCGTCTCGATCACCTCGGTGGTCGGCGCGACCGGCAATCCGGGACAGGCGAACTATGCCGCGTCGAAGGGCGGGCTGACGGCGATGTCGAAGGCGCTGGCGCAGGAACTGGCGACGCGCGGCATCACGGTGAACTGCGTCGCCCCCGGCTTCATCCGCTCGGCGATGACCGACGCGCTCCCCGACGCGCAGAAGGCGGCGCTCAAGACGCGCATCCCGGCCGGCGATCTCGGCGAGGGGGCGGACGTCGGCGCCGCCGTTGCCTATCTGGCGAGCCGGGAGGCGGGCTACGTCACCGGCCAGACGATCCACGTCAACGGCGGCATGGCGATGATCTGACCGTCCCCCCGGCCCGCGCCCGGGCGACGCTTGCGCCGCCGGGGGGCCGCACCCTATCTGCGATCGATCCGATCCGTCGAAAGCCGCCGATGCCCGCCACCCATTCCGCCCGCATGATAATCCTCGGCTCCGGCCCGGCCGGGCTGTCGGCGGCGATCTATGCCGCGCGCGCGGGCATGGCGCCGGTCGTGGTGCAGGGCATCCAGCCGGGCGGCCAGCTGACCACCACCACCGATGTCGAGAACTATCCCGGCTTTCGCGACGTGGTCCAGGGTCCCTGGCTGATGGAGGAGATGCAGGCCCAGGCCGAGCATGTCGGCGCGCGGATGATGTGGGACACGATCGTCGAGGTCGACCTCTCGCGCCGCCCGTTCCGCCTGATCGGCGACGGCGGCACGGTCTATTCCGGCGACGTGCTGGTGATCGCGACGGGCGCGCAGGCGCGCTGGCTGGGGCTGGAGAGCGAGACGCGGCTGCGCGGGCAGGGGGTGTCGGCCTGCGCCACCTGCGACGGCTTCTTCTATCGCGGCAAGAAGGTGGCGGTGGTCGGCGGCGGCAACACCGCGGTGGAGGAGGCGCTGTACCTCACCAACCACAGCCACGACGTCACCGTCATCCACCGGCGCGACAGTTTCCGCGCCGAGAAGATCCTGCAGGACCGCCTGTTCGCCCACCCGCGGATCAAGGTGCTGTGGAACCGCGAGGTGGCCGAGTTCGTCGGCGGCGAGGGCAGTGCCGGCCTCGTCGCGATGGACCTGCGCGACACGCGCACCGGCGCGGTCGAGCGGCTGGAGGTGGACGGCGGTTTCGTCGCCATCGGCCACCATCCCGCGACCGAATTGTTCAGGAGCCATCTCGATCTGGACGACGACGGCTATGTCCTCGTCCCGCCGGGCACGACGCGCACCTCGATCGACGGCGTGTTCGCCTGCGGCGACGTGACGGACAAGATCTACCGCCAGGCGATCACCGCCGCCGGCACCGGATGCATGGCGGCGCTGGACGCGGAACGCTTCCTGGCCGAGGCCGATTACGAGCGGATGGCGGCGGAGTAGCCCGGCCGCGGGGCAGTCTCCGGCCGCGGTTCAAGGCTGCACGACACCGTCGCCGTTGCGCCTGACCATGTCGCGCGCCTCGGCCTGCTCGCCGGCGAGGCGGCGCTTCCAGCTTTCCTCCGTGGCGCAGCTGCGGGTGCGCTTCACGAGCGAGCCGGTATCCAGCCTCGTGTGGCAGATCAGCTTGCTGCGGCGCGAGGCTTCGGCGTCGAGGGCGATCTGCGCCGAGCCGCTCGATACGCTTATCGGCCGATCCGTCGGATAGCGACCCGGGGCGGGGACGGTTGGGATGGCCGGCTGCCTGGCGATCGATGTCTTGGCGAGCGATGCCTTGACGCCGGGGCTTGCCCGCCATCTCGCCATGTCCGCGTCATGCTGACGGCTGGCGGCGACGAAGGCCTCCTGCGCCGCCGTCGCCTCGGCGCGGGCCTTGCCGTTCTCGGCGAGTGCCGCCTCGTAGCGGGCGCGTTCCGCCCGATAGGCCGTCTCCTCGGCCTCGTTCCTGGCGCGGATCGCCCGGTTGTTGTCGAGGATGACCTGGTTGAGCTGCGTGACCTTGCGCGCGTCCTCGACCTGCGCCGGGCTGGGCGCGGACTCCGGCAGGCCCGGCTCCTGGGCGAAAGCCGGCGTCAGGCCGAGCAGAAGGGCCGGCAGCATCGCCCCGCGCATGTACATTCCCCGCTCCCCAGCAAGTGACGACCGCATCGCATGGGTGGCGGGGACATTCAAGAGACGGGCGGCAGCCCCCAGCCGGCGGGGACATGCCGTCCGCGCCTATGCGCTCACCTTCGCCCGGCTCGCCCGCTTCCTCTCGTTGGGATCGAGGTGGCGTTTCCTCAGGCGGATGGACTTGGGCGTCACCTCGACCAGTTCGTCGTCGTCGATATAGGCGATCGCCTGTTCCAGCGTCAGGCGGCGCGGCGGGGTGAGGCGGATGGCGTCGTCCTTGCCGCCCGAGGCGCGGAAGTTGGTGAGCTGTTTCGCCTTCATCGGATTGACCTCGAGATCGTCCGTCTTGGCGTTCTCGCCGATTATCATGCCTTCGTAGAGCGCCTCGCCCGGCGCCACCATCATCACGCCGCGCTCCTCCAGCGGCCCCAGCGCATAGGCGTTGGCCTCGCCGGCGCCGTTGGAGATGAGGACGCCGTTCTTGCGGCCCTCGATCGCGCCCTTGTGGGGGCCGTATCTCTCGAACAGTCGGTTCATGATCCCGGTGCCGCGCGTGTCGGACAGGAACTCGCCGTGATAGCCGATCAGCCCGCGCGAGGGGGCCGAGAAGGTGATGCGCTGCTTGCCGCCGCCCGACGGGCGCATGTCGGTCAGCTCGGCCTTGCGGCCCGCCATCTTCTCGACGA
>CAXTHU010000167.1:0-5040 GCA_964244125.1 uncultured Sphingomonadaceae bacterium
CTCGGCGCAGATCACCAGCAGGTCGAGCGCGTCGGGCAGGCCCTTGCGGATCGCCGCCACGCGCTTGCCGATCTTGTTCTTCAGCCAGATGTCGGGCGCCTTGTAGCTGCCGACGAGCGTGCCGGCGACCAGCGCATAGCGCTTGAACGGCCCCCAGGCGGGGAACCAGTCGAGCAGGTAGACGCCGGTGATGACCAGCAGCCCCAGCACCACCGGCCCCGCCAGCCGACCGAAGATCACCGCGACGGCGGCGTCCTTGGAGCGGATGCCGGCCTGGACCAGCTTCAGCTGGGCGGCCTGCAACTGGCTGTCCTGCAATACCTTCAGGCTGGACAGGAAGCTGCGCATCCGGTCGGTGGTCTGGCTGGTCTGGTTCAGGCGCGCGCGGCTGCGCTTGGTCGAGGCGGTGATCCCGGCCTTCAGCTGCTCGCGCCGCTCGTTCAGCGCCTTGACGCGGCGGGCCATCGGGTCCTGCACGGTGCTGGCGGCATAGACCGCGACCATGCCGGCCATCGCCGCCACCCCCGCCAGGATCGAGCCGAGCGTCTCGTTGTCGAGGCCGGTGATATCCGCCATCAGATCTCGAAGCTCACCATCTTGCCCATGATGAAGGCGCCGACCGCCATCCAGAACAGGCCGATGCCGCCGGCGATCATCAGCCGGGGTTCGGTGAAGAAACCCTGCATGTACTTCCCGTTGATGAACCAGATGAGGGTGAAGACGACGAACGGCAGCGCCCCGACGATATAGGCCGAAGCCTTGGATTCGGACGACATCGCCCTGATCTTCAGCTTCATCTGCGACCGCTTGCGCAGCACGTCGGCCAGGTTCGACAGCGTCTCGGCGAGGTTGCCGCCGGTTTCCCGCTGGATGTTGAGGGTGATGACGAAGAACTGGAACTCGGGCGTGCCGAGCCGGTCGGCGGTCTCCTGCAAGGCGGCGTCCATCGTCCGCCCGATCTTGATCCGGTCGGCGACGCCGCGGAACTCGATGCCGACCGGATCGGGCACCTCGGCGCCGACGACGCCCAGCGTCTCGGAGATCGGCAGGCCGGAGCGCAGCCCGCGCACGAGCAGCTCGATCGCGTCGGGGAACTTGGCGGTGAAGCGGGCGATGCGGCGCTTGATGAGGAACGACACCGCCTTGTGCGGCAGCGCGACGCCGACGGCGCAGCCGATCACCAGCGCCAGGAAGAAGGGCACGCCCTGGACGCGCAGCAGGATCAGGAGCGCCAGCGCGATGCCGCCGCCGGCCATGGCGTAGCGGCCGACGGTCCAGTCCCTGCCGGTCTGTTCCAGCCGGCGGCGCAGCGCCTCGGGCCGGGGCAGCAGGCGGTTCACCCAGGTGTCGAGCGCGGTGTCGCCGCGCTGGGCGACGATGCGCTTCAGCTGGGTCTGGGCCGAATCGCCGGGCGCGTGACGCGCGCGCACCGCATCCAGCCGCCGCCCGCCCGCCTTCGTGCCGGCGGGACCCGAGAAGGCGGCGAACAGCATGCCGACGACCATCGTCATCGCCGCCGCCACGAAGATCATCGGCATCATCATCGCCGCCGCCCTCAGCCCTTCGCGCCGGCGCGGCCGGGCAGCCGCCCGCGCAGCTGGCCCAGCCGGCCGAGCAGCGACGCCGGCTTCTTCGCCTCCTCGACGCCGCCGCGGGCCACCTCGGCCAGGCGGGCGGAGAGGGCGGCGAGCGCCTGGCCGGTCTTGGTCGCCTTGCCGACCTCGGCGATCGGCTTGCCGACGCGCGCGGCCTGCGCGGTCAGCTTCTGGTCCCAGGGGATGACGAAATCGACCTTGCGCTCGATCGATCCCTCGAAATCGCGCCGCGACACTTCCGGGGTCGCGGCGGCCACCTTGTTGGCGACGACGATCACCTGGGTCTCGGGGGCGTTGGCCTTCAGCCAGCTCAGCACCCGGATCGCGTCGCGCGCCGCCGCCAGCGTCAGTTCGGTGACGACGACGGCGACGTGGACTTCGAGGAACAGATGCGGATGCTGCACCAGCATGCTGCGCGGCAGGTCGATGACGGTGCATTCGAACGCCTGGCGCAGCTCGTCCTGCAACTGGTAGAAGGCGGCCCCGTCGGAGGCGAGCGGCTGGTTGATCGGCGCCTCGGCCGACAGCACGGCCAGCGTGTCGGAGGAGCGCACCATCGCGCGTTCGATGAACAGCCCGTCGATGCGGCCGGGATTCTCGATCGCGTCGGTCAGGCCCCGCCCCGGCTCCAGGTCGAGCGCCAGCGCGCCGGTGCCGAAATGGACGTCGAGGTCGAGCAGCGCGGTCGAGCGCCCCGCCGTGTCCGACAGCGCCCAGGCGCAGGAGGCGGCGATGCCGGACGCGCCGACGCCGCCGCGCACGCCGACCACCGCCGCCATGAGATGCTTGCGCTCCACCGCCGGCTCGCCGCCGCGCGGGGAGGCGAGGGTCATGTGGGCATGGGTCAGCGCGTCGCGCAGCTGGTCGGCCGAGAAGGGTTTCAGCAGATAGTCCTGCAGTCCCGATGAGGTCAGATCGCGATAGAGGCGGACGTCGTTCACCGTGCCGCAGGCGATGACGATCGTGCCCGGCTCGCACACCTCGGCCAGGCCGTTGATGTCGCTCAACGGATCGGGACAGTCCGACAGATCGACGAACAGGATCGTCGGGCTGGTCGACACGGACAGTTGCTGGACGGCGTTGCGCAGGCCGCCGTCCAGCACCTTTTCGGGCGCCCAGCCGAAATCGAGCGCGACGGAGCGCATCATGTCGGCGGTGGCGTCGTCGCAGACGAAGGCGGTGAACGGATCGCGCAGGCTGGCGGTGCGCGGGTTGAACGGCTTGGTCATGTCACTTGCCTCCGGTGCTCTCGGCCTTCAGCCCGCCGGCGCCGCTGGGCTTGCTGTCGCGCCACATCTGGATCGCGCGGACGCTGACGCGCGGATCGGTGCCGTCGCCGGCCCGGCCGTGGGCCAGGTCGCGCGGGTCGGCGATCATGGCGGCGAGATTGCCGAGGGTGGCGCAGCCGAAGTTCCGGCTGAGCGCGCCCGACGAGGTCGGCGTCTGCTCGTCGGACCAGTCGGGGCAGCCCGGCACGACGACGGCGGCGCGGCGCAGCGTCACGCGGATGGTGCCGTCCGGCCCGGCGGCGCCCGGCCCGACCGGGATGGCGAAGCGCCGGGCGACCAGCGCGACATCGCCCGCCGCCAGGCCGGACGAGACGCCGAGCCGGTCGCCGGGGCCGGCCTGCATCGCCTCCAGCCAGCCGTCCAGCCGCGCCGCCTCGCCGGCGCGGAGGCCGCCGGTGCCGGCGGCGAGATCGAGCGGATAGTCGTCGGCGGCGACGACCGGCGCCACCGCCGGCGCCAGCGTCATGTTCTGCCCGGTCGCGCAGGCGCCGAGCAGCAGGAGGGAAAGGAGGGCGAGCCGGCGCATGTTCGTCTCCGTCACAGCGAGAAGCCCGGCGCGGGGGCGGGGTCGCCCGCGGGCGCGGGCGCGGGCGCGGCGGGCGCCGGCGGCCTGCCCGACGCGACCGGCCGCCCGGTGACGAGGCGGGTGGCGTCGCTGGCGGCGCGGTAGCCGTCGGTCGGCAGCCTGATCGCCGTCGCGTCCACCGGCCGCACCAGATAGGGCGTGACGACGATCACCAGCTCGGTCTCCTGCTTCCTGAAGCTGTTCGAGCGGAAGAGCGCGCCCAGGATCGGCAGGTCGCCCAGCACCGGCGCCTTGTCGGTGGTGTTGTTGTGCGAGGTCTGGAGCAGGCCGCCGATCACGAAGCTCTGGCCGGAGCCCAGCTCCACCGTCGTCTCGGCGCGGCGGGTGGTGAGCGCCGGGATGGTGAAGCCGTTGAGCTTCACCGCGCCCGAATCGGAGAGCTGCGACACCTCGGGCCGGACGCGCAGGGAGATGCGGCCGTCGGACATCACCACCGGCGTGAAGGCCAGGCTGACGCCATATTGCTTGAACTCGACCGAGACCGAGCCGAGGCCCTGGCTCTGCGGAATGGGGATCTCGCCGCCCGCCAGGAAGCTGGCCGTCTCGCCCGACAGCGCGGTGAGATTCGGTTCGGCCAGGGTGGTCGCCAGGCCGTCGGTCTCGGCCAGGTCCAGCGTCGAGAGCAGGTCGAGGCCGAGCAGCTTGCCGGCGAAGCCCAGCGTCGTCGCCCCGGCCGCGTTGGCGATCTTGTAGCTGGTGGCGTTGAGCGGCAGGCCGGATGGGTCGCCGGCGCCGGTGATCGTGCCGATCGTGCCGGGCGCGCCCTGGCCGATGCCGAACAGGAAGCCGCCCGAATTGTCGCGGCTGAGCAGGTTGACGCCGATCGCCTTCGACACCGAGCGGCTGACCTCGACGATCTTGACGTGGAGGTTGACCTGCAACGGCGTCGGCGCGCGCAGGCGGGTGAGTATCAGCGTCTTCTCGCCGACGAAGGCCTGGGCCAGGCGCGTCGCCTCGGCGACGTCGTCGGGGCTGGCGACGGTGCCGGTCAGCAGCAGCGCGCCCGTCATCGGCGTCGCGGTGATCGCCGCATCCGGCATGGCGGTGCGCAGCATGGCGCCCACCGTCTCCATGTTGGCGCCGACTCGCACCTGGCGCGACCACAGCACCGCGCCGGCGCGGCCGACCGCATAGACGCTGGTCTCCCCCCCGCCGCGCCCGAACACCCAGAGCTGGGTGGGCGAGCGGACCTGGACGTCGGCGACCTTCTCGTCGGCGACGAACACGTCGCTCATCGGCCCCGGCAGCGTCACCAGCGTGCCGCGCCCGACCGAGATGTTCATGTCCGTGCCGGGCGTCTGCGCGCCGGCGGGGATGCCGCGGACGGCGGCCATCGCCTTCGCGCGGGATTTGCCGGCGGACATGCCCGCGGCCCGGGCCTGGCCGGGACCGGCAACGGCGAGGCCGGCGGCGAGCATCGCGACCATGGTGCCGCCGAGGATGGAGTGCGGCGACATCTCAGTTGCTCCCGCCGGCGGTTTCGGAGACGACGTTGCCGCGCGCGATCCGCACGCCCGTCGCGCGGGGGGCGGCGGGGACGGCGGCGCCGGCCGCGGGCGCCGCCGCCGCC
>CAXTHU010000168.1:0-4975 GCA_964244125.1 uncultured Sphingomonadaceae bacterium
CGTTGGCGAACTCGATCATCTCGCCGGCCTGGACGTTGTCCAGCCCGTGGATGCGGGCGATGCCGTCGCCGACCGACAGCACGGTGCCGACCTCCGACACCTCCGCCTCGGTGCCGAAACCGGCGATCTGGTCGCGGATGACCTTCGAGATTTCTGCGGCGCGGATGTCCATGTTCAGCCTTTCATCGCCTGCGCGAGCGTGTTCAGTTTGGTGCGGATGGAGCCGTCGATCCGGGTCGAGCCGACCTTGACGACGAGGCCGCCCAGGATGGCGGGATCGACCGTCGGCGCGACCGACACGTCGCGGCCGAAGCGGCCCTTCAGCTTGGCCTTCAGCGCCTCCACCTGGCCCGCGTCGAGCGGGTGGGCGGAGGTGACGTCGGCCGCCATCTCGCCGCGATGGCGGGCGGTCAGCGTGGCGACGTCGCGGATCACCGCGCTCAACTGGAACAGACGGCCGTTGCGCGCCATCACGCCGAGCAGGTTGGCGGTCAGCCGATCCAGCCCCAGCGTCGGGACGAGCGCCGCGATCGCCCTGGCGGCATCGGCGCGGGCGATCACCGGGCTGCGAGTCAGCCGCTTGAAGTCGTCGGAGTCGGCCAGTGCCTGGCGCAGGCCGGCCAGCGAGGCGGTGACGGCGTCGATCTGCCCGCCGTCGCGCGCCAGCTCGAACAGGGCCGTCGCATAGCGTCCGCTGAGGCTCGCCTGTATGCCGCCGGAAGTCTCCACGCGCGTCCCGTTCCCCAGAAAAGCTGCACCGATGTGAAAAGGGAAATGCGGCCGGCTGGCACGCCCCCTCGGGTCGCGGGCCGGTTAGCAAAGGGGTGGACGGGATGCAAGGCGGCGGCGGATCGCCATCCGCGCCCGGCCTTCCCATGGCCGGGCGGGATGCCGGCCAGGCGCGACGGCTTCCGCTTTCCGCTTCGCCCCGCGGGAAAGATGCTATACCGACCCGCGGGTTCGCGGAGGGGGCCATGGGGCGGCAGGAAACCGACATCGTCATCGCGCCATATCGATTTGGCCAAAGCTGGATCGTCGGCGCCCGGACCTATCTGGTCGATCGCTTCAACCCGCAGGTCGAACTCATCCACATGCCCGCATGCACCTATGCGGGCGGGTTGCTGACCTTGTTCCGGGACGACGAGGCGACGATCAAACGCGCGCCGCGCCCCGGCAGGGTCAACCGGATGCGGGCCTGGTTGGCGCCGGGCCGGCCGGTGGATTTCGGCCGCGCCCCGATCCTGGACTTGCGTTGGGAGCATTATTTCAACTGGTCCCACCAGATCAACCGCCTGCTTCCGCTCGCCGGCCTGTTGAGGGAACGGCTCGTGACGCCGGACGAGCGCGTCACGGTGATCCTGCCGGCCGGCATGCCGCCCTTCATGGAGCAGGTCTACCGCCATTTCGGCTTCGACGCCCTGAGGTCTGACGGGCCGGTCGGCGGCTGCCGGCTGGGCTGGCGGATCGACGATTACAACGTGGTGCTGTCCCACGTCCATCATATCACGCGGGAATGGTCCGAAGACCGGGACGGCCGCTATTTCCCCGTTGTCGAGGGCTTGCCGAAAAAGATCTTCATCTCCCGCCGCAAGCAACGGGCGATCGTCAACGCCGCCGAGGTGGAAGCCCTGCTGGCATCCAGGGGCTACGAGACGATCTATGCGGAGGATTACTCGCCCTTCGACCAGTTCGCGCTGCTGAGACAGGCGACCGACGTGGTCGCGATCCACGGCGCGGCGATCGCCCCGATCCTGTTCCGCGAGCGGGGCAGGGATTTCACGCTGCTGGAGATCCTGCCCGCCGGACACATGACCAACTTCTACCAGATGATGTGCGATCAGGTGGGCGGCCGGTATTGCGCGGTGAGGGGGCGGATCAAGGCGCGGTATATCGCCGGCGCCTATGCCGACGAACCCTTCGTCGAATATTCCCTCGATGATTTCGAGGTCGATCCCGAGAGCCTGAAGGTCGCGCTGGAAATCCTGCGGCGCGGTGGCCCGGCCGACGAATATCCCGACCGATGGCGCGACGAGGCCGGCGACACGATCAGGCCGAAGGCGTTCACCGCCGCCGAAAGCCGGGCATAGCCGCCTTTGAGCGCAAGCGGCGGGATGCGCCCGCCGGCGCCCGGTGGCATATCGCCGCCATGACCGACGCTTCCATCGACGACGACACCGCCTGGGCCGCCGTCCTGCGGCGCGACCGCGGGCTGGACGGCCGCTTCGTCACCGGCGTGCTGACCACCGGCATCTACTGCCGCCCGTCCTGCGCCGCGCGCCATCCGAGGCGGGAGAACGTCCGCTTCTTCGCCGACGGCGCGGACGCGCGGCAGGCGGGTCTGCGCGCGTGCCGGCGCTGCCGTCCGGACGAGATCGCCGCCGACGAGGCCGGCGTGGCCCGCGCCGTCGCGCTGATCGAGGCGGCGGACACGCCGCCGTCGCTCGACAGGCTGGCCGCCGCCGCCGGCTACAGCCCGCATCACTTCCACCGCCTGTTCCGCCGCGCCACCGGCGTCACCCCCGCCGCCTATGCCCGCGCCCGCCGCGCCCGCCGCGCCGAGGCCGCCTTGCAGGAGACCGTGACCGTGACCGATGCGATCTACGACGCCGGCTACGCCGCGCCCGCCCGTTTCTACGCCGAAGCCGGCCGCCGGCTGGGGATGACCCCGTCCGCCTGGCGCGACGGCGGGCGGGGCGAGACGATCCGCTGGGCGACGGCCGAGACCGACCTCGGCACGCTGATGGTCGCCGCCACGCCACGCGGCATCTGCCGCCTGTCGTTCGGGGAGGGCGAGGCGGCGTTGCGCGCCCGCTTCCCCCACGCCGCGATCGCGCCCGGCGATGCGGCGATGGCGCGGCTGGTCGAGGACGTCGTCTGCCATCTCGCCCGGCCCGGCCGTCCCAACACCCTGTCGCTCGACGTGCGCGGCACCGCCTTCCAGGAGGCGGTGTGGCTGGAACTGTCGCGCATCCCGCCGGGCGAGACCCTGTCCTACGCCGCCTTGGCCGCCCGCGCCGGCAAGCCCGGTGCCGCGCGCGCCGCCGGCTCGGCCTGCGGCGCGAACCACGTCGCCATCCTCATCCCCTGCCACCGGGCGAGGCGCGGCGACGGCACGCCCGGCGGCTTCGCCTACGGCCTGGCGATGAAACGGGAGCTGCTGAAGCGCGAGGAAGGCGGGGGGAACGCCTGACGCTCCGGCCGACCGGAACCCCCGCGCTCCCAAAAAGAAACTCAAAGCCAAGGCGACGCCCGCCGCGCCGGTCACGCGCGCGGTGATCCATGCCGAAGAACGGAAGGCGCTGCTGATCCGGCATTCGGCAACGGTGCCGCCATCGCAGGATTCGATCACCGCCTTCAGCTCGCGTCGAAGCGCGGTCAGATCGGCGTGCTTTCGGTCTACCTCGCGCAAATGCTCGTTGGCGATCTGGCCGATGCCGGCACAGTCACACGTCCGATCATCCGACAGGTCATCTTCAGGCTCTCGGCCGCCCCCCGTCGACTCCGCCCGTTGGCTCGGACGTTCGGGACAACACCTCCGTGATGCTCGTCTTATCGCTTTCAGGAGATACGCCCCACGCCGAAGAGCGGAGCGTCGCCGGTCAGCGCTTCTTGGCCGGGGGCGTCGGGCATTGCAGCATCGCTCGTCTGGCTGTGGGCGGTAGAGGGGCTGCGCCCCGACCGCTGGGACGTGCTGGGCGCGGCGATCCGTATTGTCGGTGCGAGCCTGATCCTGTTCGGCCCCCGCGCCGCCTGATCCGAAAGGTGCGAGCCGAGCCGTGGCTCGGCGAGCACAACTATAATGGAAATGCCGCCGCGCCCGACCGGGGCGCGGCGGCATTTTTTAGGCGCGAAGCAAGGCCGAACCGCTCACGCGGCCCCGGCCCGATGCCGCTACTCGGCGGCGACCGCGTAGGTCGCTTCCTCCTCCGCGTCCTCATGATTCTGTGGTGGATCAGGGCGGTGGTCTCGTGGTGCGAGTCCGTAACTGCGGACCGCTGGCACGACGGGTGATCGCCGGTTCGGCATCACGCCGGACGCCGAACTGCCGGGCGGGTCCGATATTGGCACCTCACCGGGCCGAAGTCCGCGCTTCAGCGGCTGGTCGCCAGCGGCAGCAAATCGCCCAGCGGCGGAGTGCCCGGTTCATACGAGAGTGGTGCGCCACTTTGGCGTCACCTCGAACCCGAAAGGGTTCGCAAGGCCGAACGGCCGCCCGAGCTTATGCGAGGCGCTTTGCAAGCAAAGAGTGGCGCCCCGGGAGAGACTCGAACTCCCGACCTGCGGTTTAGGAAACCGTTGCTCTGTCCTGCTGAGCTACCGGGGCCACGAGCGCCGACTATGCCGGGGCGCCGGTCCGGTCAATTCCGCGACCGCGTCAATTCTCCGTGCCCGGCGGGCGGACGGGCAGCGGCAGGGGGGCGACGGCGATGCCGTCGTCGGCCAGCGCGCGGGCCTCGGCGACGGTCGCTTCCCCGTGGATCGCCGCGGCGGGCTTCTCGCCGTCGTGGATCGCGCGCGCCTCGGTGGCGAAGCGGCGGCCGACCCAGGACGAGCCTTCCAGCGCCCTGGCCTGCGCCCGGGCGAGCGCGTGCAGCATCGCCTTCATCTTCGCCGGCTCGCCGCCGAGCGCGCGCGGCGCGACCGCGCCCGATCCCTTGGCCGGCACCGCCGGCGCCATTGCCGCCTTCCCGATCGCGCCGTCGTCGCAGATCGGGCAGGCGACGAGGCCGCGCGCGCGCTGGTCCTCATAGTCCACGCCCGATCCGAACCACGCCTCGAAGACATGGCCGTTGCCGCACCTCAGGTCGAAGACGATCACGGTCCCGCGAACGCGCGGCGATGGGCGATGGCGGGCACGCGGGCGCGCACCTCGGCCACCCGGCCCGGATCGATGTCGACGAAGCCCAGCCCCGGCGCCGCGCCCATGTCGAGCAGCACCTCGCCCCACGGATCGATCACCAGCGAATGACCATAG
>CAXTHU010000169.1:0-4849 GCA_964244125.1 uncultured Sphingomonadaceae bacterium
GCCTTGTCGATCTCGTCGATCAGCAGGACGGGGAGAGCGGGGGCGGTGAACGCCTCCCACAATTTGCCGCGCCGGATATAGTTGCCGATGTCGTGGACGCGCGGATCGCCGAGCTGGCCGTCGCGGAGACGCGCGACGGCGTCATATTCGTAGAGGCCCTGATGCGCCTTGGTGGTCGACTTCACATGCCACTCGATCAGCGGCGCGCCGGCGACCTTGGCGATCTCATGCGCCAGCACCGTCTTGCCGGTGCCGGGCTCGCCCTTGACCAGCAGCGGCCGGCGCAGCGTGACGGCGGCGTTCACCGCGACCTTCAGGTCGTCGGTCGCGACGTAATCCCGGGTGCCCTCGAATCGCAAGATGCCGCTCCTCCGCCTGGCCGTGGCACTTTCTATAGGCGGGCCGGGGCGGAGTGCCAGCGTCCGGTCGCTCAGATGCTCCGGCGGGCGATCTCGCGCGCTTCCAGCAGCGTCCAGAGGCCGCGCTGCTGGAGCAGCAGCTGCTGCGCGCCGAAGGCGATGGCGCGCTCCACCGCCGGCCCGGCCCCGGCCGCCCGGTCGACGGCGGCGAGGATGGCGTCGGGGCAGGGGAGGCGGCAGGCTGGCGCCTCGACCCCGAAGCGCGCCGCCGCCGTCTCCAGCAGCGGCCGCAGCCGGTGCCAGTCGAGCAGCAGCGCGGCGGCGGCGCCGAGCGCGGTGCCGGCGCGGTCGGACCGGGCCAGCATGGCCAGCGCATGATGCTGGCCGCCGACCGCCGCCTGCGAATCGGCCTGGCCCGGCGTGCTAGGCAGCGGCCCGGCGGCGACCGCCAGCCGCGCGAGGAGCCCGCGCTCGACCGCGAAGCCCACCGCCGCGCCGGCGAGAAAGGTGCCGGCGGGCGACGGGTCGCGGCCGGCGGCCTGGTCGATCATGTCGGGCTGGCCGCCGTGCAGCACGCACAGATAGTGGAGCGCATCGGCGAGATTGCGCGTGGCGTTGGCGCCGGTGAAGGCATCCCCGGCCGGATAGGGGTGGCCGGCGGCGCCATCGGCGGCGACCAGCATCGCCAGCAGGGCGGCCGCGCCGCCGCGCGGGATCTGGACCAGGGGTGCGGGCATCGCCATCCTCTCGGGCACGCTGACAGCGGGTGAGCCGCCCTCGTAGCGGAGGCAGCGTAAAGGCCGGGTTACAATGCGACGGTAAAATTACGGAGACGGCGTCACGGAATCAGCAGCCCCGCCAGCGCCGCCGACATCAGGTTCGCCAGCGACCCCGCCACCAGCGCCTTCAGCCCCAGCCGGGCGATGGTCGATCGCTGCGAGGGGGCGAGGCCGCCGGTCACCGCCATCTGGATGGCGATCGAGGAGAAGTTGGCGAAGCCGCAGAGCGCGAAGGTCACCACCGCCACGCTGTGCGGGCTGAGCGCGGCGCCCAGCGTACCGAGATGGATATAGGCGACGAACTCGTTCAGCACGACCTTCTCGCCGAACAGCCCGCCGGCGATCCCCGCCTCGTTCCAGGGGATGTTGAGGAGGAACATGACCGGCGCGAAGACATAGCCGAGCATCCGCTGGAAGCTTAGGGCCTCGATGCCGAACCAGTGGCCGATGCCGCCCAGGATGCCGTTGGCCAGCGCCACGAGCGCCACGAAGGCCAGCACCATCGCGCCGACCGCGACCGCCAGCCGCACGCCGGTCTGCGCCCCGGTGGCCGCCGCCATGATGACGTTGGCGTCGCGCTCCTCATGCGCATCGGCGATCTCGACCGCCGGCTGGACGGGGAGGGCCGGATCGTCGGGCATGATGATCTTGGCCATCAGCAGCGCGCCGGGTGCCGCCATGAAGGATGCGGCGAGGAGATATTCGATCCGGATCCCCATCGAGGCATAGGCCGCCAGGATCGTGCCGGCGACGCCGGCCATCCCGCTGGTCATCACCGCGAACAGCTGCGGCGGGGTGAGCGCGGGCAGATAGGGGCGGATGACGAGCGGGCTTTCGGATTGGCCGACGAAGATGTTGGCCGCGGCGCAGAGCGATTCGACCTTGCTCACCCCCACCACCCGCTCGATCGCGCCGCCCAGCCAGCGGACAATGCGCTGCATCACGCCCAGATGGTAGAGGATCGAGACGAGGGCGGCGAAGAAGATGATGACCGGCAGCGCCTGGATGGCGAAGTTGCGCCCGAGATCGGAGGTGGCGAAGGCGCCGAACAGGAAGTTCGTCCCCTCCTGCGCATAGGACAGCAGGTTCGCCACCCCGCCCGACATCCACTGGATCACCCGGCGGCCGGCGGGGACGTAAAGCACCAGCACCGCGATCAGCACCTGCAACCCGAAGGCGGCGCCGACGACGCGCAGGCGGATGTTGCGCCGGTCGCTCGACAGCGCGACGGCGATGCCCAGCAGGAGGACGATGCCGGCAAGGCCGATCAGCAGCTTTTGCATGGGTGTCGCGGGTGTCCGTCAGGAAGCGGGGAGTGCGACGATACACGGGCGGTCGCGACGCGCCAGCGGGATGATCGGTTCGCGCGATCGAACCGAATACTTCCCTTCGGGGGATCGTTGCGAATCCATCCGTCACCCCCGGACGGCAGGGGGGTGGCTTGAGCGACACACCTTAAGGCCGGGGGCCCAGTCGGGGAGACGTCCGTGAAGCGCGAACCGGCCGAACCGCGCAGCCTGCCCAACTAGAGCCGTTTGCGATCAGATCGATCCGACGCGAGCCCTTCCCATTTAGGGGAGGGGTTGGGGTGGGGCCTCTCCGCAGACGCCGCGCTCGTGGAGAGGCCCCACCCCTGGCCCCTCCCCTTAAGGGGAGGGGAGAGTTGGTTCGATCGCAAACGGTTCTAAGCGCCGGCCTTCGCATTTTCGCGAGATGCCGGCGACGGTCACGCAATGGTCCCCTCAAGGGGAGGGGCTTGAGGTGCAATCCGGAACCGTTCAGAACCGGAACGCCGTCCCCAGATACACCGCCTGGCTGTCGCGGCGGGGGTCGGCCAGCGGCTCGACGCGGTCGCGCTGGATGCGGTAGCGGATGCCGCCGGTCAGCTCCAGGTTGCGGGTAAGCGAGTAGGAGCCGGCGAGATCGGCCGAATAGGCCTCGTCGGCGCCGATCAGCGGGACGGTGGCGCCGGCGGCGCGATCGGCGGCGAGCGCCAGGCGGGTGCTCCAGCGCCGGCCGCCATAGCTCACCGCGAGATCGGCCGACTCGCGGCCGCCCGGCATGATCCCCAGATCGACGCGGGCGATGTCGCCGGTGATGGCGAAGCGCTTCCACCCGATCGACACGCCGAGGTTATAGGCCTCCGGCGTGACCGGCGTGACGGCGGACGCCTGTAGCGTGGCGACGCGGACGCCCTCGCCCCGCTGCGTCCGGGCGCGCACCGCGACGGCCACGGTGCGGCGGCTGCCTGGCGTCGCCGACGGCGTGAAGCGGAAGCCGCTGGCATCGAGGCCGGCATGGGCGAAGGTGGCGGCGGCGCGCGGATCGGCGGCGGCCGGGGTGAACGCGCCGAGCGGCGCGGTGAAGGCGACGGCGCCGCGGGCCACGCGCCGCTTTTGCGGCTGCGTCGCGGCGTCGGCGGATGCGGGCGCCAGAATCAGGTACAGCGTCGCGGCGATCGCCGCGCCTCGTCCTGCCCTGTTCCCCCGCACGCTCATGACGACATACTCTCCGGCCCGGCGCCTAACATGGTGTGTCGGGATCATCTACCAACGGTTTCGCGAATCTTTCCCGACGCTCGGCGATAAGGCGGCGGCTGTTGCATCGGGTCCACAGATTCGGGCCGACGGACCGGCGGCCGGCTTGCTTGCCGTCGTCCCGCCCGCCCTGTAGACGCTTGGCGTCATCCGTTCCTGCAAGGCTTTGCCATGTCCACCCCGGCGTTCCCGATCCGCACCGCCATCCTGACCGCCGGCGTGCTGACGCTTGGGCTCGGCCTCGCCGGCTGCGGGCACAAGGACCGGCCGCGCGCCGCCAGCCTGGCGCCGTCGCGGGTGACCACCATCGGGGTCAACGGTTATCTGTGGCGCGCCACGCTCGACACGCTGTCGTTCATGCCGCTGACGCAGGTCGATTCGAACGGCGGCGTCGTCGTCACCGACTGGTATGCGAACCCCGCCCAGCCGGGCGAGCGGATGCGCGTGACGGTCAGCATCCTGGACCAGGACCTGCGCGCCGACGCGCTGCGCGTCGCCGCCGCCCGCCAGGTGAGCCAGGGCGGCCAGTGGGTCGACGCGCCGGTGCAGGCGGCGACGGTGCAGAAGCTGGAGGAGATCATCCTCGGCAAGGCGCGCGACCTCAGGCGCGGCGCCGTCGCCGGCTGAGCCGGGATGCGGCCATGAACGAGAAGTTCGACCACCAGGCCGCCGACGCGCGCTGGCAGGCGGCGTGGGAGGCGGCCGGCGCCTTCCACGCCGACGACGCCAGCGCGAAGCCCAAGAGCTACGTGCTGGAGATGTTCCCCTATCCGTCGGGGCGCATCCACATGGGCCATGTCCGCAACTACACGATGGGCGACGTGCTGGCGCGCTATCGCCGGATGCGGGGCTTCGAGGTGCTGCACCCGATGGGGTGGGACGCCTTCGGCATGCCGGCGGAGAACGCCGCGATGGAGCGCGGCGTCCATCCCGGCGGCTGGACCCGCGACAATATCGCCGCGATGCGCGCCCAGCTGAAGCGGATCGGCTTCGCGCTGGACTGGAGCCGCGAGCTGGCGACCTGCGAGCCGGAATATTACGGCCACGAACAGGCGCTGTTCCTCGACATGCTGGCGGCGGGGCTGGTCTATCGCAAGGATGCCGACGTCAACTGGGACCCGGTCGACATGACGGTGCTGGCCAACGAGCAGGTCATCGACGGGCGCGGCTGGCG
>CAXTHU010000170.1:0-4840 GCA_964244125.1 uncultured Sphingomonadaceae bacterium
ATCGACGCGCATGTCGCGCGGTTCAAGGCGGGGCACGACGATTACAACGACATCTTGCTGAAGGCGCTCGCCGATCGGCTGGCGGAGGCGTTCGCGGAGGCGCTGCACCTGCGGGTGCGGACCGACCTGTGGGGCTATGCGGCGGGCGAGCAGCTGACCAACGAGGCGCTGATCCGCGAACGCTATCGCGGCATCCGCCCGGCCCCCGGCTATCCGGCCTGCCCCGACCACAGCCTGAAGCCGGCGCTGTTCGACCTGCTCGGCGCGACGGCGGCGGCGGGCATCACGCTGACCGAAAGCTTCGCCATGCTGCCGACGGCGGCGGTATCGGGCTTCTATTTCGGCCATCCCGACGCGAGCTATTTCGGCGTCGCCCGCATCGGCCCCGACCAGGTGGCCGACTATGCCGCCAGGCGCGGCGCCGACATGGCCACGGCCGAGCGCTGGCTGCGCCCCAACCTGGATTGATATCGCCGACGCAACGCTTTGCCCGCAGCCGGGTTGACGCGGTCGAGGAGACCGTCATGGCCAAGCCGCCGCCAGCACCACAATCGTCCGGCGTCCGGGGCGCCGACCGCGTCCGGAAGGTACGGGCCGGCGCCGACGGCGGCGACGATCCCGGCGGCCACCAGCTGGATCATCGCACGCGCGAGACCAAGGCGCGTCCCCCGGGCACCGACCACACGGCCACCGACCACACGGCCACCGACCACGAAGCGAGGAGCGAGCAATGAGCGAGACCAACAGCGTCGACCATGTCTGGAAGCATATCGGGGAACAGCGGGTGGCGCTGCTCACCACGCTCCACGGCGACAGGATCGTCACCCGGCCGATGGCGCCCTATCCCGATCGCGAGGCGGGGGTGATCCGCTTCATCACCGGGCTGGACGGCAAGACGGACGAGATCGGCGCGGAATCGTCGGTCAACATCGGCTATGCCGATCCCTCGAACAACACCTACCTGTCGGTGACGGGCAAGGGCCGCATCTCGCAGGATCGCGCCAAGCTGAAGGAATTGTGGAACCCCTATGCCCAGGCATGGCTGCAACAGGGTCCCGATGCGCCCGACGTCGCGCTCATCACCGTCGATCTCGACGAGGCGACGTTGTGGGATTCGACGTCGAGCAAGGTGATCTCGGTCTTCGAGCATCTCCGCGCGTCGATCACCGGCGGCACGCCGAACATCGGCACGGTGGAGACGGTGTCGCTCTGATACGATGGCGAACGACGATCGGCCGGCGTCCGCGAGGGCGCCGGCCGTTTCGCGTCAGTCGACCACCGACAGCTCGATCGAGACCGTACCCGTCTCGTTGTCGCAGACCAGGGCGGAGCGGAGCTGGCGGGAGAGGCCCTGAAGGACGCGTTCCACCTCGTCGGTCGGGCGATCGGTCCGGCCGACGGGGTCCAGCGTCCCGGTCGTGACCGCCAGCACCGCGCGTCCCGGCCCGATCCCGGACAGCCTTACCGACACGCCGGCGGCCGGCGCGCGCAGCATCGCCGCCTCGACCAGCTCGGTCAGCAGGAAGGCGACGGGCACCGCCACGTCCTGGACGGCGTGGAGCGGCGCCAGTTCGAGCAGGATCGGCATGCGCGCCGCTGCGGCGGGCGCGCGGGCGCGCAGGTTCGCGGCCAGCTCGCCGATCAGCGGGCGCAGCGCGACGCCGCGATTCTCCTCCAGCTCGGCATAATGGTTGCGATGGACGACGGCCAGCGCGTCCACCCGCCGCTGGATCGCGGCATAGGCCTCCGCCGCCTCCGGCGACGGGGCGCCGCGGGCGTGGAGGCTGAGGAGGGAGGCGACGACCTGGAGGTTGTTCTTCACCCGGTGATGCACCTCGCGGGTCAGCCGCGTCTGGCGGCCGATCCCCTCTTCCAGTCGTACCTCGTGGTGGACGATGATCTCGGTCGTCCGGCGGAAGGCGTCGGCCAGCGTCCTGATCTCATAGGCGGGCGTGGTCAGGCGCGGCACGGAAAAGCCGCCCTGCCCGGCGCGATAGTCCAGCACGGCACGCTGCAACTGCTTGAGCGGTTGCAGCATCAGCCGGTCCATCACCAGCCAGGCGGCGGCGCCGGCGGCCAGCAGCATCACGATCGGCAGCAGGATCGAGAGGATCTCGGTCGCGCTGACATGCCGCCGGGGGGTGGTGAGCGCGAGCGAGAACTGGCCGTCGGCGACCGGCACCGACCGCTCGACCCCGTCGCCGACGCTGCCTGACGCGCCGACCGACATGGTGCGGTCGCCTTGGTGCAGCACCAGCCGGTAGCCGCCGACGATGATCGGCGGCCGGACCACCGCGGCGATCGCCGCGCGGGAAAAGCGCGCCACCCCGGTCGCGCCGACGTCGGCGGCCGCCACCGTCACGTCCAGCCCCTCGCCGTCGGCCGACAGCGCGGCCCACGCACCGTCCCGCCCGGCGACGCGACGCGGCGGCGAGAAGCCGGCGGTGGCGCAGCGGACCGCGCCGTCCGGGCCGAGCAGGGCGAGATCGACCGGCACGGGATGGCTGGCGGCGAGCGAACCGAGCGTCCGCCGGCAGTTGCGCGCATCGCCGGCCACCCCGCCGAGCGCGGTGCCGGCGCCACGCAAGGTGAGCGCGGTGCGGGCGATGAGCGTATCGAGCGCGCGGGCGCTTTCCAAGGACTGAGCCCGGCCGGCCGCCTCCCGGTTGACGGTGTTCAGCCGCGCGGAGTTGAGCGAGGCGAGCAGCGCCACCAGTCCGAGGGGGGTCAGCGCCAGTGCCATGAACAGGATCAGCTTGGTGCCCGTCGAGAGCCGCGAGAACCAGCGCGCCAGCCAGGCCCCATCCGTTCCGGCCCCGTCGGGATCGGAGGCGCCGTCGGCGGGAGGATCGGGGGGCGTGGCGGCGCGGGCGTCGTCGCTCATCGGTCGTCGTTCATCGATCGCGTCCGCCGGCGAAGGAAACGGGCCGCGCGGCGGCGGAACGGACCGCGGCGCATGTGCCCGCCGGCCGCGTCAGTCCAGCTTGCCGAGCAGATCGAGCATCTCTGAGGGCACGCCCTCGCCGACCATTTCCTCGTAGACCGAGCGCAGGGCCGCGCCCACCTCGTTCTCGCCCGAAGGCGCGATCTTGCGGGGCCGGCGTGTTCCGTCCGTCTTCGGTATCGTCTTGCTGCTCTCGCTCAACGCGCGTCCGCCCCATCCCCGTTACCGCAACCCCACGCCGCCCGTCGTTACGAACGGCGGGCGCCGCCATGATTCCCATCCACGGCAATGCCGGCCTCTCTGCGCCTGCCATGCCGGTTCCCCTTTAACGCATGATATAGCGCTGTCACGGGAACTATCGTGACGGAGCGTCGCGAGCCCTGAGAGCTGCGGTCTACCGCGAATGGTGTAAACTGAACGACGGGTCATTTGTTCCAGTTTTTCAGCAACCGTTTCGTATCCGTCATCATCCCCGTCGCGACGGGTCGCGGCGCGGACGAGGTGATCCTTGCTTTCCGCCGCGCGCCTGACCATCAGGGCCACCTGACCAACCGGAGTTCATGCCCCCATGTCGCTCGGCCAGCAACTCGCGCCGCACCTGCCCTTCCTCCGCCGCTACGCCCGCGCCCTCACCGGCAGCCAGGCCAACGGCGACGCCTATGTCCGCGCGGCGCTGGAGGCGATCGTCGCGGCACCGGGCGATTTCCCGCGCGACGTCGATCCGCGGCTCGGCCTCTACCGCACCTTCCAGGCGATCTGGTCCTCGTCCAACGTCGAGACCGGGCCGGAGGATGACGGCGCGGCGGAAGGCGATCCGCAGAAGATCGCCGCCGCCCGGCTGTCGCGCATCACGCCGCTGTCGCGCCAGGCGCTGCTGCTGACCGCGATGGAGGGCTTCACGGCGGAGGATGCCGGCTATCTGATCGGCGAGGATACCGCCGAGGTGGACCGGCTGGTCGCCGAGGCGCTGGAGGAGATCGAGCGGCAGACCCATGCCGAGGTGCTCATCATCGAGGACGAGCCGATCATCGCCATGGATCTGGAGACGATCGTGCGCGATCTCGGCCATGGCGTCACCGGCGTCGCCGTCACCCGCGAGGAGGCGGTGGCCCAGGCGATGGCGCGGCGCCCCGGCCTGGTGCTGGCCGACATCCAGCTGGCCGACGACAGTTCGGGCATCGATGCGGTGAAGGACATCCTCGCCCAGTTCTCCGTGCCGGTCATCTTCATCACCGCCTTCCCGGAGCGGCTGTTGACCGGCGAGCGGCCCGAACCCACATTCCTCATCACCAAGCCGTTCCAGCGTTCGACGGTGAAGGCGGCAATCAGCCAGGCGCTGTTCTTCGACGCGGCGACCGTTCCCGGAACGTAACGGAACGGCCGGGGCCGGACGGCGTTGGCGGACATTACGATCCGGGCGGCATCCACGCCCGGCGCGGGAGGCGATATGGACGATGAGACCCATCTGACGAAGACCGAGGCGCGCGGCGGCGCCGCGCCGGGGGTCATGCGCTATGTGCTCGGCATCTCCCTGGTGGCAATCGTCGCGATCTTCGCCATAATCCTGTTCGTGTGGCGTTGAGGCGCGACGGCCACCGGATGAGGGCGGGGATGCGATGAGCGGGATCGAAGCCGCCGACGGCCATGACGCCGATGACGGCGATGACGACCGGGGTCCCCCGGTCGAGCATGTCCCGCTGTCCGACGAGGATTTCAAGGTCCAGCTGGCGCAGGTGATCCCGCATCTGCGCGCCTTCGGCCGATCGCTGTCGGGGAACCGCGATCTCGCCGACGATCTCGTCCAGGAGACGCTGCTGAAGGCGTGGGCCGCGCGCAAGCGGTTCCAGGCCGGCACCAACATGCGCGCCTGGACCTTCATCATCCTGCGCAACCTGT
>CAXTHU010000171.1:0-4840 GCA_964244125.1 uncultured Sphingomonadaceae bacterium
TCAGCCAGACGCGGGCGACCGCGTCCTTGCGGCGGCCGGTGGCGTAGGCGCGGCCCAGCGCGTCGACGATCTTCTCGCGCAGCGGCATGACGAAGGCGGGCGGCGCCTCGAAGGCGGGGGCGGCGTCGCCGTCCTCGCCATGTTCGGCGGGGATGCCGATCGCCGGGGCCTGCGGCGCCTGGGGCGCGTCCTGGCCGGTGAGCGCGGCGAGATCGGCCAGGGACTGACGGGTGTCGGACATCATGCGCCCACCTTGTTCTTGCGGTTCATCGAGGCGACGTCGAGGACGGCCGGGTTCTGCGCGGCGTGATCGTGATCCGGCCCCTTGAAGACGCGCAGGTTGCGCATCTGCTGGCGGCCGAGCGGCCCGCGCGGGATCATCCGCTCGACCGCCTTTTCCAGCACGCGCTCGGGGAAACGGCCCTCCAGGATCTTGGCCGGGGTGGTCTCCTTGATGCCGCCGGCATAGCCGGTGTGGCGATAGTAGACCTTGTCGGTCGCCTTCTTGCCGGTGAAGCGCACCTTCTCGGCATTGACGACGACGACGTTGTCGCCGCAATCGATATGCGGGGTGAAGCTCGGCTTGTGCTTGCCGCGCAGGATGTTGGCGATCAGCGAGGCGACGCGGCCGACGACCAGGCCGTCGGCGTCGATCAGATGCCAGTTCTTCTCCACCGTGGCCGGCGTCGCCGACTTGGTGGTCTTCATGAGCGCCTTCATGGGGGCTGCGACCTTTCCAGCAAGACCCGCCGGGCCTCGAAACGAACCGCGCCGCCCGTTGCCGGGGCGGCGCTGAATGATGGTCCAATGACGGAGACCGGCGATTCGGTCAAGCAAATCCGGGCGTTTGCGGCGGGGTATCGCCATACCTCAAGGCAATCGACGGACGTTTTCCTCCGCCAGCGGGGTGCCGCCGGCGCTTTTCACGCTGTGGCTGGCGAGGAGGAGCCCGGTGGCGCGGTCGATCCGCATCGTCGTCATATCGTCCACAGGCGGCGGCGGGGCCGCGCCGGCGGGGGCGGGGGCGGGGGTGCGGCTGGTGACGACATACTCGGCCGTGCCGGCGTCCGCCGACCGCAGCGCGATCCGCGCGGCCGCGGCCCCCTCCACCGACCAGGGCGCGTCCCGTCCGATAGCGAGGGCCGGCAGGTCGAAGCCGAGCAGCTCGTCCGCCGTCTCCATCAGCCGGTCGTCGCGCGCCGCGCCCGTCAGGCTGGCATAGCGGTCGAACCAGGCCTTGGTCGCGCGGATGACGGCGGTGTCGCCGCCGTTGCGCGCGGTCAGTTCCGCCACGACGGCCTCCAGCCCGGTGACGACCCTGTCCCAGGCCGCATCGCCGTCGACCACGCCCGTCGGCCGCCCGTCCGGCGCCAGCGCCAGGACGACCGGCAGGGCGAGGAAGGGGCGCATCCCGGCATCATACATGGCGGCGATGTCGGCGGGCGCGACGGCGGTGGCGGCGACCATGGTGATCGTCAGCCGCCAGCCGCCGGCCGCGCGCTCGAACACCAGCCGGTTGACCATGCGGAAGCGCAGGCGGTCCGCGCCGGAGATCCGCGTCTGCTCGGTCTCGAACAGGGTCGGCCGGCCGAGCGGCGGGGAGAAGGCGATCGCGACGGGTGCCGGCACGACCGCCGCAAGCGCGACCGGGAGCCAGATCATGCGGTTCGCCCGATCCGGTGCGCCGCCGCCACCATCGCCGCGAGCAGCAGCGCCGCCGTCGCCTGATGCGCGACCGCGATCGGGATCGCCACCCCGCTCGACAGCGTCGCGATGCCGAGCGCGATCTGCGCCGCGACCGCCGCCAGCACCGCATAGGCCGCCCCGGCCGCCCCCGCCCGCCGGGCGCGGACCGCCATCGCCAGCACGGCGGCCGCCGCGATCCAGGCGAACCAGCGGTGGATGAACTGGACCACCACCGGATTGTCGACGGCGTTGCGCAGGGCCGACCAGCCGTCGTGCCAGCCGCCCGCCGGGAACAGCCGGTCGCCCATCAGCGGCCAGCCGGAAAAGGCATAGCCGGCATCCAGCCCGGCGGTGAACGCGCCCAGCATGATCTGCGTCGCCAGCACCAGCAGCAGGAGGAGCGACAGGCCGCCGAGCCGCGCCCGCCGGCCGTCGCGCAGGTCCAGCGCCGTCCAGATCAGCCCGGAGAAGATCAGCAGCGCGGCGAGCAGGTGGGTGGCGAGGCGCAGGTGGCTGACGTCGGGCCGGTCGACCAGCCCCGACGCCACCATCCACCAGCCGATCGCCCCCTGCAGCCCGCCCAGCGCCAGCAGCGCGACCAGCCGCGGACCCTGGCCCGCCGGGATCATCCGCCGCCACCAGAACCAGGCCAGCGGCAGCGCGAAGGCGAGGCCGATCAGCCGGCCGATCAGCCGGTGGAGATATTCCCAGAAGAAGATGCGCTTGAACGCCGCCAGCGACATGCCGCGATTGACCTGCCGGTATTCCGGCGTGGCGCGGTAATGGTCGAACTCGGCGGCCCAGGCTTGCGGCGTGAGGGGCGGAACGGTGCCCGCCACCGGCTCCCACCGGGTCATCGACAGGCCCGATTCGGTCAGCCGGGTGATCCCGCCGACCACCACCATCAGCAGCACCAGCGCCGCCACCGCGAGCAGCCAGCGCGCGATAGCGCGCGGGGCGGGGCGGGCGGCGGCGGGGCGCGAAAGCGACATCGGCGCCCCTATGCGGCACGCGCCCGCCCGTCGCAACGCCGCCGGTGCAACCCTTTCCGCGATGTGATGTTGTATCTTTCCAGGCGCCATGGCATGAGGCCGGCGATGATGGGTGAGCGATGACCGGACGCGACGACGACGACCGCGACGACCGCGACGACGACAGGGCGGTGCTGTGGCTGGACCGGGCGGCGATCACGCTGTCCGGCCTGTGCCTGATCCATTGCCTGGGCACCGCGCTGTTCGTGGCGGTGCTGACGACGACGGGCGGCGTGTTCTTCGGCCATGGCGTGCACGAGGTCGGGCTGGCGGTGGCGGTGGCGATCGGCGTCGTCGCGCTGGGCGGCGGGATCGGCCGGCACGGCGCGGTCGGGCCGATGCTGGTCGGCGGCGTCGGGCTGGCGCTGATGGCGGTCGCGCTGGCGCTGCCGCACGGCCTGCCCGAGGTGGCGTTCACCATGAGCGGGGTGTCGATCCTGGCCGTCGGCCACCTGCTGAACCGCCGCGCGAGCGGCGGGACGATCGCCCGGGCCGGCCCGTCTCCCGGCGCCTTGTCCTGACCGGCCGCCGCGCCTAGCTTGGGCCATGGCCCGCGCGCGACGCTTCGATCATGTCCACGAACTCCATGCCGGCGCGCCGCTGGCGGCGGCGGCGCGCGCCGCGCTGGAGGCGGCGGGCGAGCAGTGGACCGAGATGCGCGCCGACGTCTTCGCCGCGCTGGCCGATCGCGACCGGCCGGCATCCGCCTACGACATCGCCGAGGCGGTCGGCCGGCGGCGCGACCGGCGGGTCGCGGCCAACAGCGTCTATCGCATCCTCGACCTGTTCGTCGGCGCGAACCTGGCCCAGCGGGTGGAGAGCGCCAACGCCTATGTCGCCAACGCCCATCCCGGCTGCCGCCACGACTGCATCTTCCTGGTCTGCGACGTGTGCGGCCAGACCACCCATCTCGACGACGAGCGCCTGTCCGCCGGCGTCCGCGACGCCGCCACCGGCGCGGGCTTCGCCCCGGTGCGGCCGATCATCGAGGTGCGGGGGACGTGCGGGGCGTGTGCTTGAGGGCCGGCCGAACGCGGCCGGACATTGTCGATGCATCCGTCACCGGCGCAGGTCGGGGTCCAGTCGGGGGACGCCGGCGCGGAAGGGATATCGATGCATCCCGTTGCTCCGACGACAGCCCGGCGGCGCGATCGCCACTATCGTTCGACACGCATTTGCGCCTCGGCTAAGCAGTTCGGATGGCCGAACTACCCGATACGCCGCTGCTCGACACGGTCGCGACCCCTGACCTCCTCCGCCGGCTGAAGCCCGACCAGCTGCCCCAGCTGGCCGACGAGCTGCGCGCCGAGATGGTGTCGGCGGTGGGTTTCACCGGCGGGCATCTCGGCTCGGGGCTGGGGGTGGTGGAGCTGACGGTCGCCATCCACTATGTCTTCGACACGCCGCGCGACACGCTGATCTGGGACGTCGGCCACCAGGCCTATCCGCACAAGATCCTGACCGGCCGGCGCGACCGCATCCGCACCTTGCGCCAGGGCGGCGGCCTCTCCGGCTTCACCCGCCGGTCCGAGAGCGAATACGACCCGTTCGGCGCGGCGCACAGCTCCACCTCGATCTCGGCGGCGCTGGGCTTCGCCACCGCCAACCGGCTGGCCGACCGGCCGGGCAAGGCGATCGCGGTGATCGGCGACGGCGCCATGTCGGCAGGCATGGCCTACGAGGCGATGAACAACGCCGAGGCCGCCGGCAACCGCCTGGTCGTCATCCTCAACGACAACGACATGTCGATCGCGCCGCCGGTCGGCGGGCTGTCGTCCTATCTCGCGCGGATCGTCTCCAGCCGCGAGTTCCTGGGGCTGCGCGATCTCGCCAAGCGGCTGGCGAGGAAGCTGCCCAGGCCGCTCCACTCGGCCGCGCGCAAGACCGACGAGTTCGCCCGCGGCCTGGCCATGTGCGGGACCTTGTTCGAGGAACTGGGCTTCTATTATGTCGGGCCGATCGACGGCCACGATCTCGCCCGCCTGATCCCGATCCTGGAGAACGTCCGCGACGCCGAGGAAGGCCCGATCCTGGTCCATGTCGTGACGAAGAAGGGCAAGGGCTACGGCCCGGCCGAGGCGGCGGCGGACAAATATCACGGCGTGCAGAAGTTCGACGTGCTG
>CAXTHU010000172.1:0-4794 GCA_964244125.1 uncultured Sphingomonadaceae bacterium
CAGGGGTTCATCGACGCCGGCCAGCTGGAGCGGCTGGCGGCCAGGCTCGGCAAGAGCGCCTATGGCCGGTATCTCCGGTCCGGCGTGATGGGGCGGGGCTGACGCCCGGCCGACGGCTGAACCGGCATGGCGGGGCGGGCGCGACGGACCCGCCGCGCCCGCGCCCCTTACCCGCCTTATTGCTTCGTCATCACGATCGTGTCGGTCGATCCGTTGCGCTTGTCCGACACCACCATCGTCATGGTCCTGCCGTCGGGCGCGACGGTCATGTCGTAGACCTGCACCACCGGCGGGCCGCCGAAGGTCGCGGTATAGCCCTCGCCGGTCGGCGTGGAGAGCGTCAGCGCGTCGCCGTCGACCTTCAGGGTCTGCGTCAGGCCGCTGTCGCTGACCGCGTCGACCGATGCCGTCTGCCACGAACCCGAGACCGCATGGGCGCCGGCGGGCGCGGCCGCGACACGGGTGGAGGTGGCGGCGCCGTCCGAAGAGGCGCCGGTGACGATGTTGATCCGGTGCGATTTCGCGGTCATCGTCCGGCCGTCCGCCGACACGGTCATCTCGTTGGTGGCGACGGTCTTGCCGCCCTTCCGCAACGTGGTCGTGACGGCGCCGGCGCTCACCACCTTCACCGCGACCGCATCGTAGTAATCGTGGCCGGCGACCGCGTGGAACGCGCCGTCGGCCGGCACGGTGACGGGCGGGGTGCAGGTCTTGCAAGCATAGCTGCCCGCCTGCAGCAGGTAGACGTCGGGCTTCTGCGAGAACTTGCTGGCGGCAAGGTCGGTCTTCCACGTCCCGTCGAACGGGCTGGCGGCGAGCGCCGGCGTGGCGAAGGCCATGAAGGCGATGGTCAGGATCGTCGATTTCATATCCGGTCCTCTGAACGGGTGAGACGATGCCACGCGACAGATACGAAGGCCGGCAAGTAAACGCGTCGCCGTTTCCCGGCAAGCCCGCCGGGATGACGGCCGCCGCCGCGCGTGGCATGGCCCGCGCGATGACCGGCCCGCGCTTCGCCTTTTCCATCGCCGCCACAGACGGGCACGCGCGCACCGGCACCATCGCCATGCGGCGCGGCGCGATCAGGACGCCGGCATTCATGCCGGTGGGGACGGCGGCGACGGTCAAGGCGATGAAGCCGGCGGAGGTGGCGGCGGGCGGGGCCGACGTCATCCTGGGTAACACCTATCACCTGATGCTGCGCCCCGGCGCGGAGCGGATGGCGCGGCTGGGCGGCACGCATGGCTTCATGGGCTGGGACCGGCCGATCCTGACCGACAGCGGCGGTTATCAGGTGATGAGCCTGGCCGGCCTGACGAAGCAGAGCGAGGCGGGGGTCGCCTTCGCCAGCCACATCGACGGATCGCGCCACATGCTGACGCCCGAGCGATCGATGGCGGTGCAGCGGCTGCTCGGCGCGGACATCGTCATGGCGTTCGACGAATGCACCGGCTTTCCCGCCACCCACGAGGCGGCGGAGCTGTCGATGGAACGATCGATGCGCTGGGCGGCGCGGTCGCGCGCGGCGTTCGACGAGGGCGGCGATCATGCGGCGCAGGCGGCGCTGTTCGGCATCCAGCAGGGATCGATGTTCGAGGATCTGCGCCGGCGGTCGTCGGAGGCGCTGACCGCGATCGGTTTCGACGGCCATGCGGTCGGCGGGCTGGCGGTGGGCGAGGGTCAGGCGGAGATGTTCCGCGTGCTCGACTTCGCCGTCGCCATGCTGCCGGCCGGGGCGCCGCGCTATCTGATGGGGGTCGGCAAGCCCGACGACATCGTCGGCGCGGTGGAGCGCGGCATCGACATGTTCGACTGCGTGCTGCCGACGCGCAGCGGCCGCAACGGCCAGGCCTTCACCTGGGACGGGCCGCTCAACATCCGCAACGCCCGCTTCGCCGAGGACCTCTCGCCGCTCGATCCGGCCGGGCCGACGGCGGGGTGGAGCAAGGCCTATCTCCACCATCTCGTCCGTTCCGGCGAGATGCTGGGCGCGATGCTGATGACCGAGCATAACCTGTGGTTCTACCAGCAGGTGATGCAGGGCTTGCGCGACGCGATCGCGGCCGGCCGGCTGGCCGGCTGGGCGGAGGCGTTCAGGCGGCGCTATCGCGCGCGGGGCGGGGGATGACGGCGACGCCGGCGCTTGACGCACCGCGCGTCAGAAATGGATCGCCCGCCCGTAGGCCGACAGCACGCTCTCGTGCATCATCTCCGACAGGGTCGGATGCGGGAAGACGGTCTCGATCAGCTCGCCCTCGGTCGTCTCCAGCTGCTTGGCGACGGTGTAGCCCTCGATCAGCTCGGTCACCTCGGCGCCGACCATATGCGCGCCGAGCAGCTCGCCGGTCTGGGCGTCGAACACCGTCTTGACGAAGCCCTCGGCCTCGCCGAGCGCGATGGCCTTGCCGTTGCCGACGAAGGGGAACCGGCCGACCTTCACCGCATGGCCGGCATCGACGGCCTTCGCCTCGGTCAGCCCCACGCTGGCCACCTGCGGGCGGGAATAGGTGCAGCCGGGGATGTTGCGGACGTCCATCGGGTGGGGATGGACGTCCTTGTTGCCCTGCGCCTGGGCGACGGCCTCGGCGGCGATGATCCCCTCGTGGCTCGCCTTGTGCGCCAGCCACGGCGCGCCGGTGATGTCGCCGATCGCCCAGACGCCCGCCACGTTCGTGCGGCACAGCCCGTCGATCGTCACCTGGCCCCGCTCGGTCTTCACCCCGGCCGCCTCCAGCCCGATATCCTCGGTATTGGGCAGGATGCCGATGGCGACGATGCAGTGGCTGAACTCGGCCGTGTCGACCGTGCCGTCGGCGGCCTTGATCGTGGCCGTCACCGACTTGCCCGGCGTCACGTCGAGCTTCTCGACCCCGGCCTTCAGCCTGATCGTCATGCCCTGTTTCGTGAGCGCCTTGGCCATGAACTCGCCGATCTCGGCATCCTCCACCGGCAGGATGCGGTCGAGCAGCTCGACGATCGTCACCTCGGCGCCCATGTCCGAGTAGAAGCTGGCGAACTCCACCCCGATCGCGCCCGATCCGATGACGAGGAGCTTCGTCGGCATCTCCGCCGGGGTCATGGCGTGGCGATAGGTCCAGACGCGGTCGCCGTCGGCCCTGGCGAAAGGCAGGTCGCGCGCGCGGCCGCCGGTCGCCAGGATGATGTCGCGCGCGGCGATCTCCACGGTGCCGTCGCCCGTCCTCACCGACAGCATGCCCGGCGCGGCGAGCGTGCCGACGCCCTCCACCACCGTCACCTTGTTCTTCTTCATCAGCCCCTTGACGCCGGCGTTGAGCTGCCCCGCCACCTTGCGGCTGCGATCGACCACCCTGGCGAGATCGAAGCCCGGCTTCTCCACCGTCAGCCCATAGGCGGCGGCGTGGGTCAGATAATGGTATATCTCCGACGTGCGCAGCAGCGCCTTGGTCGGGATGCACCCCCAGTTGAGACAGATCCCCCCCAACCGCTCCCGCTCGACGATCGCGACCTTCAGCCCCAGCTGCGCCGCGCGGATCGCGGCGACATAGCCGCCGGGACCCGAGCCGAGGATGGCGAGGTCGTAGGTGTCAGGCATGACGCCTCTCCTTCTCGGTCATATCAAGCCAGCATCCCCAGCGGACCCTCCACCAGCTCCTTGAACGCCTTCATGCAGGCGGCGCCGTCAGCGCCGTCGATGGCGCGATGGTCGAAGCTGCCGGTGGCGCTCATCACCGTCGCGATGCCGAGCGCGCCGTCGACCACATGAGGCCGCGCCGCGCCCGCGCCGATCGCCAGGATCATGCCCTGGGGCGGGTTGATGACCGCGTCGAACTGCTTGATCCCGAACATGCCCATGTTGCTCAAGGATGCGGTGCCGCCCTGATATTCCTCCGGCTTCAGCTTGCCGTCGCGGGCACGGGCGGCGAGGTCCTTCATCTCGGCGGCGATGCGCGAGACGCTTTTGCCGGCGGCGTCGGTGACGATCGGCGTGATGAGGCCGCCGGGGATCGAGACCGCGACCGAGATGTCGGCGCGCTTGAACATGAGGAGCTGGTCGCCGGCGAAGGAGACGTTGCACTTGGGCGACGCCGCCAGCGCCATGCCCAGCGCCTTGACGAGCATGTCGTTGACCGACAGCTTCACCCCGCGCGCGGCGAGGCTCGCGTTCAGCTCGGCCCTGAGCTTCAGTAGCGGGTCGAGCCTGACGTCCACCGTCAGGTAGATATGCGGCACGGTCTGCTTCGATTCGGTCAGCCGGCGGGCGATGACCTTGCGCATGCTCGACAGCTTCACCGCCTCGTGCGGGATGGTCGTGTCGGCCGCCGGTGGCGCGGCGGTAGCGGCGGCGGCGGAAGCAGGCGCCGCCGTGGCTTCGGATGCCGCGGCCGGCGCGGGCCTGGCGCCGTCCAGGTCGGCCTTGACGATGCGGCCGTTCGGGCCGGAGCCGGTCAGGCCGGCGAGGTCGATCCCCCGCTGTCCGGCGAGGCGGCGCGCGAGAGGGCTCGCCTTCACACGGTCATCGGTCGGTGCGACGGCGGCCAAGGGAGGCGGCGCTTCCCCCTCTTCCCTCTGAGAGGGTTGGGGAGAGGGGGAGTCGGCGGGGACGTCGTCCTTCGGCTTGTCGGACTCCCCCTCTCCCAACCCTCTCCCCGAAGGAGAGAAGGCTTTTTCCGCGTCCTCACCTTCCCCGGCGATCAGCGCGATGACCGCGCCGACCTTTACTCCCTCCGTCCCTTCGGCGACGACGATCTTCGCGACCGTCCCCTCGTCGACCGCCTCGAACTCCATCGTCGCCTTGTCGGTCTCGATCTCGGC
>CAXTHU010000173.1:0-4733 GCA_964244125.1 uncultured Sphingomonadaceae bacterium
TGGGGATGTCGGCGTCCAGCACCATGCGCACGCCGGCCGGCGGCAGCGTCGCCCGCTGCGGCCGGTGCTGCACCACATAGGCGTGCCAGTCGGCGATGTTGAACCGATCGAGCAGGATCGCCGGATGTCCCTTCAGCAGCGGCGGCAGCAGGCTGTAGATGCCCGAGATGTTGCCGAACGGGAAATAGAGCAGCGCCGGCGGCAACGCCGACACGTCCTCGTCCGGGTTGGTGTAGGTGACGTTGAAGCCGACGATGTGCCTGGCGATCATCTCATAGTCGATCGACACATGCTTGGGCGGCCCGGTCGTGCCGCTGGTGAGGATCTGGATCTGCGGTGTCGCCGGCGCGTCGGGATCGCGCGCGGCGGTGGCGCGCTCCGCCCCCGCGACCGCCTTGGCACCGCCGCGATCGTCGAGCGCGACGGCGGCGATCCCCTGCTCGCGCACCACCGCGCGCACCTCCTCGCCCAGATCCCCGGTCGCGCCGACGATCGCCGACAGCTTCAGCCGGGCGACGTCGCGGGCGATCCCGGTCGGCGACTGATAGGCGTAGATCATCCGGATGGTGCGGCCGCGCGCGATCAGCCCGAGCATCGCCGCCGCCGCCGAGGGCCGGTTGCGCGGGACGAAGCCGATCGGATCATGCGGCGCGACGCCGGCGGCATCGAGCAGCCGGTTGGTCTCGTCGGCGATCGCGCGCAGGTCGCCCCAGCTATACCACGCGCCGGCGAAGGCGAGCGCGTTCAGCGACGGGTCTCGCGCCAGTGCGGCCGCGGACTGCTCCTCAAGCGTCATGCCTACTCCCGCATCCAGACCGCCGGACGGTAGGAGAGCGGGCCGGACCCGCGCAACCGATCGGTCCGCCGACCGCCACGATATCGCACCGCCGAACATTTGCGGTCCCGTGGCCGGCTCGCTCATGCGCGCGCGCTCTCCGCGACGAGCACGGCGCGGCCATCGCCGATCGCGGCGCGAACGCCCTCGCGCCACGCTTCGTCCAGCGGCTGTCCCGTCACCTTGCGCACCAGTCCGTCGAGCGCGTCCCGCCGCATCACCATCGTGTGCAGCGCGGTGCCGAACCGGCCGAACGTCGTCGCGGCGCGCTCCTCGCCGGCGACCACGCCGTGATAGATGTAGGCGGCGGTGCAGCCGCCGTCCGCCGCCGTCACCCGCCATTCGGTCTCGCCGACGAGAGCACCCTCAATATAGCGGAAGCGGATCGAGCGCGGCGGCTCGATCGCCTCGACCGCGACCATCCACCTGATGACGGCACCGTCGAAGACGACGCGGTCGCCCACCTTCAGCGGACCGTCCTGCTGCGGTTCGAAACGCATCGCCACCCACCAGTCGTTCCAGCCCGCGATATCGCGCAGCACGTCGAACACATGCTCGGGCGATGCCGGCACGAACACGGCATCCTCGCAATATTGCGGCGTCCAGTCCTCGCCTTGATCCGTCACGGTCCCGCGCGCTCCATCCTTTGTCGACCTTCCCGCGGTCACCCCACTCGAAGGGATGGCAGGCGGTCACAGCCTGACGAGCATCTTCCCCAGATTGCCGCCGTTCAATACACCCAAAAGGGCGGCGGGCGTCGCTTCGAGCCCGTCATACACCGTCTCGGCGCTGACGAGCTCGCCCGACAGCGTCCAGCGCAGCATGTCGTCGTGGAACTCTGCCCTGCGATCGTCATAGTCGGGTTCCGCGAAGCCGACGATGCGCAGCCGCTTCATCACCAGCCGCATCGGCTGGAGCAGTTCCAGCCGGTCGCCCGCGCCGTAGCCGCCGATCATCCCGCACAAGGCGAAGCGCGCGCCGATCCGCGCATGCTCGATCGCGGCATCGAGATGGTCGCCGCCGACATTGTCGAAATAGGTGGTGATGCCCTCGGGCGCGGCGGCGGCGAGCTTCTCGCGCATCGTCCCCGGCGCCAGCCGGTCGATCGTCGCGTGTGCGCCCCATTCGCGCAGCGCGGCGCATTTGGCGGCGCCGGATGCCGAACCGATCACCGTCAGCCCCTTGATCCGCGCGATCTGGACTACCGCCGAGCCGACCGCGCCGGCGGCGGCCGAGACGAACAGCACGTCGCCCGCCACCGCGGCGGCGGCGTCGAGCAGGCCGAAATAGGCCGTCCGCCCCGGCATGCCGAGATGGCCGAGATAGCGCTGGACCGGCGCCGGGCCGGCGGGAACCGCCTCGCACATCGTTTCCGGCACCACCGCCAGGTCGCGCCAGCCGAGCGGGTGGACGACCCCGCGGCCGACCGGCCAGGCGGCGGACCGGCTCTCGACCACTTCGCCGACCGCGCCGCCGGCCATCGCGGTGCCGAGCGGCAGCGCCGGCAGATAGCCGCCGGCGCCGTCGAGCATGCCGCGCATATAGGGATCGACCGACAGCCAGCTGTTGGCGACACGGACCTCGCCCGGCCCGAGCGGCGCGTCGGCCACCGCGTCCAGGCTGAAGATCGACGCGTCCAGCGTCGTGCCGGGGCGTTCGCGCAGGTGCCAGATACGTGCCATGCCGGTCAGTTCCCGAATGCGCGGGCGAGCGCGTCCAGCGCCCGCCCGGTGAAGGCCCGCGACACCGCCGCGCCCGGCGCGATCGCATCGAAGCCGTGGAAGGCGCCGGGCGCCACGTAAAGCTCGGTCGGCACGCCGGCGTGGATCAGCCGGCGGGCGTAGTCGAGATTCTCGTCGACGAAGATGTCGAGCGCCGCCGTGCCGATGAAGGTCGGCGGCAGGCCGGCGAGATCGCCCGCGCGCGCCGGCGCCGCGTGATGATGGACGCCCTCGCCGCCGGGCGCGGTGCCGAGCAGGCTGGCCCAGCCGAACGCATTGTCCCGCGCCGTCCACACGAACTCGCCGGACATCGGGTTGCGCGGCGCGGTCGATCCGGTGCGGTCGTCGATCATCGGATAGATCAGGTTCTGGTGGAGGATCGCCGGACCGCCCCGGTCGCGCGCCAGCAGCGCCAGCGCGGCCGCCAGCCCGCCGCCCGCGCTCTCGCCGCGCACCGCGATCCGCGCCGGATCGACGCCGAGCGCGCCGGCCTGCCCGTGCAGCCAGACAAGCGCGGCGAAACAGTCGTCGAGCGGCCCCGGAAACGAGCTGTCGGGCGCCAGCCGATACTGGACCGAGACGATCACGCAGCCGAGCGACGCCGCCCATGCACGATTGGCGGCATCGCCCATCTCGGCGGTGCCGAACACATAGCCGCCGCCGTGGATGCGCAGCATGGCCGGGGCGCGGACGGGGAGATCGACCGGGCGATAGACGAGCAGGCGAACGTCCGGCGCGCCCGGCGCGCCTTCGGCGAGACGCTCGGTCATCTCCACCGCCGCCGTCGCCTGGCCCATCGCGGCGAGGCTCATCGCATCGGTGCGCGCGCGGACCTCGGCCAGGATGTCGGCCGACGCGCCCATGGCGGGCATCAGGTCGAGCATCGGCAGCAGCTCGGGATCGACGAGGTGGCGCGTCGTCACGCCCCCGCGCCAGCCTCCGCCCGCGCCGCGCGATCGGCCTCGACCCCGTCGTGGAAGGCCAGCCGCACCAGCTCGACCAGTTGGCCGTCCGGATCGCGCACGGTGGCGGCCGCGCCGATCATGCTGACGATCGATCCACCGAGCGCCTCGCATCGCGCCGCGCTCGCCTGCGGGTCCTCGACGGCGATCGCGAGATGGGTCAGCCCGGTCTGGTTGTAGACGCGGCGCGCGGCGTCGGCCGCGCCGGGCGGATCGAACTTCATCAGTTCCAGCGTGACGCCGCCCAGCATCAGGTAGACGGCGTGGATGTCGCCCTTGGGCTCCAGCCGCATCAGCGCGTCGATATGCGCCGACGGCAGCTTCAGCTCGCGATCATGGGTGAAGCCGAACGCCTCGGCATAGAAACGCCGCGACCGCGCGAGATCGGATACGCACAGGCCGATATGGACGAAGGCCGCGGCCCGCCCCGCCGCCGCGTTCATCGCGCCGCGACCTCGACCAGTATGTCGCCGTTGGGCAGCAGTTCGGCGACGTCGCCGGCGCCCATCACGATGGTGGTGAAGCGGCCCTGGATCAGCGCCGGCCCGGCCACCGTGTCGCCGGCGCCCAGCGCCTCGGCGGCATGGATCGGCGCGTCGTCGTGCCAGCCGCTGGCATAGATGCGCCGCCGGCCGATCGGCGGCGGCGTGCCGGTGCCGGCCCTGACCGGGCTCTGGCTCGGCTGGTCGACCAGGCCGCTGGCGACCAGGCGGATGCCCCGGATCACCGGCTCCTGCGAGCGCGCCTCGACCAGCCGCGAGGATTCGTTGCGGATATGGAACGCCTCGATCGTCGCGGCGACCGCTTCCCTGGTCAGCGGCGCGCCGGGCGCCTTGTCGACCGGCATGGCGATGTCGAAGGTCTGGCCGGGATAGACGAGGTTGAGCATGAACTCGAACTTGCGGCGTGCCGGCTCTATCCCGGCGCCGTCGAGCTGTCCGGCGGCGTCCGCCTCCAGCTCGGCGGCGAGCGCGCTCAGCCGGCCGAGGTCGATCGTCCGCCAGTCGGACAGCAACGTGCGCGATTCGTCGAGCAGATGGTCGGCGGTGAGCAGGCCCAGCGCCGACATCGCCGGCGCCGCCTGCGGCACCAGCACGCGGCGCATGCCCAGCTCGCGTGCGTGCGACACCGCATGCACCGCGCCCATCCCGCCGAAGGCGACGAGATCGAGCTGGCGCGGATCGGCGCCGGCCAGGCTCAGCGCGCGGCGGATGC
>CAXTHU010000174.1:0-4732 GCA_964244125.1 uncultured Sphingomonadaceae bacterium
TCGGCCACCGCCTGCGCGCGCTGCGCCCGGGGCGATTGCGGCTCGATCACGGCGAGCAGCCGCCCGGCCTCGACATGGCGGTTGTCGACGTCGGCGACCTGGGTCAGCCGGCCGGACACCTCGGGCGCGAGGCGGACGATATGGGCGTCGACGAAGGCGTCGTCGGTCGAGACATATCGCCGCGCATGCAGCCAGTAGAGCACGCCCCCGACGATCGCCGCCGCCAGCAAGACGACGGCCACGATCCAGAACAGCGGCCGCTTGTAGAGCGGCGGGCCGGAGCCCTTGTCCGCATCGTTGCCGCCGCCGCCTTTCGGATCGCCGCCCTCCCTGTCCGGCGCATCGCCGCCGCCGTCGGGAGCGGCGTCACGGTCCTTGTCGGTCTTCTCGTCGTCAGCCATGCGGTCGGCGCTCCGGGCGGAAGGAACGCCCTTGCCGACCGGGTTCGCATCCGCAACCGAAAATATCCGCCGGCGGCCGCGGTCAGGCGCGGTAGATACGGTCCAGCACCTCCGCGACCGCGACGAAGCGTTCCGCCGCGGCATCGAAGCCGCGATCGTGCCGGAGCGTCTCGGCCCATCGCGCCGCCGCCCGGCCGCCCCAATCCTCCGGCCCATCGGCCAGCATGCGCCGCGTCGTGCCTTCGTGCAGCTCGGCGGTGAAGTCGTAGAAGGAGCCGTCGAGGTTGCGGAAGGCGGCGCCGGCGGCGGTCCCGTGGAAGGTGGCGGAGATGTCGGCGTCGCGCCCGGCGTGGAGCCGCCACGAACAGGCCAGCCGCACCACCGCGCCCCCTGCGAGCGTCAGCGTCGCCACCGCGTAATCCTCGACCTGTGATCCGCCGGGCGGCAGCGGCCGGCCGCCGGCGAAGAGGTTCGCCGAGACGGTGGCGACCGGCGGGAAGTCGAGCGCCCACAGCGCAAGGTCGACCAGATGCACGCCGAGATCGACGACGCAGCCGCCGCCCGACAGCGCGCGGTCGTAGAACCACGGCTTGTCCGGGCCATAGGCGTTGTGGAAGACGAGATCGACGGCGTGGACAGGGCCGAGCGCGCCGGCCCGGATCGCCTCGGCGATACGCCTCATGCCGCTCGTCTCGCGGTAGGACAGGTCCAGCCCGAGCAGCCGGTCGGCCGCCCGCGCGGCGGCGACCACCGCCCGCACCTCGTCGGCATCGCGGCCGAGCGGCTTCTGGCAGAAGACCGCCGCCCCCGCCTCCAGCGCCCGGATCGACTGGGCGGCGTGGAGCGCGCTGGGGCTGGCGACGACGATGCCGTCCAGCCCCAGCGCCAGCATCGCCTCGAACGTCCCGACCACCGCCGCTCGCGGCGCGAGGCGGGCGGCCTCGGCGGCCGTCCCGGCCGACGGATCGCAGATCGCGGCGGCCTCGATCGCGCCGGTGTCGATCATCGCCCGCATCCGGTGGCGGCCGATCCAGCCCACGCCGAGAAAGCCGACGCGCGGCCTAGCCATAGGTGACGAGCGCCTTCAGGAAGCCGTCCGGCCGGTCCCGCGCCGCGTCCAGCGCGTCGCCGAGCCGGTCGAGCGGGTAGCGATGGGTGTAGAGCGGCGCCGGATCGATCCGGCCGGAGGCGACCGCCGCCACCGCCTCGCGCAGCCCTTGCAGGCACACGGCGGGATCGCGTTCGTGGGCGTTGACGACGTCGATCCCCTTCCAGTTCCACATCTGCATGTTCACCTGGCGCGGCCCGTCCTGATGGTAGCCGGCGACGACCAGCCGGCCGCCGAAGCCGACGAGTTCGCCGGCGAGATCGAGCGGCCACTGCCTGCCGACCGCCTCGATCACCCGCTCGCACAGCCGGCCGCCGGTCAGCGCCGCCACCCGGTCGACGATCCCCCGATGATCCTCCATCGGGATCGTCTCGGCCGCGCCATAGGCGGCGGCGAGGTCCAGCGAGAAGGCGCGGCGCGAGACGGCGATCACCCGCGCCCCGGCGTCGGTCGCGAGCCGCGTCAGGATCGCGCCGAGGAAGCCGATGCCGACGATCGCCACCGTCTGTCCCGGCCGGATGTCGCTGCGGCGGAAGATGTTCATCGCGCAGCCGAGCGGCTCGCCGGGGAAGGGCCGGCCGGCCAGCGCCTCGGGCAGCTTCACCACCGAGCCGGCGCTTGCGACGTCATATTCGGCGAAGCCGCGGCAGGAGAGGGTCGCGACCCGGTCGCCGACCTTCACGTCGTCCACGCCCCCGCCGATCGCATCGACGACGCCCCAGCCTTCGTGGCCCAGACCGCCCGGCTCGCCGGGATAGCCGATCCACGGCAGCCCCGCCCACGGCTCCAGGTTCGACGCGCACACGCCGCAGCCCTCCAGCCGCACCCGCAGCTCGCCCGCGCCCGGTTCCGGCAGGGGGACATGGCGCAGCTCGATCCGGCCCGGCGCGGCGAGGACCGCCGCCTGCATCGTCGTCGTCATGCGGCATCCCCGATCGCGCGGCACTTAGCGCCGGGCGCCACGTTGCGCGGATCATGAAGCTCCTGGATGTCCTCCTCGGCCGCCGGCTGGCCAATCGCGAGCAGGGCGATCGCAAGATCGGCTGGTTCGCCGGCGTGCCGGCGATGGGCCTCGACGGGCTGGGTTCGTCCTCCTACGGGCCGGAGGCGGCGCTGACCGTCCTGGCCCCGGCCGGGGCCGCCGGCATCGCCTGGATCGGCTGGGTGATCGCGCCGATCGTGGCGCTGCTGGCGGTCCTCTACTTCTCCTATCGGCAGACGATCGTCGCCTATCCGTCCAACGGCGGGGCCTATACCGTCGCCAAGGAGAATCTGGGGGCCACCGCCTCGCTGGTCGCGGCGGCGGCGCTGATGATCGACTATGTGCTGAACGTCGCGGTCGGCATCTCGGCCGGGGTCGGCGCGCTGACCTCCTCGCTGCCGATGCTCCAGCCGTGGACGCTGCCGCTGTGCCTCGGCATCCTGGCCCTCGTGGCGCTCGCCAACCTGCGCGGCACGCGCGAGGCCGGCTGGCTGTTCGCGCTGCCGACCTATCTGTTCCTGCTGCTCTTCCTGGGGCTGATCGGCTGGGGCCTGTTCCGCCTCGGTATCGGCCATGCCGATCCGGTCGTCGCGCCGCCGGCCGTCAAGGGTGCCGCCACCGGCGTCGGCATCTGGCTCCTGCTCCGCGCCTTTGCCGCCGGCTGCACGGCGATGACGGGGGTCGAGGCGGTCTCCAACGGCGTCGGCGCGTTCAAGGAGCCGGTGGTCCGCCAGGCCCGCCTGACCCTCACCGTCATCTGCCTGGCGCTCGGCCTGCTGCTCGCCGGGATCGCGGTGGCGGCGCGGGGCTATGGCCTGGGTGCGATGGACCAGACCCAGCCCGGCTACCAGAGCGTGCTGTCGCAGCTGGCCGGGGCGGTCGTCGGGCATGGCGCGATCTATTACGTCGCGATGGCCAGCCTGCTGGCGGTGCTGTGCCTGTCGGCGAACACCAGCTTCGTCGGCTTCCCGCGCGTCTGCCGGCTGGTCGCGCTGGACGACTATCTGCCGCGCGCCTTCGCCGTCGCCGACCGCCGGCTGGTCTTCTCGGTCGGCGTCGTCTTCCTGACCGTCACCGGCGGCGGGCTGCTGGTCCTGTTCGGCGGCATCACCGACCGGCTGATCCCGCTGTTCGCGGTCGGCGCCTTCCTCACCTTCACCGTGAGCCAGCTCGGCATGGTGGCGCATTGGCGGCGCGAGGGCGGCCAGTGGCGGCGTCTGGCGATCAACGCGCTGGGCGCCGCCACGACGATCGCCGCGCTGGTGGTCATCGTCGCCGCCAAGTTCGCCGAGGGGGCGTGGATCGTCGTGCTGGCGGTCCCGCTGACGATGGCGCTGCTCGTCGCCGTCCACCGTTACTACACCCGGCTCGACCGCCGCCTGGCCGCCGACGGCCCGCTCGCGATCGGGGAGAGCGCGCCGCCGACCGTGCTGATCGCCTATGAGGAGCGCAGCCGCATGACCGACCGGGCGCTGCGCTTCGCCATGACGCTGTCGCCCGATGTCCTGGCCGTCCACCTGCTGCGCCTGCGCGGCCCCGAGGCCGACGAGGACATGGCGGCGATGAAGGACGCGTTCGAACGCGACATCCGCGTCCCCCTCGCCGCCGCCGGGCTGACGCCGCCGCGCCTCGTGATGGTGCCGGCGCCCTATCGCGAGATCGAGGGGCCGCTGCTCGAACTGATCGACAAGATCGACGCCGAGACGCCGGGACGGTCGGTCGCGATCCTCATTCCCGAACTGGTGCTGCGCCATTGGTGGGAACGGCTGCTGCACAGCCGCCGCGCGGCGCGGCTCCGGGCCGCGCTCCTCGCTCACGCCGGGCCGCGGCTGATGGTCGTCGCCTCGCCCTGGCGGGACTGAGGCGCCGGGTCGGTGCCGGCGATGAACGCCTCGACGGCGCGGTGGGCCTCGTCGTCGGTCATCTGCTCGGGCGGATGCTTGCAGAAGAAGGCGGAGGCGGCATCGATCGGCCCGCCCAGGCCGCGATCCAGCGCCAGCTTCGCGCAGCGCAGCATGTCGATCGCCACCCCGGCCGAATTGGGGCTGTCCTCCACCGACAGCCGCAGCTCCAGGTTCATCGGCACGCCGCCGAACAGCTGGCCCTCCATCCGGAGGAAGCAGACCTTGTTGTCGTTCTGCCAGGCGACATAGTCGGACGGGCCGACATGGATGTTCTCGTCCTCCAGCCGCTCGGCCGCGACCGACTGCACCGCCTCGGTCTTGCTGATCTTCTTCGATT
>CAXTHU010000175.1:0-4660 GCA_964244125.1 uncultured Sphingomonadaceae bacterium
CCAACCTGCTGGTCAACGGCGCCGGCGGCATCGCGGTCGGCATGGCGACCAACATCCCGCCGCATAATCTCGGCGAGGTGATCGCCGCCTGCAAGGCCTATATCGCCGATCCCGGCATCTCGGCCGAGGCGCTGCATGCGATCGTGCCCGGCCCGGACTTCCCCACCGGCGGCCTGATCCTGGGCACCGGCGGGGCGCGCAACGCCTACACCACCGGGCGCGGATCGATCATCATGCGCTCGGCCCACACGATCGAGGAGGGACGCGGGGACCGCCGCTCGATCGTGCTGACCGCCATCCCCTACCAGACCGGCAAGAACGGCCTGGTGGAAGCCATCGCCGATGCCGCCAAGGACAAGCGGATCGAGGGCGTGTCCGACATCCGCGACGAGAGCAACCGCGAGGGCGTGCGCATCGTCATCGACCTGAAGCGCGACGCCACGCCCGACGTGGTGCTGAACCAGCTCTGGCGGCACACGCCGGCGCAGTCGAGCTTCCCGGCCAACATGCTCGCCATCCGCGGCGGCCGGCCCGAGCTGCTGAGCTTGCGCGACATCATCGCCGCATTCGTCGCCTTCCGCGAGGAGGTCATCACCCGCCGCGCCAAGTTCGAGCTGTTGAAGGCGCGCGAGCGGGCGCATATCCTGCTCGGCCTGGTCGTCGCGGTCACCAACCTGGACGAGGTGGTGCGGATCATCCGCGGCTCGGCCAACCCGGCCGTCGCGCGCGCCGCGCTCGCCCAGCGCGAATGGCCGATCGCCGAGATCGTGCAGTATATCCGCCTGGTCGAGGCGGTCGAGGCCGAGGTGACCGGCGACAGCTACCGCCTGTCCGACATCCAGGTCCGCGCCATCCTCGACCTGCGCCTCCACCGGCTGACGGGGCTGGGCCGCGACGAGATCGGCGAGGAGCTGGCGAAACTCGCCGGATCGATCGGCGAGCTGCTGGAGATACTCGGCGACCGCAGGCGCCTCTACGCGGTGATGGAGGCGGAGTTCGACCAGATCGCGGCCGACTTCGCCACGCCGCGCCGCACCCTGATCGCGCCGGCCGGCGACGACATCGACGACGAGGACCTGATCGAGCGCGAGGAGATGGTCGTCACCGTCACCATCGGCGGCTATATCAAGCGCACCCCGCTCGACGCCTTCCGCACGCAGGCGCGCGGCGGCAAGGGCCGCTCGGGCATGGCGACCAAGGACGAGGATGCGGTCACCGCCCTCTTCGTCACCTCCACCCACACGCCGGTGCTGTTCTTCTCCACCCACGGCAAGGTCTATCGCAAGAAGGTGTGGCGCCTGCCCGAGGGCGCGCCGCAGGCCCGCGGGCGGCCGATGGTGAACCTGCTGCCGCTGGCCGAGGGCGAGACGATCTCCACCGTCCTGCCGCTGCCCGAGGACGAGGCGGAGTGGGGCAGGCTCCACATCCTGTTCGCCACCGCGCGCGGGCTGGTGCGGCGCAATTCGATGGACGCCTTCGCCAACATCCGCACCGCCGGCAAGCTGGCGATGCGGTTCGAGGAGGGTTCCGACGACCGGCTGATCGGCGTGTCGCTGCTGACCGAGGAGGACGACGTGCTGCTCGCCACCGCCCAGGGCAAGGCGATCCGCTTTTCCGCGACCGACGTGCGCGAGTTCCAGAGCCGCGACAGCAACGGCGTGCGCGGGGCGCGGTTGCAGGCGGACGACGAGGTCATCTCGCTGTCCATCCTGCGCGGCTTCGCGGCGACGCCGGAGGAACGCGACGCCTATCTGCGCGCGGCGCCGTGGAAGGAGACGCCGGGCGAGCCGACGCTGTCGCCCGAGCGCATGGCCGCCTTCGCCGCCGCCGAGGAGTTCGTCATGACGGTCTGCGCCAACGGCTACGGCAAGCGATCCTCCGCCTATGAATACCGCCGCATCGGGCGCGGCGGCCAGGGCATCACCAACATCGACAACCTGGCCCGCAACGGCGCCGTCGTCGCGAGCTTCCCGGCGCATAGCGGCGAGCAGCTGATCCTGGTGACCGACCAGGCCAAGGTGATCCGCATGACCGTCGGCGACACCCGCGTCATCGGCCGCAACTCGGCCGGGGTGCGCCTGTTCAACGTCGCCGACGGCGAGCATGTCGTCGGCGCGGCGCGGACCGAGGAAGCCGAGGAGGAGGCCGAGGCCGACCTGCGCGAGGGCATCCCGCCGCAGACCGACGCGGTGCCGGACGCGGATACCGGCGAGGACCTGGCGGACGGGGGGGAGGCATAGGCCTTCATTCGTCGCCCCGGCGTAGGCCGGAGCCTCGGGACGTGAGGTGGAACGGCGAATCTCGATACCAGCCCTCGCGCGCTATCTCCCGAGGCCCCGGCGTCCGCCGGGGCGACGATCTCGATCAGGCCGCCTTCCGCAGCGCCTCGCCCAGCAGGTTGAACTCCTTCTCGCGCGGGCTGCCGTGCCGCCAGGCGAGCGCGATGCGGCGGCTCGGGTGGTCGGCGTCCAGCGGGCGGGCGACGACGCGGGTGCCGTTCAGGATGCCGGCGGCGATCGCCATCTCCGGGATCAGCGTCACCCCCAGGCCGTTGTCGACCATCTGCACCAGCGTGTGGAGCGAGGTGCCCAACATCAGCGCGTCGGCGCGCAGTTCCGGCCGGTTGCAGGCGGCCAGCGCATGGTCCTTCAGGCAGTGGCCGTCCTCCAGCAGCAGCAGCCGCGCCGGGTCGATCTCGGCCGAGGAGACCGTCCCGGCCGTGCCCCCCTCCCCCTCCGGCATGGCGACGAACAGACGGTCGTCGGCGACGTCCAGCGTGTCGATCTCGCCGCAGGCATAGGGCAGCGCCAGCAACACGCAGTCGAGCTGCCCGCGATGGAGCGATTCGCAGGCCTGGGGGCTCGTCTCCTCGCGCAGGTAGAGCTTCAGGTCCGGCCAGTCGGCGCGCAGCCGCGGCAGCATCCGGGGCAGGAGGAAGGGCGCGATGGTCGGGATGACGCCCATGCGCAATTCGCCCGACAGCGGCTTGCCGGCGGCGCGCGCCATGTCCGACAGCTCCTCCGCCTCGCGCAACACGCGCACCGCCTTGTCGGCGATGCGGTGGCCGAGCGGGGTGAAGCGGACGACGCGGCGGGTCCGCTCGACCAGCGTGATGCCGACCAGCGACTCCAGCTCGCGCAACCCCGCCGACAGCGTCGACTGGGTGACGAAGCAGGCCTCCGCCGCGCGGCCGAAATGGCCATGCTCCTTCAGCGCGACGAGATATTGCAGCTGTTTCAGCGTCGGCAGATAGGTGGCCACTCATCGGGTCCTTCGATCGAAGGCGTCGGAATAATTGATTTGATCGCGGTGCGCCATATCGCCATATCCCCGCTACCGAATAGCCATCCTCCGAAAGGACTGCCCCATGCTCACCGTCGGCGACAAGTTTCCCGCCATCACCGTCCCCGTCCAGCAGGGCGTCGCCGCGCTGCCCAACGGCGAGACGCTCGATCTCGGCGAGACCAACGGCAAGTGGAAGGTGGTGTTCTACTGGCCCAAGGACTTCACCTTCATCTGCCCGACCGAGATCATCGGCTATGGCGAGCTGAAGGACGACCTGGCCGATCGCGACGCCGTGCTGATCGGCGCGTCGACCGATACCGATTTCGTCCACTTCGCCTGGCGCAAGTCGGACGAGCGGCTGGCCGCCTGCGACTTCCCGTGGATCGCCGACAACAAGAAGGACCTGGCGACCGCGCTCGGCATCGTCCATCACGGCGCCGGCGTGGCGCTGCGCGCGACCTTCATCGTCGATCCGCACAACGTCATCCAGCACGTCACCGTCAACGGCCTCGACCAGGGCCGCAACCCGGCCGAGGCGATCCGCGTCATCGACATGCTCCAGACCGACGAGCTGTGCCCCTGCAACTGGCAGGCCGGCGAGGACGTGCTGCGCCCGGCGGCGTGATCGTTCGAACCCTCTCCCCTTTCGGGGAGAGGGCGGGATGAGGGGTTCTTCTTCGGCCGGCCGCGGGAAGAAGGCCCCTCTCCCAATCCTCTCCCCGGAAGAGGGGAGAGGGCCTTGAGGAGTTTGACATGTCCCTGAAGACCTTCGCCGAGGCGCTGCCCGATTACGCCAAGGACATCCGCCTGAACCTGAACTCGCTGCTCGGCGACCAGACGCTGGCGGATCAGCGCCGCCACGGCCTGCTGCTCGCCTGCGCCCACGGCTCGGGCTACAAGCCGCTGGTGGACGCGGCCGAGGCCGAGGTCGACGGCAAGCTGTCGGCCGAGGCGGCCGCCGCGGCGCGCGCCGCGGCGGCGGTGATGGCGATGAACAACGTCTATTACCGCTTCGTCCATCTCGCCTCGAACAAGGAATATGCGCAGCTGCCGGCGAAGCTGCGGATGAACGTGATCGGCTCGCCGGGCATCGACAAGGCCGATTTCGAATTGTTTAGCCTGGCGGTCAGCGCGATGAACGGCTGCGGCATGTGCATCGACAGTCATGAGAAGGTGCTCAAGACCCACGGCGTCAACGCCGAGACGATCCAGGCGGCGGCGCGGACCGGCGCGGTGATGAAGGCGGCGGCGACGATCCACGCGACGCTCTGATCGGCGCTCCTCTGGAAATCTGCGCGGCAGACGCCTAGATGGGCGACGGAGGCGACAGGGGACGCATCATGCTCGACAGGCTCGTCGCCTCTCTCGATTCGGT
>CAXTHU010000176.1:0-4478 GCA_964244125.1 uncultured Sphingomonadaceae bacterium
GGTCGGATCGCTTCCGCGTCACCGCCGACCGCGACTTCGCCGCCGTGGTGGCGTCCTGCGCCGAGCGGGTCGAGGGCCGGCCCGACACCTGGATCAACCCGGCGATCGAGGCGGCCTACCAGGCGCTCCACGCGCGCGGCCACGCCCATTCGATCGAATGCCGGCAGGACGGCCGGCTCGTCGGCGGCCTCTATGGCGTGACGCTGGGCGCGGCCTTCTTCGGCGAGAGCATGTTCAGCCGCGCGCGCGATGCGTCGAAGGTGGCGCTGGCCCATCTCGTCGCCCGTCTCAGGGTGGGCGGCTACACGCTGCTCGACTGCCAGTTCATCACCGATCACCTCGCCTCGCTGGGCGCGATCGAACTGAGCCGGGGCGCCTATCGCTCGTTGCTGGACGCGGCCCTCGCCGCCGGCGGGGTCGCCGGCACCGGCGCCGGAGTCGCCGCCGCTTCGGCCCCCGGCACGGTCGATTTCGGCCGGCTGGACCGGCGCGGCTCGCCGCCGGACGACGACGACAGCGTCTCCGGCCCGATATCCGGATGCGTCATCGCGCAGCTCTTGGGCCAGACGTCGTAGATCGGGTGTTCGACGACGTTCAGCGACGGCGATTCGCGATAGACCCAGCCGGAGAACACCCGCCCCCAGATCCCCGTCCGCGCCCGCACGTCCACCTGGACGAAGGCGCCGGTCAGCTGCTCCGGCTCCCAGTCCGCCGTCGTCTCGCAGGCGCGCAGCCGCACGATCAAGTCGCCCAGCCGCATCGCCTGGCCGGGCCTGAGCGTGATGTCGCGGAAGATGCCGTTGCGCTTGTTCAGCACGCCCAGCACCGCCACCCGCCCGGCCATCGGCGTCTCCGCCCTGGCGAGGTCGCGCACCGGCGGCACCGGCGTCACCACCTTCGGCTTGGGCTTCGGCGCCACCACCGTGGCTGCGCTCGCGACGGGCGCCTCGACCGGCGCCGCGCTGTCGGATTGGGGTGCGGCGGCCGCCGCGTTCTGGAGCGCCTGCACCCCCTGCCACGCGGCGAGGCCGCCCAGCGGCACCAGCGCGCAGAGGATCGCCCGCCTCACTTGCCCCCGGCGGCCCGGCCGTCGCTCCCCATCGTATCGAGCCCGCCGGACGCCGCCGGCTTGTCGCTGGAACCGGACTTGTTGATGAACTGGCCGATCATCCCCATCAGGTCGACCGACCCTTGCGTGTCGACGATCGTGTCGCCCTCCTTCAGCGCCTCGGCCGCGCCGCCCGGATTGAGCGCCACATAGGTACTGCCGAGCAGCCCTTCCGAGGTGATCGTGGCGCTGGAGTCGTTCGGCACCTTCACCTTTGGGTCCAGCGCCAGCACCACCTCGGCCTGCCACGTCCTGGCGTCGAGCTTCTGGTCCGACACGGTCCCCACCTTCAGCCCGGCGATGCGCACGTCGGTTCCCGCGCCGACGCCCGAGGCGCTGGGGAAGATGGCGGTGACGTGCACCGCCCCCGCCGCCCCGCCGCCGCCGGTCCGCGCCCAGGCGAACAGCACGAATGCGGCGGCCAGCAGCACCACGAGCAGGCCCACCGCCGCCTCGGCCAGATGATCGCGCGACATTCGTCCCATGGCCTAGTTCGGGCTCCACGCCTCATAGTCGCCGGTCGCCGCCGCGCGCACGCCGCCCGATTCCAGCGCGCCGGCGGGGCGATAGGCGTCCGGCGTGCCGGTCAGGTTGGGCACCGCCGGCTTCTGCCAGGCTCGCGGCGCCGGCAGCGCGCGTTCCGGCACGTCGTCGATCGTATGGTGCAGCCAGCCGTGCCATTCCGGCGGCACCCGGCTGGCGTCGTTCGGCCCAGCATAGATCACCCAGCGCCGCGCCTGCCCCCTGGCGCCGGGCTTCGTCTCGAAATACTGGTTGCCGAGCGCGTCGCTGCCGACGCCGGCGCCGTTCCGCCGGCTGAACAGGCTGGTGCCGATCGTCGCCCCGTCCCACCAGGTGAAGATGCGCTTCAGCAGACCCATGGCGCGCGCTTAGCCGGGATGCGGGGGACGGCGCAACGGCAAAGCCCGCGACGGCTACTCCATCCCGGTCAGCACCACCGCCAGCGGCCCCTTCCGCCCCGCCGCGATCCGCGCGCTCAGCCGCTGGTCGGGCAGGAGGTCGCGCAGCCCCGCCCGCCGCACCGTCTCCATATGGACGAAGATGTCCTCGTCCTCGCCCTCGCGGACGACGAAGCCATAGCCCTTCAGCCGGTTGAACCATTTCACCCGGACGATCTCGCAATCGCCGGCATCCTCGATCAGCGCGACCGGATCGACATGGTCGGCCGGGCGCCGGACGACCGCGTCGGCATCCGGGCCGGTGGCGGTGGCGAGATCGAAGGACAGGATCGCACGCGCCTGCCAGCCCCGGTCCCGCCGCCCGGCGATACAATGGACCGTGGTGCCCTCGGGCAGGGTGCGGCGGCCATGTTCGCGCAGGGTGGAGAAATGGACCAGCACGTCGCAGGCGCCGTCCGTGCTGGTGACGAAGCCGAAGCCGCGCGTCGCGTCGAACCACTTGACCGTGCCGTGGAACTCGCGCGTATCGAGGGCGGGCGCCAGCGCCACCACCCTGCCGGTTTCCGCCGCGTGGCCATCGCCGCCGGTCCGCGCCGTATCGTCCCCCGACGACCGATGATCGAACCCGGCAAGCGCTGTGTTGCTCGTCATGCCCCTGTCCCCCTCGGGGACAGGCTATCATGCATTTACCATGATGCGAAGCGATGAACTGTGCGGATCATCGGTCGGGCGGCTCGATCGTCTCGCCGGGCGACGCCGCGACGATCCGCCGGGCCACGCCCGGATCGTGTCCCGCCCGCAGCATCGCCGCGACCGCCTTGCGCGCGCCGTCCGCATCGGCGGCCACGGCGGCGAACGGACCCAGCCGCCGCCGTCTGGCGAACGCCATCGCCGCGTCCCAGGCGGTCTCGCCCGCCTGCGCCAAGGCTCCCGCCCGATCGGCCTCGTCGATCCCGGCGCCGGCCAGCGCCTGCGCCACCCGCCGCCGGCCATAGCCGCGCCGGCCGAGCGCCGCGCCGCGCGCCTCGGCGAAGCCGCGATCGTCGACATAGCCCGCCGCCGCCATCGCCTCGCAGAGCGCCGCCACCTCCGGCGCCGCCGTCCCGGCCCAGCCCCGCGCGCGCAGCTTGCGGATCAGATACGCGGCGAGCCTGGCCCGCGTCGTCGCATAGCGGCCGACATAATGCAGCGCGATCCGCTCCAGCCCGGCCGCATCCAGCGGCGGCACCTGCCGCGCACCGTCTCGCCGGCCCCGCTCCATTGTCCCCGCTTCTCCCGCCGCCGCGCCATGCGCCATGTTTGTGCCACAGTGGAGCCGGATTTTGAACGCCGGCGCCGGACTAGAAAGGCCGGTGGACGACCATGCGGCCACGGGCTACCCGCATGGGCGGATCGGGAGAGCGGATGAGAGAGGAGCAGCCAGGGGTGCCGAACGACGCGGAACGCCCCGACGGCGGCTGGGACGGCCTCGCCGCCCCGGTCGCGCCGGCGTCGCGTTCCGCCGCCGTCCCCACCCCGTCCGACTGTCCGCAGCCGCGCCGCTTCTCGGATTTCGCCACTCTGGGCGACGCGCTCGCCTATGCCGCCGGTTCGTCGCGCGGGCTCAATTTCCACGACGCGCGCGGCACGCTGGTGCGGGCCTACCCCTATGCGCGCTTGCGTAGCGATGCGCTCGCCAACGCCCGCCGGCTGATCGCGCGCGGCATCCGTCCCGGCGATCGGCTGGCGATGATCGCCGAGACCGGACCGGATTTCGCCGCGCTGTTCTTCGGCGCGATCCATGCCGGCGCCTGGCCGGTGCCGCTGCCGCTGCCGACCAGCTTCGGCGGCCGCGATTCCTATATCGACCAGCTGGAGGTGCAGCTCGGCAGCTGCGATGCGCGGCTGCTGTTCTTTCCCGCCGAGATCGCCCGGATGGCCGACGCCGCCGCCGCCCGCGCCGGGATCGAGGGGGTCGAGTGGGAGGCCTTCGCCGCCGGCCCGGCGCCGGCCGCGCCGCTGCCCGTCGCGACGCCGGACCAGATCGCCTATCTGCAATATTCCAGCGGCTCGACCCGCTTTCCCCATGGCGTCGCCGTCACCCACCGCGCGCTGCTCGCCAACCTCGCCGCCCATGCGATCGGCATGGAGGTGCGCGACGGCGATCGCTGCGTGTCGTGGCTGCCGTGGTATCACGACATGGGGCTGGTCGGCTGCCTCCTCTCGCCGGTCGCCAACCAGGTGTCGGCCGATTATCTCAAGACCGAGGATTTCGCCCGCCGGCCGCTCGCTTGGCTGGACCTTGTCAGCCGCAATCCCGGCACCACCCTGTCCTATTCGCCGACCTTCGGCTACGACATCTGCGCCCGCCGCATCGGCAGCCAGACCGACGTCGCCGGCCGCTTCGACCTGTCGCGCTGGCGGGTGGCGGGCAACGGCGCCGACATGATCCGCCCGGACGTGATGCAGGC
>CAXTHU010000177.1:0-4474 GCA_964244125.1 uncultured Sphingomonadaceae bacterium
GGTCGAACTGGCCGAGCATCTTGTTGTCGGCCGCCATCTCGCGCTCGCCCTGGAAGACGCGGATGGTGACGGCGTTCTGGTTGTCGTCGGCGGTCGAATAGGTCTGCGACTTCTTCGTCGGGATGGTCGTGTTGCGGTCGATCATCCGGGTGAACACGCCGCCCAGCGTCTCGATGCCGAGCGACAGCGGCGTCACGTCGAGCAGCAGCACGTCCTTGACGTCGCCCTGGAGCACGCCGGCCTGGATCGCGGCGCCCATCGCGACGACCTCGTCCGGGTTGACGCCGGTATGCGGCTCCTTGCCGAAGAACGCCTTCACCGCCTCGCGCACCTTGGGCATGCGGGTCATGCCGCCGACCATCACGACCTCGTCGATCGCGTCGGATTTCAGGCCCGCATCGGCCAGCGCCTTCTTCAGCGGCTCGATCGTCCGCCGGATGAGGCCGTCGACCAGCTGCTCCAGATCGGCGCGGGTGATGGCCTTCACCAGATGCTTCGGCCCGGTGGCGTCGGCGGTGATGAAGGGCAGGTTGACCTCGGTCGTCTGGGTCGAGGACAGTTCGATCTTCGCCTTCTCGGCCGCTTCCTTCAACCGCTGGAGCGCGAGGCGGTCCTTGGTGAGATCGATCCCCTCGGCCTTCCTGAACTCCTCGGCGAGATATTCGACCAGCTTGGCGTCGAAATCCTCGCCGCCGAGGAAAGTGTCGCCGTTGGTCGACTTCACCTCGAACACGCCGTCGCCGACCTCCAGTATGGAGATGTCGAAGGTGCCGCCGCCGAGATCGTAGACCGCGATCGTCCTGTTCTCGTTCTTGTCGAGACCGTAGGCGAGCGCGGCTGCGGTCGGCTCGTTGATGATGCGCAGCACCTCCAGCCCGGCGATCTGGCCGGCGTCCTTGGTCGCCTGGCGCTGGGCGTCGTTGAAATAGGCCGGGACGGTGATGACCGCCTGCGACACGGTCTCGCCGAGATAGGCCTCGGCCGTCTCCTTCATCTTCTGGAGCGTGAAGGCGCTGATCTGGGACGGCGAATAATCCTTGCCGCCGGCCTTCACCCAGGCATCGCCGTTCGGGCCCTTGGCGATCGAATAGGGCACCAGCTCGGTGTCCTTCTTCGTCACCGGATCGTCGAACCGGCGGCCGATCAGGCGCTTGACCGCGAAGATCGTGTTGTCCGGGTTCGTCACCGCCTGGCGCTTGGCCGGCTGGCCGATCAGCCGCTCGCCATCCTTGGCGAAGGCGACGATCGAGGGGGTGGTGCGGGCGCCCTCGGCATTCTCGATGACCTTGGGCTTGCCGCCTTCCATCACCGCGACGCAGCTGTTGGTGGTACCGAGATCGATGCCGATCACTTTAGCCATCTTCGTCTTCATCCTCGTTCCGGATCGGCCGGCCGCTCCGCCCGACGAGCGGGAGCGGCGCGCGGCCGGCAGTTTGTTTCGTTGGGCGATATAGGAGGGCGGGATGTTGCTGCAAGACGCCCGCGTGGCTAAGCCCGGCCCGCCAACCAGCCCGGAGAGCGTCCTTGCGCCCCATTTCCCGCACCGCCCTCGGCCTCGTCCTCTGCCTGGGGCTGCTGCCGGCGGGATGCGGGCCGGGGACGCCGGCCAGGGTGGCGGTCGAGCAGGCGTGGGTCCGCCTGCCGGTGGTGGCGGGGCGGCCGGGGGCGGCCTATTTCACCCTCACCGGCGGCGGCACGCCGGTGCGGCTGGTGGCGGTGGAAACGCCGTCGGCCGACCATGTCGAGCTGCATGAGGGCGGGATGTCGGGCGGGCGCATGACCATGCGCCGGCTGGACGGGGTCGACCTGGGGCCGGGCGCGACGGTGGCGTTCAAGCCGGGCGGCGATCACGCGATGGTGTTCGGGATCAAGCGGAACGTGGCGGCCGGCGGGACGATGCGCCTGGCCTTCCGGTTCGAGCGCGGCAAGCCGCTGGTCGCCGACGCGCGGGTGGTCGCGGCGGGCGACGACGCGCCTTACCGAGGGATGTGATCTCGGGGAGTAATGACAAGCCGCCCCCTTACCCCCGGCGAACGCGCCCTCGCCGCCCAGGCGTTCGGCGCGGCCATCGACCTCGATCCGGTCCGAATCCATCACCGCCCGTGGTGGCCGTTGCAGCCGCGCCATGTCTGCATGGCGCCGGACGGGCACCTCTGGTTCCACCCGCGGGGCGATCTGTGGCGGGCGGATTATGCCGCCGCCGTCCTGTCGCTCCAGGCGCTGTTCGTCCACGAACTGACCCATGTCTGGCAGGCGCAGCGCGGCGGGCGCTGGTTCCTGCCGCTCGCCCGCCACCCATTCTGCCGCTACCGCTACCGGCTGGTGCCGGGCCGGCCGTTCCGCCGCTACGGCATCGAGCAGCAGGCGGAGATCGTGCGGCGCGCATGGCTCGCCCGCCGGATGGGCGAAGCGAGCGCGGAAGAGGCGATCCTGCCGTTCTGATCCGGCATATACCCTCATGACAAGTCCGTTCCCCGGCGCAGGCCGGGGTCCAGTCGGGAAGGCTGAAGCAACGGAACGCAACGCTCATCACCGGCGTCCCCCGACTGGGCCCCGGCCTGCGCCGGGAACGGCCCTTGTCGAGGCGAACCGCCCCAACCGGCCTTACGCCCGCGCCGCCTTGCACAATTGCCGCAACTCCGCGCGGATGCTGGAGCCGGACATGTGGGCCTCGACCGCTTCGAAGCCCTCGGCCTTCAGCTGGCGGACGAGGTCCTCGATCTTCAGGCATTTGCCCGAGCGGGCGAGTTCGTAGGCGCGCTCGACGGTGGAGGGGCGGTGGCTCATTGCGCCGGCGTAACGCATTGGGCGATCAAGCGATAGCCCGGCTGCGACGCAATCGCACCGCCGCCGCGTCCAGCGCCTGGAGGAAGCGCGAGCGGTCGGCCCTGGCGAAGGGCGCCGGGCCGCCGACCACGTCGCCGCCGGCACGCAGGTCGGCCATGATCGCGCGCGTCGCGATCGCGCCGCCGATGGAGTCGCCGGTGAACGGCCGGCCGGTGGGCGACAGCACGGTGGCGCCCGCCTTCAGGCAGCGGTCGGCCAGCAGGATGTCGGCGGTGACGACGATGGCGGCGGCGTCCGACCGTTCCGCGATCCAGTCGTCCGCCGCGTCGAACCCGTCATCGACGACGACGCGGGCGACGAGCGGATGGTCGGGCACGCGGAACGGGCTGTTGCTGACCACCGTCACCGGCAGGGCGAGGCGCCAGGCGACCTTGTAGATCTCGTCCTTCACCGGACATGCGTCGCCGTCGACCAGGATGCGGACGGTGGACATCAGCGGGACCCTACGCTCAAACTATTCTCCCTCCGTGGAGTTCATGGTTTACCGCCCCCGCTGCGGGGGCTTTCCCCGGAATGGCTTGGCCTGGTGGCGGACCGGGGCGGGGGCGCGGGCGGAGCCGGCGCGGCGGTTCTGGCGGGCGGCGTCGCGGGGGCTGCCCTCGACGGCCTCGATGCGGACCTCGCCGTCCTGGTCGGCGCCGGCGGTGCGCTTCAGCGCGTCGGCGAAGCGGGCGGCCGACGCGCGCGGCACCTCGAACAGCGTCTCGCCGTCGGCGATGCGGATCGCGCCGACCTCGCTCTTGGTGATGTGCCCGCGCCGGCAGAGCAGCGGCAGCAGCCAGCGCGGATCGGCGTTCTGCCGCCGGCCGATGTTGACGCGGAACCAGATCGTGTCCTCGAAGCCGGGGCGCGGGCCGTCGACGCGGGCGGGGGCCACGCCCTGGTCGAGCAGTTCCTCGGCCGCCGGCATCCGCGCGCGGTGGGCGCGGACCAGGGCGAGGGCGACGTCCTCGGCGCTCTTCTCCTCCAGCAGGCGCGCGGCCAGCTCGCGATCCTGATCGTCGGCCTCGACCGGGCGGAGCAGCTCCTCCAGCAGCCGCTCGCGGTCGCGGCGGGCGATGTCGTCCGGGGTGGGGGCGGCGATCCATTCGGCGTTGATGCGGGCGCCGCGCAGCACCGATTCGACCCGCCGGCGGCGCGGATAGGGAACGATGAGGATCGCCGTGCCCTTCTTGCCCGCGCGGCCCGTCCGGCCGGAACGGTGCTGCAACGTCTCGGCGTCGCGCGGCAGCTCGACATGGACGACGAGGCTGAGCGTCGGCAGGTCGATGCCGCGCGCCGCCACGTCGGTCGCCACGCACACCCGCGCGCGGCGGTCGCGCAGCGCCTGGAGCGCGGCGTTGCGCTCGTTCTGGCTATGCTCGCCGGACAGCGCGACGGCGTGGAAGCCGCGCTCGATCAGGCTGGCGTGGAGGTGGCGGACGTTGTCGCGCGTGGCGCAGAACAGCATCGCCGATTCGGCCTCGTGGAAGCGGAGCAGGTTCACCACCGCGTTCTCGATGTCGGCCGGCGCCACCGTGACGGCCTGGTAGCTGATGTCGCCATGGCCGCGATCCTCCCCCACGGTCGAGATGCGCAGCGCGTCGCGCTGGTAGCGCTTGGCCAGCGCGACGATCGGCTTGGGCAT
>CAXTHU010000178.1:0-4469 GCA_964244125.1 uncultured Sphingomonadaceae bacterium
CAGCTGGCCGATCGCTTCCATCTTCTGCGACTGGCGCAGCGCCTCCTGCGCCTCGGCCAGGCCGGCCTGGGCACGCAGGCGCGCGCTGATGTCGCGGGCATGGTGGAATCCGCCGATGACCTTGCCGGCCGCGTCGCGCAACGGCGAATAATGGATCTCCCAGCGGGGCGCGTCGATCGCCGGATTGCCGAACTCCTCCTCGACCGTGAAGGATTCGCCGCCCAACGCCCGGTCCATCTGCGCGCGCATCAGGGCGCGCTGCTCGGGGACGAACAGGTCGCAGAACACGTCGCCGAGCCGGGTGTGGAAGCCGTTGACGCGGAAGAACTCGTCGTTATGCGCCTGGTTGAACGCGATCAGCCGGTATGCCGTGTCGAAGGCGCAGATCGCGGTGACGTCGGACTGGATGATGGCCTCGTGCAGCAGCAGCGCCTCGGTGCGCTCGACCACCGTCGCCTCCAGCGTGGCGTTGAGCCTGTCGAGCGCATCGCGCGCGTTCCGGCGCTCGGTCACGTCCTGGACGACGCCGACCAGCCGCACGGGCGTGCCCGTCGCGTCATGTTCGAACTCGGCCCGGCGCTCGATGCAGCGGATTTCGCCGTCCCGCCGCCGGATGCGGTATTCGACGTCGAGCGCGACATCCCGCGACGCTCGCGTGTCGGCGTGCGAGATGAGCGCGGTATCCTCCGGCACCACCATCTCCTCGATCACGCGCGCCGCGACGGTCTCCATCGGTCCCAGCCCGAACAGCTTGAAGAACTCGGGCGTGCCCCGCAGCGCGCCCGAGGCGATGTCGATCGCGAAGATGCCGACGTGCGCCGCCTCCTGCGCGCGCCGCAGGCTCCGCTCGGTCTCGGCCAGCGCCGCGGCGGCGTGGCGCTCCGCCTCGGCCTGCCTGACGGCGGCGGTGGTCTCGTTGGTGATGCAGAGCGCGCCCGCGATCGATCCGTCGTCGTCGAAGACCGGCGTGTAGGAAAAGGTCCACCAGCTGTCCTCCGGCTCGCCCCAGCGCGCCATCGGTATGGGCATGTTCTCGACGCGGCTCGATCGCCCTTCCAGCGCCTTGCGGAGGAGGGGTTCGACCGTGGGATAGGCATCGGCCCACAATTCGCCGAAGCGCGCGCCCATGGCATATTCGATCCGGGGGCCGAGGATCGGACCATAGGCGTCGTTGAAGAAGAAGGTGCGATCCTCCCCCCAGACGAGATACATCGATTCCGACGAGGCGAAGAGCGACCGCAGCAGCGACGCGAGCGAGACCGGCCAGCGGTCGCGCGGGCCGAGACGATGCGCGTCCCAGTCGATCGCCGCGAACAGCGCCTCGGCCGATCCGGCGGAACTTGCCGTGTCCCGTCGTGACGGCCGTCGCGGAGTCGGGTTCAACGGCGCCCTTCCTGATGCCGAGCCATAATCCATCCCGCGGACCAGCATGCCGCCTGATCGGGATAGATTAACGGTTCCTTCGCGCCAAAGCCAAGCCCCTCATCATGGACCGGCCACAGGCAGCCCGAGGAGGTGACCTACGGCCTCGCAGGACACCGCCCCCGGCGGGGATTAGCCGCAGCTAGAGCCCTTCGGCCCGGCCGCTTCCTCGAACTTGTCCTGACGCGCGGTCGACAGGTCGAAGTCGCCGGTCATGATCGCGCTGTTCGTGTGAAGTTCGACCGCTCCGCCGCCGACGCGCACCGGGAGCAGGCAGCCCATGCGCCGCATCCGCTCGCCGATGCGGGCGAGTAGCGTGAGCCCCGCCTCGAACTCGGGGCGGTAGGCGCTCATTCCGCGGCGGCCGCCCGCTTCCGAGACCTGGCCTTCGCGACAGGGGCAGGCCCTGCCCGCCCCTCCAACAGCGGCTTCAGATAGCTGCCGGTATAACTCCGCGCCTCCTTCGCCACATCCTCCGGCGTTCCCATCACGACGATCTCCCCGCCCTTGTCGCCGCCTTCCGGCCCCAGGTCGATCACCCAGTCCGCCGTCTTTATCACTTCGAGGTTGTGTTCGATCACCACCACCGTGTTGCCCTGCTCGACCAGCGCGTGGAGAACCTCCAGCAGTTTTCGCACGTCCTCGAAATGCAGCCCCGTCGTCGGCTCGTCGAGGATATACAGCGTCTGCCCGGTCGCCCGTCGCGACAGTTCCTTGGCCAGCTTCACCCGCTGCGCCTCGCCGCCCGACAGGGTCGTCGCCTGTTGGCCGACCTTCACGTAGCCCAATCCCACCTCGACCAGCATCGCCATCTTCTCGCGGATGCCCGGCACCGCCTTGAAGAAGGCGACGGCGTCCTCGACGGTCATGTCCAGCACGTCGGCGATCGACCTGCCCTTGAACTTCACCTCCAGCGTCTCGCGGTTGTAGCGGGCGCCGTGGCAGACGTCGCAGGTGACGTAGACGTCGGGGAGGAAGTGCATCTCGATCTTGAGCAGGCCGTCGCCGTGGCACGCCTCGCAGCGGCCGCCCTTGACGTTGAAGCTGAAGCGGCCGGGCTTGTAGCCGCGCGCCGCACTCTCCGGCAGCCCCGCGAACCAGTCGCGGATCTGGGTGAAGGCGCCGGTGTAGGTGGCGGGGTTGGAGCGCGGGGTGCGGCCGATGGGGGACTGGTCGATGTCGATCACCTTGTCGAGATGCTGGAGACCCTCGATCGTCTCGTGATGCCCGGCGAGCATCCGCGCGCCGTTCAGCACGCGCGCGGCGGTGGCATAGAGCGTGTCGATGGTGAAGGTGGACTTGCCCGATCCCGACACGCCGGTGACGCAGGTGAAGGTGCCGAGCGGGATCGCCGCCAACACGTCCTTCAGGTTGTTGGCGGTGGCGCCGCGGACCGTCAGCTTCTTGCCCGAACCCTTGCGGCGCTTCCCCGGCACCGGCACGGCGCGGCGGCCGGTGAGATAGTCGCCGGTGAGCGACGCCTCGTTGGCCAGGATGTCGGCCAGCTTGCCCTCGGCCACCACCGCGCCGCCGCGCGACCCCGCGCCCGGCCCCATGTCGATGATGTGGTCGGCGGTGCGGATCGCGTCCTCGTCATGTTCGACGACGATGACGGTGTTGCCGAGATCGCGCAGCCGCCGGAGCGTGACGAGGAGGCGGTCGTTGTCGCGCTGGTGCAGGCCGATCGAGGGTTCGTCCAGCACGTAGAGCACGCCCGACAGGCCCGAGCCGATCTGCGAGGCGAGGCGGATGCGCTGGCTCTCGCCGCCCGACAGCGTGCCCGAGGTGCGGTCGAGGTTGAGATAGTCGAGGCCGACATTGTCGAGGAAGCCCAGCCGCTCGACGATCTCCTTCAGGATGCGCTCGGCGATGGCGGTCTGCTGCGGGTTGAGGTGGCGCGGCATGTCGCGGAAGAAGGCCAGGGCCGGGCCGACCGCGCGGCGGGTCGACATGGAGATGTCCTCGCCGGCGATCTTCACCGCCAGCGCCTCGGGCTTCAGCCGGGCGCCGCGGCAGACCTCGCAGGGGGCGGCGGACTGGTATTTCGCCAGCTCGTCCTTCATCCACGCGCTCTCGGTCTGGCCGAAGCGGCGTTCGAGATTGCCGATGACGCCCTCGAACGCCTTCTTCACCTCGTAGGACTTGCGCCCGTCGACGAAGCGCAGCGTCACCGCCTCGCCCTTCGTGCCGTGGAGGATGGCGGCGCGGTGGGCCTCGTCCAGTTCCCCCCAGGCGGTGTCGAGCGAGAAGCCGTAGTGGCGGCCGAGCGAGGCCAGCACCTGCATGTAATAGGGCGAGGGCGGGTTGGATTTCGCCCAAGGGACGACGGCGCCCTTCTTGAGGCTGAGATGCTCGTTGGGGACGACCAGGCGCGGGTCGAAATAGAGCTTCTCGCCCAGGCCGTCGCAGGCCGGGCAGGCGCCCTGGGGGGCGTTGAAGGAGAACAGCCGCGGCTCGATCTCGGCGATGGTGAAGCCGGAGACGGGGCAGGCGAACTTCTCGGAAAAAGTGAGGCGATCGGCGACGCCGTCGGGGAGGGTGAGGGCCTTGATGCCCTTCTTCCTGAGCCCGTCCCCTTCAGGGGAGGGGTTGGGGTGGGGCGTCTCCGCTTGCGGGTCGGTCTCGGCGAGGCCCCGAGGCCCCACCCCCGACCCCTCCCCCGAAGGGGGTGGGGATTGCGTGAGCACGTCGACATAAGCCAGCCCCTCGGCCAGCTTCAGCGCCGTCTCGAAGGACTGCGCCAGCCGCGTGCCGATGTCGGCGCGCACCACCAGCCGATCGACCACCACGTCGATGTCGTGCTTGTATTTCTTGTCGAGCGCGGGCGCGTCCTCGATCTCGTGGACGGTGCCGTCGATCCGCACCCGGCCGAAGCCGGCGCGCTGCCACTCGGCCAGTTCCTTGCGGTATTCGCCCTTGCGGCCGCGCACGACGGGGGCGAGGAGGAGGAAGCGGGTGCCGTCGGGCAACTGCATCACCCGGTCGACCATCTGGCTGACCGTCTGGGCCGAGATCGGCAGGCCGGTGGCGGGCGAATAGGGCACGCC
>CAXTHU010000179.1:0-4439 GCA_964244125.1 uncultured Sphingomonadaceae bacterium
CGATCGGCAGGCCGAAGCCGCCGCAGACCACGTCGCCGAGGAAATCGAGCAGGACATAGTCGAAGCCCCATTCGTGGAAGCCGAGCTTCTCCAGCGTCTCGAACCCGTGGATGATGCCGCGCCCGCCGCAGCCGCGGCCGACCTCCGGCCCGCCCAGCTCCATCGCGAACACGCCGTCGCGCTGGAAGCAGACATCCTCGATGCCGACCTCCTCGCCGGCCAGCTTCTTCCTCGACGAGGTCTCGATGATCGTCGGGGTGGACTTGCCGCCGAACAGCAGGCTGGTCGTGTCGGACTTGGGATCGCAGCCGATCAGCAGCACCCGCTTGCCCTGCTGCGCCATCATGTAGCTGAGGTTGGCCAGCGCGAAGGACTTGCCCGATCCCCCCTTGCCGTAGATCGCGATGATCTGCGTTTCCTTCGTCACCGGCCCGGTCGGAACAGGGTCGGGCTCGTAGGACGCCTCGTCGCGCAGCGGTCCCGGATCGAGCATCGTCATACGTGTCTCCAATCGAGCACCATCTTCAGGCAATCCGGGTCGGTGAAGGCGGCCGGATAGGCTTGCGGGGCATCGCCCGCGTCGCGGACATGGGTGACGAGGCCGGCCAGGCTCAGCCGCCGGCCGGCGACCATGGCGATCGTCCGCGCGAGATCGGCCGGGGTGAACTCGGCCGAGACGCGGATGCGCGCCTCGCGCATGAAGGCCGGCGGGAAGGCGAAGGACAGGCGGTCGTAGAAGCCGGCCAGCACCACCTCGCCCCCCCTGGCCAGGCGGGGCAGGAGGAGGTCGAGCGCGTCGCCGGCGCCGCTCGCGTCGCAGATCGTGCGATAGTCGCGGCGCTCGTCGGCGGCGGGATCGACCACTTCGTAGCCGGCGCCGTCCCGGCGGGCCGGGTTCGTATCCCACACCGTCGGCGCGGGCGCGCCGCTGGCGATCGTCAGCCGCGCGATCAGCCGCCCCAGGATGCCATGGCCGACGATCAGGTCCGGCGCGGCCCCGCCGGCGACGGCGTGGAGCGCGGTGGCGGCCAGCGCGGTCAGGATGCCGTCGACCCCGAGCGACTCGTCGACCGGCATGGCGCGGGCCGAGGGCAGGACGACATGGCGCGCGGTGCCGCCGAACAGCCCGCGCGCTTGCGCATAGCAGTTCGCGCCGGGCACGAAGACCCACTCGCCGATCCGCCCGCGCGCTTCGCGGCCGGCATCGACGATCCGCCCGACCGACTCATAGCCGGGGACCAGCGGATAGCCCATGCCGGGAAAGGCCGGCATCCGGCCGGTCCACAACAGCTTCTCGGTGCCCGAGCTGATCCCGCTCCACGCGATCTCGACCAGCACGTCGGCCTCGGCCAGCGGATCGAGCGCGAGCGTGCGCAGGGAGAGCTTTTCCGGTGCCTCCAGTATGACCGCCACTGCGTCCATACGAACATTCCCCTGCGCCCGAGGCTCTCCAGCGAACCTCCCCAGCGGATGTAAGCTTATATGGACACTATATGATGTCAATCTGTTTGGACAAAGTTTCTTATGCCTTCGCAACGATCGCCCGCGCGGTGAGGGGGAGGGCGGTGCGGAGGAGGCGGGAGGACGCGAAGCCGGCGGTGGCGAGCATGGCGGCGATTTCGCGCGGGGTGCGGGGACGGCCGGAACCCATCGCCAGCAGGTAGAGGCCGAAATAGGCGTCGCCGGCCGGCTCCGCGCCGGGGGTGCCGGCCATCGGCTCGGCGATCAGCAGCCGGCCGCCGGGCGGCAGGGCGGCGCGGATGTTGCGCAGCAGGCGCAGCGCCGGTTCGTCGTCATGGTCGTGCAGCACGCGGATCAGCGAGACGAGGTCGTGGCCCGGCGGCAGCGAATCGGCGAGGAAGTCGCCGCCGAAGATCGCCGCATGGCGGCCGAGCGATTCGAGCCGCGCCTTCGCCCGCGCGCCGACCGCCGGCAGATCGAACAGGCCGAGAGCGAGGCCGGGCGCCCGCGCCGCCGCCGCCGCCAGGAACGCCCCCTCGCCGCCGCCGACGTCGAGCAGCCGGCGGTGGCGGCGGAGCGGATAGGCGTCCAGCACCTGGGCCGCGATCAGCGGCTGGGACGCGGCCATGAGCGCGGAGTAGCCGGCGACCTCCGCCCCCTCCCCCCGGCCGGCCGACCCGGCATAGGTCCAGTGGCGCGACAGCGCGCCGCCGCCGCCGCCGCGCCTGAGCAGCGCGACCGGATCGGCCAGGTCGGCATAGAGCAGATGGTGGTGGGCGACCATCTCGGCGATGCCCGGATTGCCGCGCAGCGCGGCGCCGTCGGCGTCCAGCATCCAGCGCCCGCCGACCGGCTCGACCAGCCCGAGCGCCGCCGCCGCGCGCAGCAGCCGCAGCGCGCCCGCCTCGGGCAGATCGATGCGCGCGGCGATGTCCGCGACGTCCATCGGGCCGTCGGCGAGCAGGTCGGGCAACGCCGTCTCGATCACGGCGGCCAGCGTCTGCGAGTAGGTGAAGCCGGCGACGAGATTGAACAGGCCGCGGGCGCGCCGGCGGATAATGGGGCGGATCGGGGTGAAACGGGGTAAGAAGCGGTGGAAATCGGGGTTGCCCAGCATCCGGTTGCGCCACATCCGCCAACGCACCCGCCAGCCGGTCCACCAATCGGGAGTTGACGAAATCATATGTCCAGATGTCTGGACAGATGATAGCATCGCGTCAATCGGCGAGGGAGGCTGCGGGCGGATGCCGGACGAGCGGGTGGTCGTGGTGGGGGCGGGGGTCGGCGGGCTGGTCAGCGCCGCCCTGCTCGCGGCGCGCGGCCTCGACGTCACCGTCGTCGAGGCGGCGGCCACGCCGGGCGGCAAGCTGCGCGCCGTCACCGTCGACGGCGCCGCGATCGACGGCGGGCCGACCGTCTTCACGCTGCGATCGGTGTTCGAGGAGGTGTTCGCCGATTGCGGCGAGACGCTCGGCGACCATGTCGCGACGCGACGCGCCGAAACGCTCGCCCGCCACGCCTGGGGCGGGGCGCGGCTCGACCTGTTCGCCGACGGGCGGGCGAGCGAGGCGGCGATCGGCGACTTCGCCGGGGCGGCCGACGCGCGCGGCTATCGCGACTTCCGCGCCGAGGCGAAACGCATCCACGACGCGCTCGACCGGCCGTTCCTGCGCCGCACCAATACCGATCCGATCCGGCTGGGCTGGCGGATGGGGCCGGCGGGTTTCCGCGACTATTGCAGCCTGCGCCCCTACACCTCGCTGTGGCGCGCGCTGGGCGGCTATTTCGCCGACCCGCGCCTGCGCCAGCTGTTCGGCCGCTACGCCACCTATTGCGGTTCGTCGCCGTTCCGGGCGCCCGCGACGCTGATGCTGATCGCGCATGTCGAGGCCGAGGGGGTGTGGCTGGTCGAGGGCGGGATGCACCGGCTGGCCGGTGCGCTCGAAGGACTGGCGACGCGGCGGGGCGCGCGCTTCCGCTATGGCGAGCCGGTACGCGACATCCTCGTCGAGCGCGGCCGCGCCGCCGGGGTGACGCTCGCGAGCGGCGAGCGGATCGCGGCGGACCGGGTGATCTGCAACGCCGATCCGGCGGCGATCGGCGACGGCGCCTTCGGGGCGGCGGCGCGGCGGGCGGTGAGGCCCGTCAGCCCGAAACGCCGTTCGCTCGGCGCGATGGTGTGGACCGCCAACGCCCGGACGTCGGGATTTCCGCTGGCGCGGCACAACGTGTTCTTCTCGGACGACTATCCGGCCGAGTTCGCCGCGCTCGCCGCCGGCCGGCTGGCCGATGCGCCGAGCGTCTACCTCTGTGCGCAGGACCGCGACGATTCGGGCGGCGGCGGCAAGCCGGGCGCCGAGCGTATTCAGATCATCGTCAACGCGCCGGCCGATGGCGACGGCGGCGGCTTCACTCCAGCGGAGATCGAGACATGCGGGTTGCGGATGCGGGCGGCCGTTTCGCGGGCGGGGCTTGTCGTGGAACCGGGGGATTCGGCGGTGCTGACGACGCCACGGGAGTTCGAGGCGCTGTTTCCACGGACGGGTGGGGCCCTTTATGGACCGGCCTCGCACGGGTGGGCGGCCTCCTTCCGCCGGCAGGGCAGCCGGACGCGGATCCCTGGGCTCTATTGCGCGGGCGGGAGCACCCATCCCGGCGCGGGCGTGCCGATGGCGGCGCTATCCGGCCGGCTGGCCGTCGATTGCCTGCTCAAGGACCGCGCTTCGACGTCGCGGTCGGCCCCGGCGGCTATGCCTGGTGGTATGTCGATGCCATCAGCGCCGACCGCCGCTTCGGCCTGACCATCATCGCCTTCGTCGGCAGCGTCTTTTCCCCCTATTACAAGGTAACCGGTCGCCGCGATCCGGAGAACCACTGCGCGATCAACGCCGCCCTCACCGGCCCGCGCCGCGGCGCCTGGGCGATGACCGAGCGGGGACGCTCCAAGGTCTTCCGCGACGCCGACACGCTCGCCGTCG
>CAXTHU010000180.1:0-4242 GCA_964244125.1 uncultured Sphingomonadaceae bacterium
CCAGCATCGATGCCGGATAACGCGGCGATGCCGATATTTGCACGATGGCCAATTGGTGGCTGCGATACTAACTTCGCATCGCATGAAGCTGAACCAGCTGAGGGATGTCGTCGCCGTCGCCGAACGCGGCAGCCTGCGGAGCGCGGCGCGTCATCTCGGGCTGGCGCAGCCCGCGCTCACCCGCAGCATCCGCGAGCTGGAACACGAACTGGGCGCGCTGCTGTTCGAGCGCCGGGCGAGCGGCATGGTCCTGACCCCGGTCGGCGCCGCCGTCGTGCGGCGGGCGTCGAGCATCCGCGCGGAGCTGGAGCGGGTCAGGGACGAGGTCGAGCAGTTCAAGGGCGTCGGCCAGGGCAGCATCGCGATCGGGCTGTCGACCGTGCCGCACCTCGCGCTCCTGCCCCGGGTGATCCAGCCGTTCCGCAAGCGCTTCCCCCGGGTCCGCCTGCGGATCTCGGAAGGCCTGTTCCCGACGATGGAGGCCAGCGTCCAGGACGGGTTGATCGACTTCTACATCGGCCCGCTGACCGACGACGTCGCGCCGCCCGAACTGATCGTGGAGCGATTGTTCGAGAACCGGCGGATCGTCATCGGCCGGGCGAACCACCCGCTCGCCGGCGCCACGAGCCTGGCCGAACTCACCTCGGCCGAGTGGGCGTCGACCAACATCGCGCTGACGAGCGAGGCCGAGCTGGACCCGGTGTTCGACCGCTTCGGCCTGCCCCGCCCGCGCATCCTCGTCAACGCCGAGACCGCGATCGGCATGATGATGGTCGCGGCTTATTCCGACCTGCTGGCCATGCTGCCGCAGCAATGGGGCGAGGTGGCGGCCTCCACCGGGCTGATCCGGCAGATCCCGATCGGGGAGGTGCTGCTGGCGCCGACGATCTGCTTCGTGCGCCGCGCCCGCCTGCCGCTGACGCCGGCGGCCGAGCATCTCGGCGATCTGTTCCGGCGCGCGGCGATCCACCACGCCCGCACGCTGGCCGCCGGCGCCGCCATCGCCCGCTGACCGCGCGTCGGCGCGCCGCCGTCCGGCCTGATGCCGTTCCTTTATCGCAACCGCAGTTTTGCCATCGTTCGGTTACCCCGGCGGCTCCTACTGTGGCGCCAAGGGCGACAAAGCCCGTGCGGGAGGAGCAGCATGCGAGCGGCATACATCATTCCGGTCTGCGTCATGCAGGCGATATCCGGCGGCGCGGCCTGGGCGCAGGACGTCCCGCCGCCGCAGGACGCCGCCGCCGCGCCCGCGGCCGGGATCGAGGACATCGTCGTCACGGCGCGAAAGCGTGCCGAGAGCGCGCAGACCGTCCCCATCTCGATCACCGCGCTCGGCGACGAGAAGATCCGCGATCTCACCATCCGGACCGTCACCGAGGTCGCGCAGCAGGCGCCGGGCCTCTATATCGCCCCCTCGCCGGCATCCGCCTCGGGCGTGCTGCTCGCCATCCGGGGACAGTCCCAGGGCGACGTGCTGCTGACGCTCGATTCGTCGGTCGGCGTGTATATCGACGGCGTCTATTATCCGCGCCAGCTCGGCATCAACGCGGCCTTTACCGACGTCGAGCGGATCGAGGTGCTGAAGGGGCCGCAGGGCACGCTCTACGGCAAGAACACCACCGGGGGGGCGATCAGCATCACCACCCGCCAGCCGGAACTCGACCGCGTCGAAGGCTTCGCCAGCGGCACCGTCGGCAATTACGACCGATACGAGGTCTCCGGCGCGCTGAACCTGCCGATCGCCGAGGATCTGGCGGCGCTGCGCGTCTCGGGCAAGCGATCGAAGCGCGACGGCTTCGGCGAGGACTCCCTGGGCAACGACCTGTCCGACGAGGATTCGCTCTCGCTGCGCGGGCATCTCCTGATCCGTCCGGGCGGCGGCACCAGCATCACCCTGTCGGGCGACTATCTCAAGATCGACGAGGCAGGCCAGATCACGCGGCTCGCCTCGGTCAATCCCAATCCGGCGACCCCGCCGCTGGCGACGCCGACCGGGCTGCTGACCGCCACGGCGATCCAGGCCGGACTGCCCCGGACCGCCGACGGGCTGGCCGCCGCGCGCAACCTGCTGCTCGGCTATATCGGCGGCGATCCCTATCGCAGCTACGCATCGACGCCGCAATTCTCGCGTTTTTCCCGCTGGGGGGTCTCCGCCGACCTGCGCCAGGACCTCACCTCCGCGATCAGCCTGCGGTCGATCACCGCCTATAGCGAGACGGACCGCTCCTCGGCGGCGGATATCGACGGCACGCCCTTTCGCCTGTTCGAGCCGACGTTCGACACGCAGAGCAAGGTGTTCAGCCAGGAGTTGCAGGTCGCCGAGGACGACCAGTCCGGCATCGACTGGATCATCGGCGGCTATTACAGCCTGGAGACCGGCCACGAGCTGGTGACGTCGACGTCGCTGGTGCCGATCAACGCCACCAACCCCGGCATCAACGAGGGCGACATCCGCAGCAAGTCGATCGCCGCCTTCGGCCAGGCCTATTACAGCCTCACCGATACGCTGCGGCTGACCGTCGGCCTGCGCTATACCGAGGAGACCAAGTCGCTGGTCTCGTTCAACCGGACCGCGCTCGGCTGCAACATCCCGCCGTCGCTCACCGGCGGATCGAGCTGCCGGGCGTTCTTCAAGAACAAGTGGGACGACTTCTCCTATCTGGCGAGCCTGGACTGGCGCATCCGTCCGGGCACGCTGCTCTACGTCAAGCATTCGCGCGGGTTCAAAGGCGGCGGCCAGAACATCCGCGGCTCCGCCGCATCGCCGGTCAGCTTCAGGCCCTTCTCGCCCGAAACGGTGCTCGATTACGAGGTCGGGCTGAAGACCGACCTGCTGGACCGCCGCCTGCGGATCAATCTCGCGGCCTTCCATTCCGACTATAAGGACGTCCAGCGCAGTTCGGCGGTGGCGCTCGGCGGGGTCGTCAGCACGCTCATCACCAACGCGACGTCGGCCAAGATCGACGGCGGCGAGCTGGAGGTGACGGTCGCGCCCAGCGACCGGCTGACGCTCAACTCCTCGATCAGCTATGTCCACGCGCGTTATGGCGCCTTCCTGGATGCGCAGATCGGCGATCGTTCCGACGAGCCTTTTCCGATCCCGGAATGGACCGTCGCCACCAACGCGACCTATGTCGTGCCAGTCGCGGTCGGCTCGCTCAGGCTGACGGCCAGCTACATCTGGCAGGACGACGTGAATTACCGCGGATCGGCCGTGATCGACAGCGCCGTGACGCAGCCCGCCTTCGGCCTGGTGAACGGCCGGGCGGCCCTCGTCCTCGATCGCCACAAGGTCGAGCTCGCCGCCTTCGTCAAGAACCTGTTCAAGAAGGACTATATCGTCGCCGGCATCGACCTCGACCGCTCGATCGGCTTCAACATGAACGTCCCGGGCGCGCCGCGGACGTTCGGGCTGGAACTGACGAAGCGGTTCTAGGCGGGTATCCGGACGGCGGATGGACGGGGGTGTCGGCCGGAAGCTACATCCCCCCGTGGGGCGCTCCCATGCCGGCCCGGCCGGGGACGATGCCGAGCAGGTCGACGTCGAACACCAGCACCGAATTGGCCGGGATGGCGATCGTGCCGGTGCGGGGATCGGGCACGTCGCGCTCGCCATAGCCAAGCTCGGGCTTGATCCAGAAGCGGTATTTCGCCCCCGTCGCCATCAGTTGCAGCCCCTCGGTGAAGCCGGGGATCATCTGCCCGACGGGCAGGGGGGCGGGGCCGCCGCCGTTGGCCGCGGTGCTGTCGAAGCTCTTGCCGGTGGCGGCGAGGCGGCCGTCATATTCGACGAGCGCGGTGTCGGCGAGGCCGGGCCTGGCGCCCCTGCCCTCGGTCAGCACCTCATATTGCAGGCCGGACGGGGTGGTGACGACACCGGCCTTGCCGCCGTTGGCGGCGAGGAACTCGGCCGGCGTCATCGCCGCCGTCACCGCGCGGCTGGTGCCGGCATAGGCGACGCCGGCGGCGGCCAGCACGATCGCGCCGATGCAGGCCCACAGCGTCGGGATCGCGCCCCGCTTGACCGGGCGGAGCGGAACGGCGGTGACGTCGGACATGGGCGGGCCTTCCCTCGGCTGTACGGAGCCGTTCTAGATCGGATGGACCGGCGAGGAAAGGGCGCCGAGGCTTGGCTTACCGGCTGCCGTCGCGCTCCAGCCGCTTGCGCTCCAGCTTGCGGGCGCGGCGGATGGCGGCGGCGCGCTCGCGTGCGCGCTTCTCCGACGGCTTCTCGTAATGGCG
>CAXTHU010000181.1:0-4206 GCA_964244125.1 uncultured Sphingomonadaceae bacterium
GCGGCGATAGCTGTCCCAGGCGAAGCGCGCGTCGCCGCCGGCGGCGGCGAGGCCCGCGACCGTCTCGTCGTTGAGGCCGAGGTTCAGCACCGTGTCCATCATGCCCGGCATCGACACCCGCGCGCCGGAGCGGACCGAGACGAGGAGCGGATCGGCCGCGTCGCCGAAGCGTTTGCCCGTCACCTGCTCGATATGGGCGAGGCCTTGCGCCACCTCGGCCTTCAGGCCGTCGGGGAATCGCTCGCCCTCGCGGTAATAGCGCTCGCACATGGCGGTGGAGATCGTGAAGCCCGGCGGGACGGGCAGGCCGATCGACGCCATCTCGGCCAGGTTGGACCCCTTGCCGCCCAGCAGGTCGCGGTCTCCCTTGCCGCCATCCGACACGCCCCCGCCGAAGCGATAGACATAGCGTTCCGCGTCATCCGCCACCGCCGCGCTCGCCATGTCTCGTCCCCTGTTGAAAGCCGGCGCCTTTTGCACCGCGGCAGGCGGGGTTTCAAGGCGGGGGCATGACCCCAGGTCGTCATGCCGAACTTGTTCGGCATCCATCCATCAGCCCGGTACTCCGCCCAAGTGGAGAGATGGACCCTGAAACGAGTTCAGGGTGACGGAGAGTGTATGGAGACGCCTACCCCTCGATCTTCGAGAAATCCGCCACCCGATGCACCGCGTCCCTGATCCGTGCCAGCAGCGCCAGCCGGGCCGCGCGCGTCGCCGGATCGGGATCGTTCACCGTCACCTGCTCGAAGAAGGCGTCGATCGGCGCGCGCAGCGTGGCGAGCGCGCTCATCGCGGCGGTGAAGTCCTCCGCCTCGACCGCGCGCGCGGCGGCCGGTCCGGCGGCGTCGAGCGCGGCGACGAGGGCGGTTTCGGCGGGCGCTTCGTCTTCTCCCGTTCCCCGGCGCGGGCCGGGGTCCGGTCGGGGGACGTCTTCGCCATCGGGGGAAGCGTCCTTCTTCTCCTCGATCCTGAGGATGTTGGCGGCGCGCTTGTAGCCGGCGAGGAGATTGGCCCCGTCCTCCGTCGAAACGAAAGACTGCAAGGCGTGGACGCGGGCGAGCAGGCGGACGAGGTCGTCCTCGCCAGCGCCGTGATCGTTTTTGGCGGCGAAGACCGCGTCGATCAGGTCGTGGCGGACGCCGGCTTCGCGCTGCTGGACCTTGAGGCGGTCGATGATGAACGAGGCGAAATCGGTGGTGCCCGGTGCCTGATCCGCGAGGCGCAGCCGCAGGTCGTTCGTCAGGATCAGCGCGATGATCCCGATCGCCGCGCGCCGCAGCGCGAAGGGGTCCTTGGAGCCGGTCGGCCTTTCATCGATCAGGAAGAAACGGGTCAGCGTGTCCAGCTTGTCCGCCAAACTCACTGCCACCGTCACCGGCGCGGTCGGCACCGCGTCGCCCTGCCCGACCGGCCCCTCGCCCTTGCTCGGCACAGGCTTGTAGTGGTCGCGGATCGCGTCGGCGACTTCCGCCGGCAGTCCCTGGGCGCGGGCGAGGTGGCCGCCGATGCTGCCTTGCAGCTCGGGGAACTCGCCGACCATGCCGGTGACGAGGTCGGCCTTGCACAGGCGGGCGGCCTGTTCGGCGAGGGACGCAAGCTCCCCCTCCCCTTCAATGGAGGGGGCTGGGGGGTGGGGATGACGTGGCAGGCTGGCGGAAGCGTCGTGGCTCTCGCCCGACTCCCCCATCCCAACCCTTCCCCTGAAAGGGAAGGGCTTTGAAGTTATGATCCCCTCTTCCACCAGCCACCGCGCCAGCTTGGCCACCCGCTCGACCTTGTCGGCCACCGTGCCGAGTTTTTCGTGGAAGACGATGCCGGACAGCTTCTCCGCCTGGGCGGCGAGCGGCACGCGCAAATCCTGTTCCCAGAAGAACTTCGCGTCGGACAGGCGGGCCGACAGCACCTTCTCATTGCCCGCCGCCACCAGCGCGCCGCCGTCGGCGGCGTCGATGTTGGCGGTGCAGACGAAGGCCGGCGCCAGCGCGCCCGCGCCGTCGACACACGCGAAATACTTCTGGTTCGTCCGCATGGTGAGCTGGATCACCTCGCGCGGGACGTCGAGGAAGGCGGGGTCGAAGCGGCCCGGCAGCGGCACCGGCCATTCGGTCAGCCCGGCATTCTCCGCCACCAGCCCCTCGTCCGGCACCACCGACAGGCCGGCGTCGGCCGCCACGGCCGCAGCCCCGGCGCGGATGATGTCCGCCCGCTCCTCTGCCGAGACGATGACGTGGCAGAGCCGGAGCTTCTCGGCATAGTCCGCCGCCGAGCCGATGGTGATCCGGCCGGGATGGTGGAAGCGGTGGCCGAGGGTGGCGGCGCCGCCGGCGATGCCGTCCACCTCGCACGGCACGACCTCCTCGCCCAGCAGCGCGACGATGCCGTGGAGCGGCCGCACCCAGCGCAGCGATCCCGCGCCCCAGCGCATCGCCTTGGGCCAGGGAAAGGCGCGGACGATCGCCGGGATCGCGGCGGCCAGCACCTGCGCCGTGGCGCGGCCCGGCCGATCGGTGACGGCGAAGAGGACGGTATTGCCCTTGGCGTCGGTGCGCTCGACCAGCTGATCGCGCGTCAACCCCGTCTTGCCGAGGAAGCCGGCGAGCGCCTGCGGCGGGGCGTCGGCGCGCGGGCCTTTCAGTTCCTCGGTCACGGCCTCGGTCGCCACCGGCAGGCCGCGGGCGATCAGGGCGAGGCGGCGGGGCGTGGCGAAGGTCTCGATGGCGGCGGCGGCGAGGCCGGCCCTCGCCAGTTCCTCGGCGAAGAGGCGGGCAAGGTCGTCCCGCGCGCGTGGCTGCATCCGCGCGGGGATTTCCTCGGAGAGGAGTTCGAGGAGGAAATCGGCCACTCAAATTCTCCCCGGAACGGGGAGGGGGACCAGCGAAGCTGGTGGAGGGGTCGCCCGGCCGGGAGGGGGCGCGACGCTGATGGCGGGCTGCCCCTCCACCGCCTGCGGCGGTCCCCCTCCCCGTTCCGGGGAGGATTTCAGCGGGTTCACGCCGCCCACCCGTTCTTCTCCATCCAGGCCTGGCAACTGCCTTTTGCCAGATCGCGGACGCGGCCGATATAGGCCTGGCGCTCGGCCACCGAGATGACGCCGCGCGCCTGGAGAGTGTTGAAGATGTGGCTGGCCCTGATCGCCTGTTCGTAGGCGGGGAGGGGGAGCTTGGCCGCGATCAGCGCGCGCGCCTCGTCGGCGGCCAGGGCGAAGGACTTGAACAGCATGTCGGTGTTCGCCGCCTCGAAATGATAGGCGCTCATCTGGCGCTCGTTCTCCAGGAACACGTCGCCATAGCTGACGCCGGTTTCGTCGAAGGCGAGGTCGTAGACGTCGTCGACGCCCTGCACATACATCGCCAGCCGCTCCAGCCCGTAGGTCAGCTCGCCCGAGACGGGGCGGCAGTCGAAGCCGCCCATCTGCTGGAAATAGGTGAACTGGGTCACCTCCATCCCGTCGCACCACACCTCCCAGCCGAGGCCCCAGGCGCCGAGCGTCGGGCTTTCCCAGTCGTCCTCGACGAAGCGGATGTCGTGGGCCAGCGGATCGATGCCGATCGCCGCCAGGCTGCCGAGATAGAGCGCCTGCATGTCCGGCGGCGACGGCTTCAGGATCACCTGGTATTGATAATAGGCGCCCAGCCGGTTGGGGTTCTCGCCATAGCGGCCGTCGGTCGGCCGCCGGCAGGGCTGGACGAAGGCGGCGTTCCATGGGTTCGGCCCCAGCGCGCGCAGCGTGGTGGCCGGATGGAACGTGCCCGCCCCCATCTCCATGTCGTAGGGCTGGAGGATGACGCAGCCGCGCTCCGCCCAATAGTCGTGGAGCGTCAGGATCAGCCGCTGGAAGGACAGCGGGCGAGAGGGTGTCGTGGTCGCCATGGGCGGCTCCGGCATTGGCGATGTGGTTCCGGCCGGTCAAGCGTTGCGGGCGGGCGGGCGGCGGGCGATAGGACGGCGATGCGCACCGTCCTCGTCGCCCTCGCCCTGCTGCTCTGGCCGTCGCCCGCCTCGACGAGGACGATGCATCGCCCGGCGCTGTGGCAGGTCGCCGACGCCGACACGACCGTCTATCTGTTCGGCACCTTCCACGCGCTGCCGCCGGGCTATGCCTGGCGCGATCCCGCCGTCGCCCGCGCCGTCGCCGCCTCCGGCCGGCTGGTGGTGGAGACGCTGGTGGGCGATCCCGCGTCGATGGCCGCGCTGCTGGCGGAACTC
>CAXTHU010000182.1:0-4167 GCA_964244125.1 uncultured Sphingomonadaceae bacterium
CGGCGCCGAGCGCGGTCAGCGTCTCGATCAGCACCGCGGTCTGGATCGTCATGTGGAGCGAGCCGGTGATGCGCGCGCCCTTCAGCGGCCGGGACGCGCCGAACTCCTCGCGCAGCGCCATCAGGCCGGGCATCTCGGTCTCGGCGATGCGGATCTCGGCGCGGCCGTAATCGGCCTGGGCGATGTCGTGGACGAGATAGTCGTGGGTGGTCGGGACGGGCTGGGTGGCCACGGGCTGCTCCTTCGAAGGCTGCATATGGCCGCCGGATGAGCGGGCCGTTGGGCGGCGCCTTAGCCGCGCGCGGACGGGGAAGCAAATATAAAGATATCTTTATGTCTGCTGGGCCGGCGCGCTCACCGCGCCGCCATCACCATGTTCGCCCGGCAGCGCTGGGCTTCCAGCGCCGGCATGATGCTGCGCGCGGCGGCGATCCGCTCCAGCGCGTCGGGCGTCGTGCCGGTCTCGGCGGCGGCGCGGGAGACGGCGGCGGCCTCGGCGCAGCTGTCCGCGCCGGTATCGCCGGCGCCGTAGGCATTGGCCAGCGCGGTGGTGAAGCGGTCATAGGCGCGCTGCCCCTCGACCGGCCCGTCGGCCCAGAAATGCGCCTTCAGCCGGAGGTTCATCGTCTCGATCGCGGCGCGGTTGGCCTGGACGAAGGCGTTGTAGTCCCGCGTCACGTCGATGTGCATCGCCTGGCAGCGAAGCGTCGCCACCATCAGCATCGACTGCATGTCGCGCACCCGCGCCGCCGCCAGCTCGGTGTCCGACCAGCAGCCGGCCCGGGCCGCGCCCGGCGCCGTCATCGCCAGCACCGCGGCCAGCGCCGCGTTCCATCCCCTCCCCGCCATGTCCCATGTCCCCGATCACGGGCGCGACCCTCGCGTCGCGCCGACCGGACCGAGGATGCCGCCAATCCCTTACCAGATCGTTGCGCCCGGCCTTTGATTTGGCGTTCACCGTCAGGCGTGGCCGCTTTCGGCCGCGAGCAGGCGGGTATCGACGCCGGCGCGGGCGAAGGCGCCGGCCCAGCGTTCCCCGGCGGGCGTGTCGTAGAGCAGGTCGTCGCCGGCGTCGGCGACGAACCAGCCGTGGCGGCGCATCTCCCCGTCGAGCTGCCCCGGAGCCCAGCCGGCATAGCCGAGCGTCACGACGAAGCGGCCCGGCCCCCGCCCGGCGGCGATCGCCTTCAGTATGTCCAGCGTGCCGGTGAGCGCCCAGCGGTCGGCCACCCGCACCGTCCCGTCCCCGCCCCAGTCGAGCCCGTGGAGGACGAAGCCGCGCTGCATCTCGACCGGCCCGCCGGCATGGACCGGCACGTCCGGCGCCGACCCCGCCGCGATGCCGAGCTGCTCCAGCAGCGCGTGGAGCCCGATCCCCGGCAGCACGCGGCCGAGCCCGAGCCCCAGCGCGCCGTTCCCGTCATGCGAGCAGATGGCGATCGCCGCCCGCTCGAACCGCGGATCGCCGATGCCCGGCATGGCCAGCAGGAAACGGCCGGTGAGGAAGCGGGGGGCGGTCATCGCCGCGAACATAGGCACGGACCGTGCGCTTGGCGATCATACTCGGACGGACGCGCAAAGCGCTTCCACCTCGGGCGATCAGGCTCTAAGGCCCCGCCGACTCCGGCGACAAGGATCATGGCATGACGATCAAGGTAGGCGACACGCTGCCCCAGGCGACCTTCATGAGCCCCGGCGAGAACGGGCCGGAGCCGCGCACCACCGACGACGTCTTCAAGGGCCGGACGGTGGCGCTGTTCTCCGTGCCCGGCGCGTTCACGCCGACCTGTTCGGCGCGGCACCTGCCCGGCTTCGTCGAGCAGGCCGACGCCTTCAGGGCCAGGGGCGTCGACACCATCGCCTGCACCGCGGTGAACGATGCCTTCGTCCTGGGCGCCTGGGCCGAGGCCGGCGCGGTCGACGGCAAGGTGACGATGCTGGCCGACGGCAACGCCGATTTCGTGAAGGCGATCGGGCTGGACATGGACGGCACCCGTTTCGGCATGGGGCCGCGCGGCCAGCGTTTCTCGATGCTGGTCGAGGACGGCGTGGTCAAGACGCTGAACGTCGAGGAGGGCGGCGGCTTCGAGGTCAGCTCGGCCGAGCACCTCATCGCCCAGCTCTGACGACGGCCGTTGGACGAAGCGGCCGAACCCGCCGCCGAGACCGGCGCAGGCCCGGACGGCGGCCTGATCCGGCGGACTTCGGCCACGCTCGAACTCAGGCTGCGCCCGGTGCTGGCGGCGGCGCTGGTGGGCGGGGTGAGCGGGGCGGCGCTGGCGGGGGCGGCGTTGCTTGGCGCGCGGCTGATCCGGCGCTTGGGACCCGGGGCGGCGGATCGTCCGCCATCATGACCCGGTTCCGTCCGGCCAGCTTCGCGCGGTAGAGCGCCACGTCGGCGCGGAGCAGCGGATCGTCGAAGGCGACGTCGCCGGCGGCCAGGCCGGCGACGCCGAAGCTGGAAGTCAGCGCCGGGCCGCCGTCGACCGCCGCGCCGATCCGCTCGATCCCGGCCCTGATCCGCTCGGTCACCTCCATCGCCGAGGCGGCGCTGGTATTGGACAGCACCAGCGCGAACTCCTCGCCGCCCAGCCGCCCGAACAGGTCGCCCTTGCGGATCGCGCCTTCGACGTGGCGGGCGAAGCGTTGCAGCGCCTCGTCGCCGACGGCGTGGCCGTGGGTGTCGTTGATCTGCTTGAAACGATCGAGATCGGCGATCACGACGGCCAGCGGCAGCCCGGCCCGCTGGCTGTTGGCGATGGCCGCCGCGGCCGACTGTTCCAGCCCGCGCCGGTTCAGGATGCCGGTCAGCGGGTCCATGATCGCCAGCCGGCGCATCTGTTTGGCCAGGTCCGCCGCCAGCAGGAAGACCGAGAACAGCCCGACCGCGGTATAGACCGTCGGCGTGCCGAGCAGCAGCACGGTGCGCAGCACCATGGTCTCGCCCGGGGTGGCGACCGTGCCCTGCTGGAACGCCAGCACCGCGACGGCCAGGTTGAACAGCGCGAAGACGCAGAGGGCCGCGAAGGACGCCTTTTCGGCGGCGTTGGCTTGCCTGCCCCGCCCGACCAGCGTCGTCGCCGCGACCACCAGCATCAGCGCCATGTACAGCAGCATCGGCGCCCTGTCCCACGCCGTTCCGGGCGCCAGCCTGGCGGCGGTGGCGCAGATCAGGAGCAGCCCGCCCCCGGCCGCCAGCAGCGGCGCCGCGCTCCCGATCCCGATCCGCTGGCGGAAACCGATCGTCATGACGGTCGCGGTCAGCGTCGCCAGCACCACGATGACCGCCCGCCAAGGCCCGTTTTCCAGCGCGTCGCCGTTGCCGAGCAGGCTGGTGAGGAAATCGGCCGCGCCGAGCGCGTAGCTGATCGACCAGGTCAGCGCATGGCGCGGCCGGCCGAAGCTGGCCCAGGCGATCGCCAGGATGACCGACAGCATCGCGCTGGTCACGGCCAGCGAGAAGAGGGCGAAGACGGCCGGGTCCATGGCCGGATTTGGGCGCCGCCGCCGTTCCGGATCAAGGGGCCGGAATCGGCTGTCCCGAAAAGCTACATTCCCGCCGTCGTCACGCGTCGAGGAACGCCGCCATCGCCCGGCCGAGTTCCGGCAGGGTCACCGCGCTCATGTGGTTGCCGGGCACCGTGACGCAGCGGCCATGCGGCAGGGCCTTCGCCAGCGCCTCGGACGACCCGTTGTCCTCGTCCTCGGCGCCGGTCGCCACCAGCACCGGCATCGCGATCGTCGCGATCTCCGCCGCCGTCGTCGCGACGAAGCTGTCGAGCAGCGGCAGCAGCGCCGCCGGATCGCCGCCGGTCGTCTTCAGGAACGCCTCCGCCATGAAGGCGGGCGATCCGCGCTCGTGCCGGCCCATGCCGTCCAGCACCTGGCGGAAATGCCGGGCGCGCGCTGCGGGGTCGAGGATGCCTGCAAGGCCCATGCCCGAGACGATCGCGCGGCGCGGCATCGCCCCGCGCACCAGCATCCGCACCACCGTCCGCCCGCCTAGCGAATAGCCGCCGAGATCGTAATCGGTCAGGCCGAGATGCGCCGCCAGCGCCAGCCCGTCGTCGGCCAGTATGTCCGGCGGATAGGCGGCGGGGTGGTGCGGCCGGGCGCTGAGCCCGTGGCCGCGCAGGTCGGGCATGATGACGCGCCGGCCGTTCGCCG
>CAXTHU010000183.1:0-4140 GCA_964244125.1 uncultured Sphingomonadaceae bacterium
AGCTGGGATCGGCCATGATCGCCTGCCGCCCGACCTCGTGGAAGGCGATGTTCTGGGCCGAGTGGCGCGCGGCGGTGGCGATGGCGACGGCCGCGCGGACCCGGTCCGGACAGGTCGCCGCCCACTCCAGCACCTGCATCCCCCCCATCGATCCGCCGACGACGGCGGCCAGCGTCGCCACGCCCAGATGATCGAGCAGCATCGCCTGCGCGCGGACCATGTCGCGCAAGGTGATGACCGGAAAGCGCATGGCCCAGGGCGTGCCCGTCGCCGGATCGATCGACGCCGGGCCGGACGAGCCGAGGCAGGAGCCCAGCACGTTGGCGCAGACGACGAAATGCCGCGCCGGATCGATCGGCCGCCCGGCGCCCACCATCCGCGTCCACCAGCCGGGCTTGCCGGTGATCGGATGGGCCGAGGCGACGTGCTGGTCCCCGGTCAACGCGTGAGCGACCAGGATCGCGTTGCCGCCGTCGGGCGCCAGCGTGCCGTAGGTCTCGTAGGCGATCTCGATCGGCGCCAGCACGCCTCCCCCGTCCAGCGCCAGCGGGCCGGGCAGGCGCACGCCGCGCGCGAGGCCGAAGCGGGTGTCGTCGGACATGGCGTGCGGGCTAGGGCGCGAGACGGCGCTAATCAACCCGCGTTCGCCGGACCTTGTCGGGAGTTGCGGCGGGGGCTGGGCTGCGAGCCGAAATCCGCTAATGCCCGCACATGACCGACGCCCCCCTTGTCCTGACGCCCAAGCCCTGGATCGGCGCGATCACCGCCTATGTGCCGGGACGCGCCACCGCCGATGGCGGCGGCAAGGTCGTGAAGCTGTCGTCCAACGAGAACCCGCTCGGCACCAGCCCGGCGGCGCGCGCCGCCTTCCTGGCGGCGGCGGGCACGCTGGAGCGTTACCCCGATGCCGGCGCGGCGGCCCTGCGCGAGGCGATCGCCGCGTCGCTCGATCTCGATCCCGCCCGCATCGTCCACGGCACCGGATCGGACGAGGTGCTGCATCTCGCCACCGGCGCCTTCGCCGGACCGGGGGACGAGGTGCTGTATGTCCGCTACGGCTTCTCGGTCTATCCGATCGCGGCGCGGCGGGTGGGGGCGGAGCCGGTCGAGGCGCCGGATCGCGACTATGCCACCGACGTCGACGCGCTGCTGGCCTGCGTCACCCCGCGCACCCGCGTCGTCTTCGTCGCCAACCCCAACAACCCCACCGGCACCCATGCCGGGCGGGCCGAGATCGCCCGGCTCCACGCCGGGCTGCCGGGCGACTGCCTGCTGGTGATCGACCAGGCCTATGCCGAGTATCTCGATCCGAGCGAGGACGACGGCGGGCTGGAGATGGCGCGCCACCTGCCCAACGTCCTCGTCACGCGGACCTTCTCCAAGATCCACGGCCTGGCCGCCGAGCGGATCGGCTGGGGCTATGGCGCGGCATCGGTGATCGAGGCGATGCACCGCATCCGCGCGCCGTTCAACGTCACCACGGCGGGCCAGCAGGCCGCCATCGCGGCGCTGGGCGACCGCGATTTCGTCGCCGCCAGCCGGACGCATAACGACCGCTGGCGCGGCTGGTTCGAGGGCGAGATGGCCGCGCTCGGCAATGCCGGCATCCGCGCGGTGGCGTCGCGGGCCAATTTCAGCCTGGTCCTGTTCGAGGGGAAGCTCACCGCCGGGACGGCCTACAAGCGGCTGATGGCGCGCGGCTTCATCGTCCGCTGGCTGCCGAACCAGGGCCTGCCCCACGCGCTGCGCATCACCATCGGCACCGAGGCGGAGATCCGCGCCGTGGCGGCGGCGATCCGCGAGATGGCGGGTGAGTGAGCGTGCAATTCAGTCCCCTCCCCTTCACGGGAAGGGTGGGGGTGGGGGCGCGCGTCTGCGCGCCGATAGACTCGTTCCAACCTCGCCGCGCTCGCTAAGCTCGCACTCCACCCCCGACCCCTCCCCTGAAGGGGAGGGGAGCTAGATGCTCCCATTCGCCCGCGTCTCGATCATCGGCCTGGGGCTGATCGGCTCGTCGATCGCCCGCGCCGTCCGCCGCTCGATGCCGACGGTGCGGCTGAGCGGGCACGACGCCGATCCCGCCGTCCGCCACATCGCCGCCCGCCTCGACCTGGTCAACGATCTCGCCGACACCCCCGGAGCGGCGGTTACGGACGCCGACCTCGTCATCCTGTGCGTGCCGGTCGGCGCGATGGGGGCGGTGGCGGCGGCGCTGGCCGACGACCTGCCCGCCGAGGCGATCCTGAGCGACGTCGGCTCGTCCAAGGCCGGCGTCGCCGCCGCCATCGCCGCGGCACTCCCCGGGCGCGCGCTGGTGCCCGCCCACCCCGTCGCCGGCACGGAACGGAGCGGACCCGAAGCCGGGTTCGCCAGTCTGTTCGACGGCCGCTGGTGCATCCTCACCCCCGACGGCGCGACCGATCCCGCCGCCGTGATGCGCGTCTCCGCCTTCTGGGAGGGGATCGGCGCGCGCGTCGACATCATGGACGCCGCGCATCACGACCTGGTGCTGGCGGTGACCAGCCACCTGCCGCACCTGATCGCCTACACCATCGTCGGCACCGCATCGGACCTGGAGATGGTGACGCGGAGCGAGGTCATCAAATATTCCGCCGGCGGCTTCCGCGACTTCACCCGCATCGCCGCGTCGGACCCGACGATGTGGCGCGACGTGTTCCTGGCCAACCGCGAGGCGGTGCTGGAGATGCTGGGCCGCTTCTCCGAGGACCTCGCCGTCCTCCAGCGCGCGATCCGCTGGGGCGATGGCGACGCGCTGTTCGACCTGTTCACCCGCACCCGCGCCGTCCGCCGCTCGATCATCGAGGAAGGGCAGGACGACGCCCGGCCGGACTTCGGCCGATCGCACTGACGGGCGTCCGGCTCGCTTGCGCCCGCCGACGAAGCGCGGCTAGACGCGCGGACCTACCCCTTCCGCGGATGGACCCTGGATGACCGACACGCCGACGCTCCTGATCCTCGCCGGCGTCGTTCTGGCATTACTGGCGGTGCTGCTCATCCTGCGCAGCCGGCGGCAGCGCGTGTTGCTTGCCGAGACCGCGCCGAAGCCGCTGATGCGGGACGGCCTGTCGCCGACGCTCGCCCGCACGCCGATGCCCGTCGCGCCGGAGGAAGGCCACGGCGTCGCCGACGAGGCGGCGGCGGCGGTGGAGAACGTGCTGGGCGAGATCATCGGCATCGACGCCCATCACGACCGCGCGCTCGACGCCGAGCCGGCACCCGCCGACGAACTGACCCTGCTGAAGGGCCTCGGCCCCAAGGCGGCGGCGCGGCTGAACGCGCTCGGCATCACCCGCTTCGACCAGCTCGCGGCGCTGTCGCCGGTGCAGGCCGAGACGCTGGACCAGGCAATGGGCGCGTTCAAGGGCCGGCTGGCGCGCGACAGGTGGATCGAGCAGGCGCGGCTCCTGGCGACGGGAGACCGGGCCGGGTTCGAGGCGGCGTTCGGGAAGCTGGGGTAGAGCGGCGGCGCTAGGCTCGCTCGCGTGCCTTCGGCGGGATCACCAATCGAGCTCTTTCAAACCATTCGTCGTCAAGTTCCGGCGCGACGTCCGGATCGGCGGCGATTTGAGCAGCGATGTCGGCGTCGGTCATTGCGTCGAGCTTCGCGAGGTTCTCGGGCGTGGCCCACTCACGCGTGATCCGGAGCGCCTCTTCACGGGAAAGCCGCACCGTATCTTCTCTGTTCCGGTCATTGGCTTTCCTAAAGCTGATGATCCGCCGCTTGCTGCCGCGCCATGTATATATGGCGACGAAGATGCGTCCGTCCAATGCCTCTACCGGACCCGTGGCGATGAAGCGAGTCTCGCCATAGTCGCGTCGTCCGTCCACTTCCTCGATAAACCGGCCGTCGAAGATGAAGCTCGCGGTAGCAAGCGAGAGGCCGTGTTCGGCGAGATTGCGCTCGTCCTTTACCGGATCAAACTCGACCGCCAACTCTCCCTACTCCGCCGCCACCCCCGCCGCCGAGAACATGTCCCCCAGTTCCGCATCCTCGTTCGCCGCCGGCGCCACCACCTTCGCCGCGCCGCGCCGGTCGAAGGCGTCCCACACCTCGTTCCAGTTCCCCCGCGTCGCCGCCTTGGAATATTCGGTCGCGCGGGTCTCGAAGAAGTTGGCGTG
>CAXTHU010000184.1:0-4053 GCA_964244125.1 uncultured Sphingomonadaceae bacterium
ACGCGCGAAAGGAGGTGATCCGATGTCTCATGGTTCAGCGCAGAGGTCGGTTCGGTTCGTTCGGGAGATGGCGCGCTAGTCGCAGCCTCCAAGTCTTCCCGGTCGGAACCTCCGGCCGCTGACCATGTAAGAGGGTCGCCGGGGTCAATCGCCCCGGCGGCCTTTTTCATAAGTTTCAGGGGCCTGGCCGATCGACGCCGGCCCGCCGCGCCACCCGCCACTGCCACAGCAGCAGCAGCGGCACGACACCCAGTTCCATCGCCAGCCCGAACCGCTGGCCCGCCGACGGCTCCCCCACCACCACCCAGGAGGCGAGCCGCGCCAGCCCGCCGCTCACCACCATCGCGCCGAGCAGGCGGAAGCGCGGGCCTTTCCTCGCGATGTCCGGCACGCAGGTGACGAACGCCAGCCCCATCGCCAGGAAGATGCCGGACAGGTAGCGGAAATGGCTGTCCAGGTCGGCCGGCGGCGGCCGCGGCGCGCCGCGCAGCACGACGACGCCCTGCCACACGCTGCGGCTCCCCATCGACAGCGGCACCAGGCAGGCGATCGCCACCGCCAGCTGCAACGCGCGCGTTTCCAGCGAAAGCTTCATTCCTCGCCCTTTCCGAACGCCGGCAGGCCGAGCGAGGGGCGCCAGCGCCGCTCCGCCCGCTCCAGATACTCGACCCGCACCTGCGTCATCCGGATGGCGAGCCGCACTTCCAGCAGGAACAGCACCAGCCCGGCGACGAACAGGATCATCGCCAGCACGAAGCACGCCGCCAGCGCCCGGCCGAAACCGAGCCCGGCCAGCTGCGCGACGAACAGCGCCGCCACCATCAGCCCGATCAGCGCCGCGCTCGCCGTGCAGCACAGGACGGATCGGTTCGCCACCTTCATCCGCCGGTCGATGAGGCGCAGTTCCCACACCGCGCGGTCGCGGTCGGCGCCGGCGAGGTCGGGGAAGCGCGCCTCCAGCATCCGCGCCCGGTCGACGGTGCGGACCAGCCGCCCGGCCAGCACGTTCAGGAAGCTGCCGATCCCCGCCAGCATGAACACGGGAGCGACCGACAGCTGGATGCTGTGGGCGATGTTGGCGGGGTCTGGCGAAGGGGTGGCGAACACCGTGCGACGATGGCCGCACGGGGTCGATCGGTCAACGACATCGGGCGGCCGGCGACCCCGCGCTGTCGGCGGAAGCCTGTCCGATACTCGCCGGGGCGACGATCAGCCGGTCATGTCGGCCGGCACCTTGCCGCCTTCGCCGGCGAGATTGCGCATCACCGCCTTGTGCAGCGCGATGTTCATCTCGGCGCTGCCGTCCTTGGGGCCGGTATAGCCCATCTCGCCGGCCAGTTGCTTGCGCGCGTCCAGGCTCGAATCGAGTTCGAGGAGCTTCAGCAGATCGACGATCGAGGTGCGCCAGTTGGACGGCTGCCCGGAGGCGGCGGCCTTGTCGGACAGGATCTTCTCGACATCCACGGCCGCCGCCGGGGCGGGCGCCGCCGGCGTGGGCGACGCCGGGGTGGCCGGCTGCTGGCCTTGGACGTGCGGCACGCCGCCGCCGGGCGCGGCCTGGATCGGCGCCTGCGGCGCGGTGTGCGACTGGCCGGGCACGGGGCCGGCCGTCTGCGTCGCCGCCTGTCCGCCGCCGCCCAGCGGGCCATGGTCGCCGAAGATGGCATGCTTGATCGCGCCGAAGATGCTCATGTCCGTCTCGCTCGAAAGGGCCGGAGGTTGCCGGCGGAAGCAAGCGGAACGTGCGATGGGTGGAAAGGGTGCGTCGGCGGCCGGCTCAGCCGCGACAATCCTCGATCACCCGCGCCGGCTGGGCCCAGGCGGGCAGGATGAGGCGCGGCCCCAGCCCCTCGACCATGAACCGCCCGCGGCTGAAGGCGATCTCGTCCAGCACCGGATCGCGTGCCGCCAGCCGCCAGCCTGCCGCCCCGCCCATCATGCCAGCCGCGAATCGGCGCGTTCCTTGCGAGGTCGTGATGACGGCGGTGCCGGCGACGCCTTGGCCGAGCAGCGCGATCGTCCCGCCCGGTTCGCAGCGGATGGCGAACAGCGCCGCCGCCCCGTCGATGCCGAAACGCGCCACCGTCCCCTGCGAGTCCGCCAGGTAGCGCCAGGTCCCCGGCGTCACCGGCGCATCATGCCAGTCGACCGGCGCCGGCGGCGGCAGGGCGACGATCGCCGGCGGGTTGGGCGCGGGCGCGCGGGGCGGCGGGGGCGCGACGCAGGCGGTGGCGGCGCAGGCCGCGAAGAGGCACACAAGGAGACGCATCAGGCGGCGCGCGGCAGGATACGATGAAGGGGCGATAACGTGCGCTCAGGCGACTGCGTAGATCGCGGGGCGGTAGAGCGGCTCAGGGATCGTATAGCCGCGCTCTCGTGCGACTTCGATCCAGCCTTTGATCGCGTCATGCACATGGTCCAGCGCATCGCGCGGAGTGTCGCCATGGGCGGAGCAAGGCCGTAGGTCGGGTACGTCCGCGATCCAGCAATCATCCTCCACCGACCAGAAGAGGTTGATGTGATAGCGGGGTTCAATCGTCTTCGATGCTGAGGCCATAGGTTTGTATCATAGCAAGAAGCTGGCGGACTTGATAGCTTTCGGCATCCTTGCGCTCTGGCTGAACCGGCAGGGGCCGCGGCACCTTCGGATGGACATATTGGCGATGGCTGCCGGTCATGCGATCAAGCTGAAAGCCGAAGGCCTTGAGCAGCCGCTCGAAGTCCCGGAAAGATACGGAGGTACCGGGGTTGTCCGAAATCGACTCATAGAGTTTGCGCGTGCGGGTCATAACTGCCTCTGGTTGTTACCAGCCGGTCAATCTCACCTTCCACACCTTATTTGAATCAGCGTTGCGATAAACACGCACTACCGCCCCTTTTTCCCCGCCCGCGCCTGCTTCGCCTTGCCGAACCGCGTCGTCCGCGTGCCCGGCTTGCCCGATACGGCGTTCCCCCGCACGGGCGCCTTCTGCTGCGCCACCGGCAGGCCAAGCTCCTGCCCCTCCAGCTGCCGGATCTCGTCGCGCAGCCGTCCGGCCTCCTCGAACTCCAGGTCGGCGGCGGCCTTGCGCATCGCCTTTTCCAGTTCCTCGATATGGGCGCGCAGGTTGTGGCCGACCATGTGGCTGACGTCGGCGATGCCGGTATCCACCGTCACCTGGTCCTTGGAGGCGAGGTGGCCGACGATGTCGCTGATGTCGCGGCGGATCGTCTCCGGGGTGATGCCGTGCGCCTCGTTATAGGCGGTCTGCTTCTCGCGCCGGCGCGAGGTCTCGGCCATGGCGCGTTCCATCGATCCGGTGATGCGGTCGGCATAGAGGATCACCTTGCCGTCGACGTTGCGCGCCGCGCGGCCGATCGTCTGGATCAGCGAGGTCTCGGAACGTAGGAACCCCTCCTTGTCCGCGTCCAGGATCGCGACCAGCCCGCATTCGGGAATGTCGAGCCCCTCGCGCAGCAGGTTGATGCCGACCAGCACGTCGTAGACGCCCAGGCGCAGGTCGCGGATCAGCTCGATCCGCTCCAGCGTCTCGACGTCGGAATGCATGTAGCGGACCTTCAGCCCGGCCTCGTGGAGATATTCGGTCAGATCCTCGGCCATGCGCTTGGTCAGCGTGGTGACGAGCGTGCGATAGCCCTTCCGCGCCGTCTCCCGCGCCTCGAACACCAGGTCGTCGACCTGCGCCTCGATCGGCTTCACCTCGACGGGGGGGTCGATCAGGCCGGTCGGGCGGATCACCTGCTCGGCGAAGACGCCGCCGGCCTGCGCCATCTCCCACGGGCCGGGCGTCGCCGAGACATAGACCGTCTGCGGCCGCATCGCCTCCCACTCGTTGAACCGCAGCGGCCGGTTGTCGATGCAGGACGGCAGGCGGAAGCCGTATTCGGCCAGCGTGATCTTCCGGCGGTGGTCGCCGCGCGCCATGCCGTTGACCTGGCCGATGGTCTGGTGGCTCTCGTCGACGAACAGCAGCGCGTTCTCGGGAAGATATTCGAACAGCGTGGGAGGCGGCTCGCCCGGCATGCGGCCGGTCAGGAAGCGGCTGTAATTCT
>CAXTHU010000185.1:0-4044 GCA_964244125.1 uncultured Sphingomonadaceae bacterium
GACGTCCATGTCTACGATCGCCACGATCGCGCCGGCGGCCTGCTGACCTACGGCATCCCCGGCTTCAAGCTGGAAAAGCCGGTGGTGATGCGCCGCGTCGATCGCCTGGCCGAGGGCGGCATCGTCTTCCACCAGGATTTCGCGGTCGGGCGCGACGCGACGCTGGCCGAACTGCGCGCGCGGCACGACGCGCTGCTGATCGCGACCGGCGTCTATCGCCCGCGCGCGATCGAGGCGCCGGGCGTCGGCGCCGCCGGCGTGGTGAAGGCGCTCGACTATCTCATCGCGTCCAACCGCAAGGGGTTCGGCGACGCCGTGCCGGCGTGGGACGACGGCAGCCTGGATGCGGCGGGCAAGCATGTCGTCGTCGTCGGCGGCGGCGACACCGCGATGGACTGCGTCCGCACCGCCGTCCGCCAGGGGGCGGCGTCGGTGAAGTGCCTCTATCGCCGCGACCGCGCCAACATGCCCGGATCGCAGCGCGAGGTGGCGCACGCCGAGGAGGAGGGGGTCGAGTTCGTCTGGCTCTCCGCCCCCGAGGCGTTCGACGGCGGCGACGGCGCGATCTCCGGCGTCCGCGCGACCAGGATGCGCCTGGGCGCGGCCGACGCCGGCGGCAGGCGCGCGCCCGAGGCCGATCCCGACGGCGGCTTCCACGTCCCCGCCGATCTCGTCATCAAGGCGCTGGGGTTCGACGCCGAGGACCTGCCGAAGCTCTTCTCCGCCCCCGACCTGTCCGTCACCCGCTGGGGCACGCTGCGCGTCGACCACCGCACGATGCAGACCTCGATCGACGGCGTCTTCGCCGCCGGCGACATCGTCCGGGGCGCGTCGCTGGTCGTGTGGGCGGTGCGCGACGGGCGGGATGTCGCGGCGCATATGCACGGCTATCTGAAGGAGCGGGCGGCGGTGGCGCGCGAGAGGGTGCCGGCGTGAGGCTGACGACGGAGGAGGTGGCCGCGATCAAGGCGGCGGCGCGCGAGGCGTTCGGCGACACGGCGGTCGTGCGGCTGTTCGGCAGCCGGGTGGACGACGGATTGAAGGGCGGCGACATCGACCTCCACTTCGAGGTGGACGAAGTTCCCGAGCCCCGATCGCTGTACAACTTTCTCGACCGTGTCGATGTCGCCACCGACGGGCGTCGCGTCGACACCGTATTCAGTCGGCGCTGCGTGCAGCCGAGGGGCATCGAACGGATCGCTTATCGCGACGGGATCATCCTGTGAATGCCCGGGGTGAGAGAGAGGCGCTGGCCGATCTCCTGACGGGCATCACGGACACGATCGTCGCCATCGGGGAGGACAAGATTCTGATCGGCGATCTGCCCTCGAACGCGGTGGAAATGGCCACCTTCGATATGACGCAACGCGCCGGCTCGCGATCGCTCATCAAATCAGCCGAGCAGATGCAGAACCTGATAGCGCGATCGCTCAGGGCAATCCTGCTGCTGGAGCAGATCGACCCGCAAGGCTGGTCGCCTCGGGCCATCGCGGATCGGGCGGAGTCGCTGGGGCTCCTGGCGAGCAGCGACGAGTGGAGCGATTTCGTGAGATTGCGGAACAGGCTGACGCACGACTATCCGACCGAACATCCTAAGCGGTTCGCGACCTTGACGGAAGTGTGGCTCGCCACGGATCGCCTCATCGACTTGGCGCGTGGCGTACTGGCCTACGCGGATGGCAAGCTCGGAGTAGCGCCTCGTGGGTGATTTCCCCACCCCCGAACACGCCCGCATCGCCCGCGACGGCATGTATCGCCCCGACTACGAAGGCGATGCCTGCGGCGTCGGGCTCGTCGCCGCCGTCGACGGGGAGGCGTCGCGGCGCGTCGTCACCGCGGCGATCGATGCGCTGAAGGCTGTGTGGCATCGCGGCGCGGTCGATGCCGACGGCAAGACCGGCGACGGCGCCGGCATCCATGTCGAGCTGCCCCGGGCCTTCTTCGCCGACGCCATCGTCGGTTCGGGTCACAGGCCCGATCCGGACAAGCGGCTGGGCGTCGGCATGATCTTCCTGCCGCGCACCGATCTCGGCGCGCAGGAGATGTGCCGCACCATCGTCGAGAGCGAGATCATCGATTTCGGCTACAGCATCTACGGCTGGCGGCAGGTGCCGGTGGACGTGTCGGTGATCGGCGACAAGGCGATGCTGACCCGGCCCGAGATCGAGCAGATCATGATCGTCGGCCCCGCCGCCGGCGCGGTCGACGCCGCCGAGTTCGAGAAGACGCTCTACCTCATCCGCCGGCGGATCGAGCGCAAGGTGGTCGAGGCGCAGATCCAGGGCTTCTACGTCTGCTCGCTGTCCTGCCGGTCGATCATCTACAAGGGGCTGTTCCTCGCCGAGGAACTGTCGGTCTTCTATCCGGACCTGCGCGACGAGCGCTTCGTCAGCCGCTTCGCCATCTTCCACCAGCGCTATTCGACCAACACCTTCCCGCAATGGTGGCTGGCCCAGCCCTTCCGCACGCTCGCCCACAATGGCGAGATCAACACCATCCGCGGCAACAAGAACTGGATGAAGAGCCACGAGATCAAGATGGCCGCGCTCTCCTTCGGCGAGCATTCGGAGGACATCAAGCCGCTGATCCCGGCCGGCGCCTCCGACACCGCCGCGCTCGACGCGGTCTTCGAGGCGATCTGCCGCTCGGGCCGCGACGCGCCCACCGCCAAGCTGATGCTGGTGCCGGAAGCCTGGCAGGATGCCGAGATGCCGCAGCCGCATCGCGACATGTATTCCTATTTCGCGAGCGTGATGGAGCCGTGGGACGGGCCGGCCGCGCTCGCCATGACCGACGGCCGCTGGGTCGTCGCCGGGGTCGACCGCAACGCGCTGCGCCCCTTGCGCACCACGCTCACCGCCGACAACCTGCTGGTGGTCGGGTCGGAGGCGGGGATGGTCCACATCCCCGAGGCGACGGTCGTGAAGAAGGGGCGGATCGGCCCGGGCGGGATGATCGCGGTCGACCTCGACGCCGGTCTCCTGCTCGACGATCGCGCGATCAAGGACCGCGTCGCCGGCGAGCGGCCCTATGGCGACTGGGTCTCGGGCTTCCGCACGCTGGCCGACCTGCCCGCCGCCGCCGATCCCGTGCCCGCCTGGCCCCGCGCGGCGCTGATCCGCCGCCAGGTCGCCGCCGGCGTCACCATGGAGGACATGGAGCTGATCCTGGCGCCGTATGTGGAGGACGCCAAGGAAGCGATCGGATCGATGGGCGACGATACGCCGCTCGCCGTCATCTCGGACAAGCCGCGCCTCATCAGCCAGTTCTTCCGCCAGAACTTCAGCCAGGTGACGAACCCGCCGATCGATCCCTTGCGCGAACGCCACGTCATGTCGCTGAAGACGCGTTTCGGCAACCTCGCCAACATCCTCGACAGCGACGCCCAGCAATCCGACGTGCTGGTGCTCGATTCGCCGGTGCTGACCGGCGGCGAGTGGGCGACGCTGAAGCGGCATTTCGGCGCGCAGGCGGCCGAGATCGACTGCACCTTCGCCGCCGACGGCGGGGCGGATGCGCTCCGCTCCGCCATCGCCCGCATCCGCGCCCAGGCCGAGCAGGCGGTGCGCGAGGGCCTGAGCGAGCTGTTCCTGACCGACGAACATGCCGGCGCCGATCGCGTCGCCGTCGCCATGGTGCTGGCCGCCGCCGCCGTCCACACCCATCTCGTCCGCCGGGGCCTGCGCTCCTACGCGTCGATCAACGTGCGTTCGGCCGAATGCCTCGACACGCATTACTTCGCCGTGCTGATCGGCGTCGGCGCCACCACCGTGAACGCCTGGCTGGCCGAGGCCGCCATCGCCGACCGCCAGGCGCGCGGCCTGTTCGGCGGCCTGTCGCTCGCCGCCTGCCTCGCCCGCTACCGCAAGGCGGTGGACGAGGGGCTGCTGAAGATCATGTCGAAGATGGGGATCGCGGTGATCTCCTCCTATCGCGGCGGCTACAACTTCGAGGCGGTGGGGCTGAGCCGCGCGCTGGTGAACGACCTGTTCCCCGGCATGCCGGCCAAGATCTCGGGCGAGGGCTATGCCTCGCTCCAGCTGA
>CAXTHU010000186.1:0-4038 GCA_964244125.1 uncultured Sphingomonadaceae bacterium
GCGCGGGGGGCGACGGCTCGTTGCTTACACCATGAGAAATAAGCCGCAATCCATGGGTTCGCGCGAACCCTTCGTCGGACCGCATCGGAAAGCCCGGCCTGGAGCGAGCCAAAGCGCGTTTCGCCGCGGAGGTCAACGACTTGCCGCGCGCGCGATCCCTCGCCTGCGGGTGCGACCGCTTGCCGTTCGCGCCGGCCGCCGGCGTCTTCCCTCAGAGGATGATCGAGCCGCCCAGATCCAGCGTCGGCTTCGCGCCGACATGCTCCACGCGGGCGCGGCCCTTGGCGCCCAGCGCGTAGAAGCGCAGGCTGTCGGCGTCGCGGTCGATCTCGTCGAGCAGGCGGGCGCGCAGCATCGCCCAGCGCGCCGGATCGACCTCGCATTCGAACACCGAGTTCTGCACGCGCTGGCCGAAATCGAGGCAGGCCCGCGCCACGCGGCGCAGCCGGCGACGGCCGGCGGCGGTCTCGGTGCTCACGTCGTAGGTCACCAGCATCAGCATGCGCGCGGCGCTATTTCCACACGAACGGCGGATAGCCGTCGAGGTCGCCGCGCAGATGCCGGCCAAGCAGCTGCGCCTGAATATGCGGCACGAGGCCCAGCGTCACCGTCTCGCCGAGGAAGGGATGGCGCAGCTCCTCCTTCTTGCGCTCCTGCCAGGCGACCAGCACGGCCTTGCGGGCGTCGTCGCGCATCGTCACCGCGCCGCCCGCCTCGACGACGAAGTCGCCGGCGGCGAGCTGGCGGCGGTTGATCAGGCTGAGCGCCAGCCGGTCGGCCAGCACCGGGCGGAATTCCTCCATCAGGTCGAGCGCGAGGCTGGCGCGGCCGGGCCGGTCGGCGTGGAGCAGGCCGACCTGCGGATCGAGCCCGACGCTCTCCAATGCCGAGCGGCAGTCGTGCCCGAGCATGGCGTAGAGGAAGTTGAGCAGCGCGTTGATGCGGTCGAGCGCCGGCCGGCGCGAGCGGCCGCGGAAGCGGAAGGCCTCGTCGTCCACCCGCAGCAGGCGGGAGAAGACGCCGAAATAGACGTTGGCCGCCTCGCCCTCGATCCCGCGCAGGATATCGACCGACGGGCCATGCGCGGCGCGGCGGGCGGCGTCGCCCAGGCGCAGGTCGGCCTCGGCCAGCGCGGCCCGCGCCGCATCGTCCATCGATGCGCCATGATCGCGCAGCGCGCGCCGCACCACCGTGCGCTGGTTGGCCGATTTGGCCGCGACGATGCCGCGCACCACCGGCACGGCGCGCGCGGGATCGTCGGCGGCGCGATATTGCGCGCGGCGGAGCAGCACGTTGCCGGTGCGCGGCCCCTCGACCCGCGCGAGGAACCTGCCGTTGGGGGTCAGGAAGGAGAGCGCCACGCCCGCCTCGGCGCAGGCCGCCATCAGCGCCGGCGAGGCGCCGGTGCGGCCGAAGCAGACGACGCCGCCGATCATGTGGATCGGCGCGCGGCCGCGCTCCCGCCCGTCCACCTCGACGACGATGTTGGCGCCGTCCTTGCGCACCCACGCATCCTCGCTGGTGACGTAGATGGTGTTGAGGTGGCGGCGCATGCGGTCGCGTCAGTCGGCGAGCTGGCGGTCGAGCCAGCGCGCGACGGCCGGCCGGCCGGCGATCGCGGCCGGCCGGCACAGCGGCTCCAGCGAGCAGCGCGCGCAGGCGGGCATCGGCACCGGCGGCGGCGTGATCCCGCCGGCCAGCATCGTCCGCACCGCCTCGGCCGTCATGGCGGTCAGCGCGCGCAGCGCGTCGTCGAACGCCACCGCCATGCGCCGCCGGGTCTGGCCGTAGAACAGCGCGCCCTCGGGAACGAGCCGGCCGAACATCTCCTCCAGGCAGACCGCCTGGGCGCAGAGCTGCACCTCGTCGGCGCGATGGGCCTTCGGCTTGCCGCGCTTATATTCGACCGGATAGGGCCGGACGTCGGGCGCGCGGCCGTGCAGCTCGACCGCGTCGGCCTTGCCCGTCACCCCCAGCGCAAGGCTGCGGATGGCGAGCCCGCGCACCGTGCGGACGCCGCGCCGCCTGTCCGCCCCGCCGTCGTCGACCCGCTCGTGCAGGATCCGCCCCTCGGCGGTGGCGCCATCCTCCAGCCACTGCTGCTCGACATGGATGAGCGCGCATTGACGCGGGCAGAAGAGCTGGTGCTGAAGCGCGGAGATGGGGACGAGGGCGTCTTCGTCGACCGGCTCCGGCACGACCTTATCCCCGACCGGGACGGAGAATAGTCACGCCGGCCGGCAAGCCCTCCTCCGCGATCGTGACGGCATAGTCGGCAAAGCTGCGCGCCGGCGGCCAGTTGTCGATAGCCGGAGAGCCGATCGGATGAAGACCGGCCGGATCGCCCGCATCCGCCTCCGGCCGCTTGCGCCGGACCTTGACCCGATCGAACAGCTTGTCGGCATGGGCGTTGCCCAGCGCGCTCTCGTGCTGGAACACGATCAGCGCGCGCGTCGCCATCTCGCCGCGCGCGGCGGAACGGTCATGCTCGAACATATCGTTGAGCGCGGTCCAGAGAAGTTCCAGGTCGGCCTCGGTAAACCCGGTGCCCTTGACCGGGTGGCTGGCGAGCGGCGCGGAGACGAAGCCATGCGCGCGATAGAGACCATAGGGGATGATGTGCTTGCGGCCCATCGTGCGCCCCTTCTCCAGATCGCGCTCGTTGGTGACCGAGGATCGCGTGATCGAGATTTCGAGCGGAAGCACCGGCTCGACCGAACGGGCGAAGGTGATCTGCACCGGCCCGCGCACCTGTCCGGCGTTGACCTCGGTTGACATGACCGCGCCGAACGTGCGGATGTCGAAGAAGTTCTGGCACATCCAGGCGGTCAGCCGCCGCGCATCGCCCTCCTTCTTGGGCAGCTTGGAGAAGTCCTTGTCCTTGTCGGGCGTGATCGCAAGGTCGGTCCAGGCTTCCTGATTCTGGCGGTTGAGCACGGCGCCGTCCGACATGTAGATGCGAAAACCGGGCTGTCCCTCCTTCGCGAGATCGACATAGTTCCTGACCTTGCGCTTGAGGCACACGTCGGACACCAGGCCGCGGTTGGTCTCGGGATCGAGCCGGGGCAGGTTGCCCGCATCGGGATCGCCGTTGGGGTTGCCGTTCGTCACGTCGAAGAACAGGACGAACTCGTGGCGGCGCGTCAGTGCCGGGCTGTCGGTCATTGGTCGTCCCCCTCTTCGTGAGTCGGCTCGTCGAAGCCCGGCGCGTCCTCGCCGTCCTTGCCGAGCTTGGCTTTGCGCTGGTGATAATAGCCAATGGCGAACTCGCCCTGGTCCTCGATGCGGAGCGATCTCGGAATGGAAAACGGCATGGTTGGCGTGAGACGGCCCATGATCTCCTCCAGCTCGCGTTCCAGCGTGACGGCCCAGCCCGGCTTCTCCCGGCGAACCTTGGCCAAGTGATTCTGGCCGTTGGAGATGATGAGCGGAAAGATGCTGGCCGGCGTCGCCGACGCCGAGCCGTAATAGCTGTCGCGGATCGTCTTGTTGATGTTCCGGCCGAGCGCGGAGCGTTGCGCCAGCTCATAGGCGGCAAAGAGGCGGCCGAGTTGATAGCCGGTGTTCGGATGGCTTCGATCTAGGCTCACAGGCGTCTCTCCATCTTCCGGCAGGGTCTTGTCCTTGCGCTTGAACCAGGCGTCGCGCGCCAGCACGGCACGGATCGCGGCGGCATGCCAGCCGCCGCCCGGATCGTCCCCGGCACGCAACCGCATGAGCGCGGTGGTCAGCAAAGTGCGCGGATAACGCCAGCCCCCGAGCACCGCACGCGCGACCTCGCCGGCGAGCTGAGGCGGGATATTGTCCCATTTCTCCTGCGCGGAGGTGGTTTTGACGAGCAGGCGGTTGATCGAAGGCGGCGTGCGCCACGGCAGCGGCGCGACGCGGCAATCCGCGGCATGGCGCGCGAGATTGGCGGCCAGCGTGCCCAGATCCTGCGTCAGCCAGAAGCGGACGGAAAGCCGCGCGGCGTTGGGCGACAAGCCGAGGATGTGGATGCGGGTCTGCGGGTGAAGCGTGTCCGTGCCGATCGTGACC
>CAXTHU010000187.1:0-4035 GCA_964244125.1 uncultured Sphingomonadaceae bacterium
TCGACGAAGCTGTTGGCGGCGAAGTCCTTGGGATCGACCGTCGCCGAATCGACGTTGGTGAAGATCTTGAACTCGTCGGCGACCCGCGCGTCATAGCCGTAGGAGGACAGGCCATAGCTGATGCAGCCGTCGGCCCGCTGCGCCTCGACGAACGGCTCGATCATGCCATGCGCCAGCGCCTGCTCGCGGATCCAGCGGTCGGACATGACGGACATGGCCGGTGTCTTTGCCGGGCGGGGCGGGATTGGCAACCCACCTTCAGCTTGGGATCAGGCGCCTAGATCCGCCGGCCCGAACGAATGGGGCAGCAGGTCCGACAGCAGGTGATGCTCCACCGCTTCCCCCTCGGCCGAGCCGCAATGGACCGCGATGTCCCGCCCGCCGACCTGCGCCGCCTCGTTCAGCACCTGGCGGCAGCGGCCGCAGGGGCGGACCACCGCCGTTCCCGTCATCCGCCCGTCCGCCGCCATCGCCCCGCCGACGATGCCGACCGCGACGATATCGCCGAGCCGCCCCAGGCCGCCGGCGCTCGCCACCGCCACCGTCTCGGCGCAGAGCGACAGGCCGTAGCTCGCATTCTCGAAATTGGTGCCGGTGACGATGCTCCCGTCGACCAGCAGCAGGGCGGCGCCGACGGCGAAACGGGAATAGGGCGCGTGGGCGTGGACCGCGGCCTCGCGCGCCGCCTCGATCAGCACGCGCGCCGCCACTTCCTCCATCGCCACCTCGACCATCGTCCAGCCTCGCCGCTCAGCCCCGGATGTGAAGCACGCAGATCAGCGTGAACAGCCGCCGGGCGGTGTCGAAATCCACGTCCACCTTGCCGGCCAGGCACTCCTTCAGCAGCGTCGCCGCCTCGTTGTGGATGCCGCGCCGGGCCATGTCGATGGTCTCGATCTGCTGCGCCGTCGCCTGGCGGACGGCCTGGAAATAGCTGTCGCAGATCGCGAAATAATCCTTCACCTGCCGGCGGAAGCGGGTGAGCGACAGGATCAGCGTCTCCAGCCGCTCGCCCGTCTCGGCCGAGATGTCGAGCGCCAGCCGCCCGTCGCGCACCGCCATCCGCACCATGTAGGGGCCGGCATATCCCTGCGGATAGGCGCGCGCCGGGGCGAAGTGATTGTCCTCCAGCAGGTCGAAGATGGCGATCCGTCGCTCCTGGTCGACATCGTCGTTGCGACGCAGGATGGTTGCCTCGTCCAGCGTGATGGCGATGATGCGCGGCGACGCCCGGCCCGGTCGCGAAGCCGTTCCGGCCGCGCCGGCCGGGTTCACCGCTTCACCCGTACCGTGACATGCGCGCTCCATCCGGCGACGAGCGGGCGGTCCGGCAGTTCCTGGAGCTGGAGGCGGATCGGCACGCGCTGCGTCACCTTGACCCAGTTGCCCGTCGCGTTCTGCGCCGGCAGCACCGAGAATTCGGAGCCGGTGCCCGAGCCGATGCTGGCCACGACCGCGCGATAGCTGCGGCCGGGCACGGCGTCGATATCCACCTCGGCGGACTGGCCGGGGCGGATGAGGGCGAGCTGCGTCTCCTTGAAGTTCGCCTCGATCCACGGCGCCTGGTTGCCGACGACGCTGACCGCCGGCAGCGACGGGATCGCCATCGCCCCCGTCTCCAGCCGCGCGGTCTGGGCGACGCGGCCGGCGATCGGCGCGCGCACGTCGGTGCGGGCGAGATCGAGCGCCGCCTTCTCGCGCCGGGCGATCGCCGCCTCGACCTGCGGGTGCAGCCCGCCGGTGCCCAGCATCGCGCGGGCCGATCGCGCCTCGGCCCGATCGGACGCGACGGTGGCGCGCGCCGAGGCGAGCGCCGACTGAGCCGCATCGAAACTGGCGCGGGTGGTGAAGCCCTTGGCGAACAGCTCCTGCTGGCGGCGGAAGTCCTGCTGGGCGAGCGACACCTTGGCCAGGCTCTCGCCGGTGTCGGCGACGCGGGCGGAATAGCCGCCCTGCATCTGGGCGATCTGCAACCGCGCCGTGCCGACGGCGGCGTCCGCCTCCATCAGCGCGATGCGATAGGGCGCGGGGTCGATGCGGAAGAGCAGGTCGCCGCGCTTGACCACCTGGTTCTCCTCCACCGCCACCTCGGCGATGCGGCCGCCGACCTCGGGCGCGACCGACACGACATGCGCGCCGACGGTGGCGTTGTCGGTCGAGACGGTCTGCCCCGCGCCCAGCCAGAACCACAGGCCGAGCGCGGCGATCAGCAGCGGCACGGACAGCATGACGGCCCATTTGACGGCTCGGCCCCGGTCCCGGACCGGCGCGCCGTCCGCCGCGTCCTGGCCGATGCGGCTCATCTGGTTCACGCGGCGCTCCTTTCGGCCGACACGCCGTCGCCACGCGGACGCAGCCCGTCGCGCAGCAGATAGAGGCTGCGCAGCAGGATGGTGCGATCGGCCGGGGACAGGAGCGCGAGGCCCTCTTCCTCCAGCACCGCGGCCAGATCGGTGAGCCGGTCGACGATGGCGCGGGCCGGCGGCAGCAGGTGGATTCGCCGGACGCGGCGGTCGCCCGGATCGGGCCGCCGTTCGACCAGCCCGGCATCGGCCAGCCGGTCGATCATGCGGCAGAGCGTGATGCGCTCGACGTCGAGCGCATCGGCCAGCTCCGCCTGGCTGCGTCCCTCGCCCTCGCGCGCCAGGGTGAGGAGGACGCGCCACTGCTGCCGCGTCACGCCCAAGGCGCGCGCGCGGATGTCGAAGCGGCTGCGCATCTGCCGCGCGACGTCGTGGAGGAGGAAGCCGAGGGATGGCGACGTATTCATAAGCATGCTTATATTGTAGGTAGACATGATGGCGCGCGCAAGCCGGGTATGGTTTATACCCCCATGGCCGAACCGATCCGACTCATGCCCGCCGGCACCCCGGCGGACGCACCCGCGATTCCCGCGAACGTCGAGGCGGAGGCGGCGCTGCTGGGCGCGCTGATGATCGACAACCGGCTGTGCGAGGACGTCCAGCTGACGCTGCGGGCCGACCATTTCCACGAACCGCTGCACGGTCGGGTCTACGATGCCGTGCTCCGCCTGGTCGATCGCAACATGATCGCCAATCCGGTGACGCTGCGGCCGATGTTCGAGGCGGACGAGGCGATGAAGGGGCTGGGCGGGCCGGGCTATCTCGCCCAGCTGACTGGCTCGGGCGCGGCGCTGATCGGCGCGCGCGATTTCGCCCGGCAGATCTACGAGCTGGCGCTGCTCCGCGCGCTGATCGGCGTCGGGCGCGAGATGGTCGAAAAAGCGACCGACACGTCGGAGTCGGTCGATCCCAAGGCGCAGATCGAGGCGGCGGAGGTGGCACTCTACCAGGTCGCCGAGGAAGGCGGCGAGGGCGGCTCCACCAAGAGCTTCGGCCATGCCACCAAGCTGGCGATCGAGATGGCGGAGCGCGCGCTCAATTCGGGCGGGCACCTGTCCGGCATCACCACCGGCCTGGACGGCATGAACGCCAAGATCGGCGGGCTGCATCACAGCGATCTCGTCATCCTCGCCGGGCGGCCGGGCATGGGCAAGACCGCGCTCGCCACCAACATCGCCTTCAACGCCGCGCGGCGCGCGATGCAGGACAAGGAGGACGGGATCGAGAAATCGGTCGGCGCCGGCGTCGCCTTCTTCAGCCTGGAGATGTCGGCCGACCAGCTGGCGACGCGCATCCTCTCCGAACAATCCGGCATCTCGTCCGAGAATCTGCGCATGGGCAAGATCAGCCAGCAGGATTTCCGCAACCTGGCGCGGGCGGCCGGCGATCTGGAGACGCTGCCGCTGTTCATCGACGACACGCCCGGCCTGACGATCGCGGCGCTGCGCACGCGGGCGCGGCGGCTGAAGCGGCAGAAGGGGATCGGGCTGATCGTGGTCGATTACCTCCAGCTGCTTTCGGGTTCGGGGCGCGGCGGCGAGTCGAACCGGGTGCAGGAGATCTCGGAGATCAGCCGTGGCCTGAAGCAGCTCGCCAAGGAGCTGAACGTGCCGGTGCTGGCGCTGTCGCAGCTCAGCCGCGCGGTGGAGCAGCGCGAGGACAAGCGCCCGCA
>CAXTHU010000188.1:0-3900 GCA_964244125.1 uncultured Sphingomonadaceae bacterium
AGCGTCGTCGCGTAGAGGAAGCGCGCCGAAACGCCGTCCGTGCCCGGCGCGGGCAGCGTCAGCAGGATGCGTCCGCCCGCGCGATCGAGGTGGATGGGCAACAGTCCTTCGCTCGCGGTGGTGCCCGCGAACGGGCGCGGCATCAGCATCGGCAGGTAGAGGTCGAACGCCTCCCAGCGATCCGCGCCATGCACCGCCAGGTTGCGCACCCGCTTGCCGTCGTTGCCGCCGTCGGCGCGCGACAGCGGCATGAGCGCCGCCAGGATGTGCCGCGCGGGGATGCCGTCGATCGCGACGATCTCGGTCCCCGGCACGATGCCGGTGCCCGACAGATCCCGCAGGACGATCATCCGCCCGCCGATCCAGTCGAAGTGGAACGGCAGCCGCCGCCCGCCGAACAGCGCCGCGCGCACCGCCTGCGACTGGTTGTAGAAGTTGGGATAGCTGTGGCCGCAGCGGACGGCGGCGGTGATGCGGGCGAAAGCGACGTAGGCCTGCCGCGCGCTCCGCGGCTGCCGCGCCCAGCGGGCCAGCGCGTCGAACCGCGCCGCCATCCCGGTCGGGCTGTCGTAGCGGTAGAGGCCGGGATGGATCGCCTCATAGGCGCGGCGCAGGATCGCGACATCCTCGCCGAGGCCGGCGAGGGCGGTGTCGGCCGCGCTCGCGGGCGGGCCGGCGAAGCCGGCGGCGGCGATGGCGGCGCCGCCCCGGATCAGCTGGCGGCGGGTCGGCGTGAACGTCGGCGTGAGCATGGGGCACCTCCTGTCGGATGCGCACGCCTGCCCGGTCGGCGCCCGCGCCCGCGCCTCAAACTCCCGCTTCGGCCTGATTTACGCGATCTGATCCGTGCATCCGGCGCCAGGCCGAGGGGGCGACGCCGAAGCGGGCGCGGAAGGCGCGGTTGAAGCTGGCCTTGGAGCTGAACCCCGCCGCCAGCGCCAGCGTCAGCAGGTCGCCGCCCTGGCCGACGCGAATCGCCTCCGCCACCGCCTCGGCGCGTAGCCCGTTGACGAAGGTCGAGAAGCTCACCCCCAGCCCCTCGTTCAGCGCGCGCGACAGATAGGAGGCGTTGGTGCCGAGCCGCCGGGCGAGGCCGCCCAGCGACAGCTCCGGATCGGCCGCCCAGCCGCCCGCGCGCGTCGCCGCCGCCCACGCCTCGCCGCGCCTGCGCCAGTCCTGCGGATCGGGCGGCGCCGGGGCCGCGGCCGCGCCGAGCGTCGGGAAGTGACGCCCGGCATGGCGCCAGCCCTCGACGCCGAGATAGAGGCCGACCGCGCCGATCGCGAGATACAGCCCGATCATGCCGAAATAATCGAGCGGATGGATCAGGTCGGCCAGCTGGTAGCCCGCCCGCGTCACCAGCAGCAGTGCCATCGCCGCCAGCGCCCCGCCCAGCCAGCGCGCGGCATAAAGATGGTCGTCGCTCCGCCGCTGCGCGAGAAAGACGCGATAGGCGACGAGCAGCCGATGGCTCGCCAGGCCGTAGCCGAGCAGCCCCGCCAGCACGCCCGCCGCCACCAGCGGATCGACGATCGGGCTGGACAGGTCGTCCCACCGTCCCTTCAGCCGCAGCGGCAGGCAGAAGCTGGCGAGGCCGAAGCCGAACTGCGCCGCCGCCGGCGCCAGATGCGGCCACGGCCGGGGCGGCAGCCGTCCCGTCACCAGCGCCCGGGTATAGCACCACAGCAGCGGCCCGACGGCGAGCGGCACGGCGAAGGGCGCGAAGCTCAGCCACGGCCAGCGATCGTAACAGCCGGCGAAACCGATCGCGAACGGCACCAGCATGCCGGCCAGCACCAGCAGCAGCGCCGCCAGGCAGCGGTTGGCCACCCGGTTCTCGATCGGCCGGGTCAGCGCCGCCGCCAGCAGCAGCAGCTGGAGGATGGCGACCGAGAAGATCGCCGACCGCCAGCCGAAGATCAGCGTCGGCGGGGACATCGGACGGACATCATCGCGCGAACTGCTCGGGATATTCCCAGCGCCACGGCACGCCCGCCTCGCCCAGCGCGGCGCGGACGATCGCCGGGAAGGACGCCTCCGCCCGCACGTCGTTGGCCAGGATCACGACGCAGCGCCGCCCCCGTTCCAGGCACACCATGGTGTTGGCGGTGATGTCGTCATGCCCGCCCTTGTAGAAGCCCGGCCCCTGGCGGCCGGTGAAGGCGACGACGCCCAACCCCGCCGACAGCCCGGCGGTACGCCTGGCCGGCGGCGCGTCCGGCTGCAGGGTCGGGAATTGCGAGGCGGTGGCGATGGCGCGCTGCGGCCGCGTCATTTCGGCCCGCGCCGCCGCGCTCAGCCCCTCGCCCGACACCAGCGCCGCGGCGAAGCGGGCGATGTCGCCGATCGTCGTGTCCATCGACCCCGCCACCCGCACCCGGCCGCGCCGGTCATGCGGACGCGGCGTGCCGTCGACGGTCCAGCCGTCCGCCGCCCGGCCGGCGAAATCCGGCCGCCACGTCAGGCTGGTGTCGCGCATCCCGAGCGGCGCGAAGACGAGCCGCTGCAGCTCCGCCGCCATCGCCACCCCCAGCCCCCGCTCGACGGCGAATTGCAGCAGCATCAGCCCCTCGCCCGAATAGGCATAGCGGGTGCCCGGATCGAAATGGATGCGCAGCCTGCCGTCCGGTTCCAGGAAGGAGAAGTTGGCGAAGCCGGTGGCGTGGGTCAGCGCCATCCGCGGCGTGATCGCCCGCCAGCGCGGATCGCCGGCCAGGTCGCCCCAGTTGCCGTAGCCGTCGAGATTGCCATAGGCCGGCAGGGGCTTGGGCAGCATGTCGGCGATCGGCCGGTCCAGCCCGATCCGCCCCTCGTCGACCAGCCGCATCACCGCATAGGCGAACACGGCTTTCGTGATCGACGCGCCATACATGACCGTGGCCGGGGTCAGCGGCGCGCCGGCCGCGTCGCGCACGCCATAGCTGCGCGTGAACGCGACCCGCCCGTCGGCGATCACCGCCAGCGCGAGGCCCCTGGTCCCGCGCGCCATCCCGGCCCGGACGACCGCGTCGATCCGATCGGGCGACGGCGGTGCCGCCAGGCTCGCCGAGGCCAGCCCCATCAGCATCGATGCCATCGCCATCCCCGTCGCGCCCATGGCTTCCCTCCCCCTCGCGATCCCATATAGCCGCATTCGCCGGCACGTCACCTGTTCTTGCTTTGATCTCGTCCCGCGCGTAGCCTCCGGCCATGCCCCCGCCCCTCCCTCCGGTCGCCGGCCGCGGTGCGACGCTGAACGCCGTGCCGACCCGCTTCAACCTGGGCGGCCGGACGGCGGACGGTGACTGGCTGGACGAGCGGGCGGCGGTGGACGACGTTCCGCCGCCGCCGCGCACCACGGTGACGGTGGAGCGCGCGCGGACCATCCTGACGCGCAACACCTCGCCCGACGTGCCGTTCGATCGCTCGATCAATCCCTATCGCGGCTGCGAGCATGGCTGCGTCTACTGCTTCGCCCGGCCGACCCACGCCTTTCACGACCTGTCGCCCGGCCTCGACTTCGAGACGCGGCTGTTCGCGAAGCCCGACGCGGCGGCGCTGCTGCGCGCCGAGCTGGCGAGGCCCGGCTATCGCCCCGCCCCCGTCGCCATGGGCACCAACACCGATCCCTACCAGCCGATCGAGGCCGGACATCGCATCACCCGGCAGGTCATCGAGGTGCTGGCCGAGACGCGCCACCCGCTGACCATCACCACCAAGTCGGACCGGGTGACGCGCGACATCGACCTGCTCGGCGACATGGCACGCGACGGGCTGGTGGCGGTTTGCGTGTCGGTGACGACGCTCGACCCGTTCATCGCCCGCACGCTGGAGCCACGCGCGACCCGCCCGGCGAAACGGCTGGCGGCGGTGCGCGCGCTGACCGAAGCCGGCATCCCGACCTATGGCTCGATCGCCCCG
>CAXTHU010000189.1:0-3823 GCA_964244125.1 uncultured Sphingomonadaceae bacterium
CGCATCCACGGGCTGGACAACGTCCAGGCCGGCGAGATGATCGAGTTCGCCAACGGCGTGCAGGGCATGGCGCTGAACCTGGAGGCGGACAATGTCGGCGCGGTGATCTTCGGTTCCGACGCCGAGATCGCCGAGGGCGACACGGTGAAGCGCACCGGCACCATCGTCGACGTGCCGGTCGGCAAGGGGCTGCTCGGCCGGGTGGTCGACGGTCTCGGCAACCCGATCGACGGGAAGGGGCCGATCGCCTTTACCGAGCGCAAGCGCGTCGAGGTGAAGGCGCCCGGCATCATCCCGCGCAAGTCGGTGCACGAGCCGGTGCAGACGGGCCTCAAGGCGCTCGACGCGCTGGTGCCGGTCGGCCGCGGCCAGCGCGAGCTCATCATCGGCGATCGCCAGACCGGCAAGTCCGCCGTCGCGATCGACACCTTCATCAACCAGAAGCAGGCCAACGCCGGCGACGACGAGGGGCAGAAGCTCTACTGCATCTACGTCGCGATCGGCCAGAAGCGCTCGACCGTCGCCCAGATCGTCAAGACGCTGGAGGAGAACGGCGCGATGGATTATTCCATCGTCGTCGCCGCCACCGCGTCGGAGCCGGCGCCGCTCCAGTTCCTGGCGCCCTATACCGGCTGCACCATGGGCGAATATTTCCGCGACAACGGCATGCACGCGGTCATCGTCTATGACGACCTGTCCAAGCAGGCGGTGGCCTATCGCCAGATGTCGCTGCTGCTGCGCCGCCCGCCGGGGCGCGAGGCCTATCCGGGCGACGTGTTCTACCTCCACTCGCGCCTGCTGGAGCGCGCCGCCAAGCTGAACGACGCCAACGGCAACGGCTCGCTGACCGCGCTGCCGATCATCGAGACGCAGGCGGGCGACGTGTCGGCCTATATCCCGACCAACGTCATCTCGATCACCGACGGGCAGATCTTCCTGGAGACCGACCTGTTCTACCAGGGCGTGCGGCCGGCGATCAACGTCGGCCTGTCGGTGTCGCGCGTCGGCTCGGCGGCGCAGACCAAGGCGATGAAGAAGGTGTCCGGTTCGATCAAGCTGGAACTCGCGCAATATCGCGAGATGGCGGCCTTCGCCCAGTTCGGCTCCGACCTGGACGCGTCCACCCAGCGGCTGCTGAACCGCGGCGCGCGGCTGACCGAGCTGCTGAAGCAGGCCCAGTTCGCGCCGATGCCCTTCGAGGAGCAGACCGCGTCGATCTACGCCGGCACCAACGGCTATCTCGACAAGTTGGCCGTAGGGGACGTCAACCGCTACGAAGCCTTGATGCTGAGCCACCTCAGGACGGAGAAGCCCGAGGTGCTGGCGAAGATACGCGACACCAAGGATCTGGGCGACGAGGCCAAGGCGGCGCTGAAGGGCGCGCTGGACGAGTTCGGCAAGACGTTTGCGTGAACAGCAAGAACACCGTCACCCCGGCGAAGGCCGGGGTCCAGTTCGACGGTGGAACTGGATACCGGCCTTCGCCGGTATGACGGCAAGAGGAAGTAGATGGCGAGCCTGAAGGCCCTCAAGATCCGCATCGGCTCGGTGAAGTCGACGCAGAAGATCACCAAGGCGATGAAGATGGTCGCCGCCGCGAAACTGCGCCGCGCGCAGGAGGCGGCGGAGGCCGGGCGTCCCTATGCCGAGCGGCTGACGGAAGTGATGGCCAGCCTGGCCGACAAGGTGACGGTCGGCCCGCAATCGCCCAGGCTGCTCGCCGGCACGGGTTCGGACCAGGTCCACCTGATGGTCGTCGCCACCTCCGAGCGGGGGCTGGCCGGCGCCTTCAACACCAACATCGTCCGCGCCGCGCGCAAGGCGGCGGACGCGCTGCTGGCGCAGGGCAGGACGGTGAAGTTCTACCTGATCGGCAGGAAGGGCCGCGCCGTCATCCAGCGGCTCTACCCCGGCAAGATCGTCTGGCAGGTGGATCAGAGCCACATCAAGAACATCGCCTTCGCCGACGCGCTGGAGGTCGCCCGCGACATCACCCGCCGGTTCGAGGCGGGCGAGTTCGACGTCGCGCATCTGTTCTACGCCCGCTTCCAGTCGGCGCTGGTGCAGGAGCCGACCGAGAAGCAGATCGTCCCCGTGCCGCTGCCGACCCGCGCCGCCGCCGCTTCGGCGGGCGCGAACGCGGCGGTGGAATACGAGCCGGACGAGGAGGACATCCTCGCCGCCCTCCTGCCGCGCAACATCGCCGTCCAGCTGTTCCGCGCGATGCTGGAGAACGCGGCGTCGGAGCAGGGCAGCCGCATGACGGCGATGGACAACGCCACCCGCAACGCCGGCGACATGATAAACCGGCTGACGGTGCTCTACAATCGCACGCGGCAGGCGGCGATCACGACGGAGCTGGTCGAGATCATCTCGGGGGCGGAGGCGCTCTAGTGAATGCCGACGCTCAGCATCTTTTTCGGGATCGTGATCTACGTCTATTGGTCGGATCACAATCCACCGCACATCCACGCGCGCTACGCGGGCGAGGAAGTCGTGATCGAGATCATGACGCTGGCGGTCATGGAAGGATCGCTTCCGAAGCGCGCATTGGGTATGGTGCTTGAATGGATGCAAGAACATCAGGAGGAGTTGCTGGCGGCGTGGGAGATGGCCAGCCGCAACATTCCGCCCGGGCGGATCACTCCGCTGAAGTGATGCCTCCGCTCCAGAACTCGAAGATGCCGTGGCGCGTGACGGCATGTGAGGTGGTCGGCGACCATCGCCTGCATGTGCGTTTTCGTGACGGTCTTGAAGGCGACGTTCAATTCAGACAGTCGGCCTTCTACGGCGTGTTCGAACCTCTTGCCGATCCCGCGAAGTTTGCTCAGGCTGAGGTGGTGCTAGGTGCCGTGACCTGGCCGGGCGAACTCGATATCGCGCCTGACCGTGTTCATTCCGATATCAAGAGGAATGGGATTTGCGTGCTCGAATAGCACGCTTCTCCCGATCCGATGTCCAAGATTGCAAAGCAGGAAATGAAAATGCTTGAACCCCAGTCCGCGACGATGAACCGCTCGTCCGCCAACAATATCGGCCGCGTCGCCCAGGTGATCGGCGCCGTCGTCGACGTGTCGTTCGACGGCAAGCTGCCGGCGATCCTGTCGGCGCTGGAGACGACCAACCAGGGCAACCGGCTGGTGCTGGAGGTCGCGCAGCATCTCGGCGAAGCGACCGTCCGCACCATCGCCATGGACGCGACCGAGGGGCTGGTGCGCGGGCAGGAGGTGACCGACACCGGTTCGCAGATCCGCGTGCCGGTCGGGCCGCAGACGCTCGGCCGCATCCTGAACGTCATCGGCGAGCCTATCGACGAGCGCGGGCCGGTGAATGCCGAGACCACCTCGCCGATCCACGCGCTGGCGCCGATCTTCACCGACCAGTCGACCGAGACGAGCATCCTAGTCACCGGCATCAAGGTGATCGACCTGCTCGCGCCCTATGCCAAGGGCGGCAAGATCGGGCTGTTCGGCGGCGCCGGCGTCGGCAAGACGGTGCTGATCCAGGAACTCATCAACAACATCGCCAAGGGCCATGGCGGCACCTCGGTCTTCGCCGGCGTCGGCGAGCGGACCCGCGAGGGCAACGACCTCTATCACGAGTTCCTCGACGCCGGGGTCATCGCCAAGGACGCCGACGGCAACCCGACGCCCGAGGGCAGCAAGGTGGCGCTGGTGTTCGGCCAGATGAACGAGCCGCCGGGCGCGCGCGCCCGCGTCGCCCTCTCCGGCCTCACCATCGCGGAGTATTTCCGCGACGTGGAGGGCCAGGACGTGCTGTTCTTCGTCGACAACATCTTCCGCTTCACCCAGGCCGGCTCCGA
>CAXTHU010000190.1:0-3710 GCA_964244125.1 uncultured Sphingomonadaceae bacterium
GATCCCTGGGCTCTATTGCGCGGGCGGGAGCACCCATCCGGGCGCCGGCGTCCCGATGGCGGCGCTCTCCGCCCGGACGGCCGTCGACTGCCTGCTCGGGGACCGCGCTTCGACGTCGCGGTCGGCCCGCAAGGCTATGCCTGGTGGTATGTCGACGCGACCAGCGACGACGGCCGCTTCGGGCTGACCGTCATCGCCTTCGTCGGCAGCGTCTTCTCGCCCTATTACAAGCTCGCCGGCCGGGGCGACCCGGAGAATCACTGCGCGATCAACGTGTCGCTCACCGGCCCCCGCGCCACCGCCTGGGCGATGACCGAGCGGGGGCGGCGACAGGTCGCGCGCGACGCCGACACGCTGGCCGTGGGGCCGAGCGCGGTGCGCCGGGACGGCGACGGCTTCACGATCGACATCGACGAGGTCTCCGCGCCGCTGCCCTATCGCGTGCGCGGGCGGGTGCGGGTGTCGCCGGAGATGATCGGCACGACCGCCTTCGCGCTCGACCCCGCCGGCCGCCACCGCTGGCATCCGGTCGCGCCCAGGGCGCGCGTCGAGGTGGAGATGAGCCATCCGGGGGTGCGCTGGTCGGGCGACGGTTATTTCGATTCCAACTTCGGCGACGAGCCGCTGGAGGCGGGCTTCGACGATTGGCACTGGTCCCGCGCGCATCTCGGGAACGATGTCGCGGTGCTGTATGAGGGCCGGCGGCGCGGGGGCGCGCCGTTCGACCTGGCGCTGCGCTTCGACCGGCAGGGGCGCTGGCATGACGTCGCACCGCCGCCGCCGGCCGCGCTGCCGCGCACCGGCTGGCTGGTGAAGCGGGCGACGCGGGCGGACGCAGGACACGCGCCGAGCGTGCTGAAGACCTGGATCGACGCGCCGTTCTACGCCCGCTCGGCGCTGTCGACGCGATTGTTCGGCGAGGATGTCCGCGCCGTCCACGAGAGCCTGGCGCTCGGGCGGTTCCGTTCGCCGATCGTCCAGTCGATGCTGCCCTACCGGATGCCCCGGTCACTCCGGTGAGTCGGGCGGCTTCCGGTCCTTGGCGATCTCGCGGTTGATCGAGACGAGTTGCCAGATGCAGATGGCCAGGACGGGCACGCCGACGATCGCCATGTCCAACATGCTGAAATATTTATGATCCATCCGTCCCCCCGAGGTGGCGCAACGCGAATGCGGTGACGAGCGCGGCGGTCTCGGCGGGCCGTTCCTCATGCGCGAGATGGCCGAGGCCGGGCATGATCGCCACTTCGGCCCCCGGCACCAGCGCCGCCGCCTCGCGCGCGTTGGCCGGCGGGATGGCGGCGTCCCGGTCGCCGTGGACGAGCAGCAGCGGCATGGCGAGGCGCGCGAGGTCGCGCTTCAGCCCGGCCAGATCCCAGTCGGCCATCATCGTGATCGCGCCCGAGCAATGGGCCGGGGTGGCGAACAGCCGCTCATACCAGCCGATCCCCGCCGGATCGATCCGCGAGCCGGTGCTGCGGGCCAGGAAGCGCGCCGTCTCGCCGGGGGTGCGGGCGATGCGGGCGAAGACGTGCGGCGCGAAGGGATTGACGAAGAGCAGCCGCGCCAATGTCGGGAACAGCGTCGCGCCGAGGCCGGGGAAGGGAAGGAGCGCGGCGTCGAGGCCGACGATCGCGGCCGGCGCGGCGATCCCGTCCAGCGCCATGCGCAGCGCGATCGCCGCGCCGGCCGAATGGCCGACGACGACGGCGGGGGCGATCCCCATCGCCGCCACGAGGTCGCCCAGCGCGCGCGCCATCGCCGGCATCGTCAGGCCGCCGGCCGGGCGGCCGTCCGTGAAGCCGTGGCCGGGCAGGTCGGGCGCCACGACGGCGAAGTCCCCCGCCAGCGCGGGCATGAGGTCGCGCCAGCTGTGGGTCGCCGCGCCCGTGCCGTGGATCAGGAGCAGCGGCGGCGCGCCCTCCGGTCCCATCGCCTGGACGTGCCAGCGGATGCGGCCGGTAGCGACGAAGCGGCTGGCGGCGCGATTGGGCCAGTCGCGGCCATCGACCTCCCAGCGTGGCGCGCGGCTCATGCCGGCTGGGCCGCGACGACGGCGGCGTGCATCGTCGCGGCGTCGGCGCGGGGCAGCGGCAGGTAGCGGGCGCGCATCGCGGCGGCGAGCCTCGCGCCTTCGGGGCGGGGGCGGACGGAGGTGTCGACGAAGACGGCGGCGATGCCGGCGAGGCCGATCGCCCCGGCCGCCGCCTCGGCGTCGCGTTGCGCCGCCTCGCGATTCGTGCCGCCGTCGGCGGCGATGTTGGCGCGGCCGTCGGTCAGGACGACGAGGAAGGGGGTGCGGCCGCGCCGGCGCGCATCCTCCGCCAGCGCGCGCGTCGCCTCCAGCCCGGCGGCGAGCGGCGTGCCGCCGCCGCCGGGCAGATCGGCGAGCGAGCGGCGGGCGCGGGCGAGCGAGCGGGTCGGCGGCAGCAGCAGCTCGGCGGCCACCCCGCGAAAGGCCAACAGCGCCACCTGCGCCCGCTTCACATAGGCTTGCGCGAGGAGCAGCTCGACCGCGCCCTTCGCCTCGGCCAGCCGCGCCAGCGCCGCCGATCCGGAGGCGTCGACGGCGAAGATCGTCAGCGCCTCCGCCCGCGTCTCGAACCGGCGGATGCGCAGGTCGTCGCGGCGGATGCGGATGCGGCCGGGTTCGCCGTCGCGCAGTTTCTGCCACGGGGCGGCGGCGCGCAAGGTGTCGATCAGGCTGAGCGGCCGGCCGCCGCCCGGCTTGCCGGCACGGGCGCCCAGCGGCCGGCCGTGCGTCGGCGACCGGCGCCGCTCGCCCGCGCCCCGCGCGCGGCTCGCGGACCGGCTGCGCGTGCCCCCGGCGGCGATGCGGGCGAGGAGGTCGGCGGGCAGCGCCGCCAGCGCCGCCGCCAGCACCACGTCGTCGAGCGCCTCGGGCATGCCGCGCTCCTCCTCGCCGGCGTCGTCATGCTCGGGCGGGGGTGGTGGCGGTGGCGCTTCGGCTTCGGCTTCGGCTTCGGCGGGGGCGGGGATGCGGGTGGCGCGGGGGGCGAGGACCAGGCGGACGGCGAGGGCGACATCCTCGTCGGCGATCCCGGCACGGCCGGCGAGGCTGGCCGAGGCGCGCGCGGCGCGCAGGGCGAAGAGGGGCGCGCGGGCGGATTCGATGCCGAGGGCGAGGGTGACGACGGCGAGGGCGTGGAGGCATTCCTCCCCGGCACGGGGATCGTCGCGAAATCGCTCAAGCTCTCTCTTCTCCGTCATGCCGGACTCGTTCCGGCATCCACCGTCCCGCGAAATCAACGGCTCGGGAGTATGCGGCCCGGTGGACCCCGGCCTGCGCCGGGGTGACGGCTGAGGATTGCGGCGATCCTCTTGCGGCGGTGAACACTGTGTCAGGTCCAGCCGGAAGGCCAGCCGCTCCGCCAGCGCGGCCGGAAGGCGTTCGTCCGGTTCGATGCCGTCGTCCAGCGCGACCAGGATGACACCCCCGTCATCCGTCGCCGACGCGAGCCGGGCCGCCAGCGCGTCGCTCATCCGCTCCGCCATGGGCGCCAGCACGAGGCCGCCGGCGGCTTCGGCGAGCAGGCCCTTGCGCGATATCTTCATCCCGGAGGCAAGCGTGGCGCCGACGTCCAGCCCGCCGAACAGCGCGTCGTCGTCGGCGTGGACGGGGAGGCGGCGGCAGGGCGCGCCGTCCGGCAGGCCGGCGCGCAGCGTCGCCACCCCCGCGTCGCGCGCGT
>CAXTHU010000191.1:0-3645 GCA_964244125.1 uncultured Sphingomonadaceae bacterium
GCGGGGCGTGGGCCGACGGCTGGCTCGGCGCGCTGATGAACATGTGGAACCGCGACTTCGTCCGCGCCCAGTATCGCCGCCAGCTGGCCGACCTGCTGATCCCGGGCGAGGACGGCGCCGCCTCGGTCAAGCTCACCCCGCCGCCGAGCCGGGGCGGGATCACGCTCGACTACGACGCCGGCGATTTCGGCTTCGTCGCGATCTGGGCGTCGGAGATGGGCGATGCGGCGACGCTCGACGCGCTCGTCCGCCATGCCGACCGGCATATGAGCCCCGCCTGGGAGAAGGGCGGCCTGCATTATCCGCGCGACGACCGCACCTTCGACGCGGCCGGCCGGCTGGTCCGGATGGAGCCGATCACCGGCAACGCGCTGATGGCCTATGCCGCCCTGAACGTGCCCGACGGCATGTGGGGCCTGTTCAACCGGCCCTGGCCGGCCGGTCATTTCGCCGAGCCGCTGATAACCGGCGTATCGGACACGATCGACGTGCTTGCCGCGCGCCACGATCCGGCGACGGGCCGGCTCGCCTTCACGCTGGCCAGGCGCGCCGATCGCGCCGGGCCGGCGCGGCTGACCATCGCCAACGCGCCCGCCGGCTGGACGCTGGAGGCGCCCGGCGGGGCGCAGCCGATCGCCGCGCGGCAGGATGCGGAGGGGCTGTCGCTCGAACTCGAAGTCGGCGGGCGCAGCCGCTTCGTGCTGGCGGCCGCCGGGCGATGACGGCGCCGATCGGCGGCGCGTTCAGCCTGACCGACCATCACGGCCGCGCGGTGACGGACGAGACGTTCCTCGGCCGTCCGGCGCTGCTCTATTTCGGCTTCACGAACTGCCGGGTGGTCTGCCCCCGCGCCTTGGGACGCCTGACCGCGGCGCTCGACCGGATCGGGGCGTCGCCCGACGAATTGCGGCCGCTGTTCGTCAGCGTCGATCCGGAACGCGACACGCCGGCGGCGATGAAGGCCTATCTCGACGCCCATTATCCGCGCTTCCTGGGCCTGACCGGCGCGCGGGAGCGGGTGGACGCGATGAAGGCGGCATACAAGGTCTTCGCCCGCCGCACCGCCGACGCGCGCGACCCCGCCGGCTATGCCGTGGCGCACACCGCCTTCACCTACCTGCTCGACGCCGGCGGCCGCTATGCCGCGCACCTGCCGGACGGCGCGGACGAGGCACGCATCGACGCCGCGCTGCGCGCGGTGATCGGGCGATAGTCCACCGCTACAGGTCCAGCACCAGTTCGGCGGTCTTCGGGCGGCCGATGCACAGCAGGGTCGCGCCGTCGCCGGTGTCGACGGCGGCTTCCCCCGCCAGCACCCGCGTCTTGCAGGTCAGGCAGCTGCCGGCCCGGCAGTCGCTCTCGACCGCGATGCCCGCCTGCTCGGCCAGGTCGAGCAGGGTCAGCCCCTCCTCCGCGCGCCAGATGCGGGTGATGACCGAGCGGTCGAAGCGCACCTCGGCTTCCGCGAGGGTGGACGGCTCGATATCGTTCGGCGCCTCGAACCGTTCGAGGAAGATGTGGTCGGGGTTGGCGCCGCGCGCGACCAGATCGCGCTTCAGCTCCGCGCAGAAGTCCCCGGGTCCGCAGAGATAGATGTCGGCCTCGAACCACGGCAGCGTGACGTCATGGTCGTTGACCGTCACGGAAAATCCGTCGAGCGCGCCGATCACCAGCTCGGGCGTGATCCGGCCGGCGGGTCGCCCGCCGGCGTCCGAGCGGCTGTAGACGTAGCGCACCTGGAAATCGGGCCGCGCGGCGGCGAGCGCGTCGATTTCGGCCCGGAACGCCAGTTCGGCCGGGCTGCGGCCGCCGTAGATCAGCCGCACCGCCGCCGCCTGCGGCCGCATCAGATGCGCGCGGAGCATCGCGTAGAGCGGGGTGACGCCGATCCCGGCGGCGACCAGCGCCACCGGGCGGAAGCCCATGTCGAGGACGAAGCCGCCCGCCGGCGCGCGCAGCATCACGCGCGCGCCCGGCGCGGCGGCGTGCAGCCAGTTGGAGCCGGCGCCTTCCTGCCGCCGCACCGTCAGCCGGTAACGGTCCATGCCATGCGCGAAGTCGGACAGGCTCCAGCTGCGCGTGATCGGCCGGCCGTCCGCCCCCGCCATCCGCACCGATACGAACTGGCCGGGCGCCGGCTGGCACAGCGGGGCGCCGTCCTCCGCGCGCAGGTGGAACGACCGGATCGCCGGCGCCTCCTCGACGATCTCGTCGATGGTGAACGCGCGCCAGCCGGGCCAGCGCCCCGCCGTCACGTCCGCGGCGCGTTCGGCGGCGTCTAGCTTGCCGCCCAGCAGCAGCCGGTTGGTCGGGCTCAGATGCGCGCAGGCGAGCAGCCGCCGCAGCGGCGCGAGCGGCGGCGGCGCGTGGCTGGCGATCATGTCGCACACGTCGGCGATGCTCGGCATGTCCGGATCGTGGTGGATCCGGCGCAGCGCGTCGCCCGGCCGGACCGTGCCGGTCGCCAGCACGCCCAGATACATGCCCACCCGCCGCGACAGCGCGAAGGTCCGCTGGAAGGTGCGCGGCTGGCTCAGCCGCCAGGCGAGCTTGGTGCAGGGGGTGCGCGCGCCGGCGACCACCAGGCGGACCTCGTCGCCCAGCGCGAACACGTCGCCGACGCGCACGTCCGTCTCGTCAAGCGTATCGAGGGTCAGGTTCTCGCCGAAGAAGCCGTCGGGCCAGCGCGCCGGATCGATGCCGAGCTGCCCGCCCCAATAGTCGTAGCCGGCGCGCGCATAGGCGTAGAGCTTGTCGGGATGCACCGCGCGGCGATCGCCCTCGGCGCCGTCCCCGGTGACGATCCAGGGTTCGGCGACCGGCGCCTTAATGTGCGCCGTCTTGAGTATCTCGGCGCCGAACTGGATCGTCTGCACCTGGCCGATCGAGAAGTTGAGCAGCTTCACCTCGGCCCCCGGACCGGCGCGATCAGGTCACGCCGCGGCGACAAAGGCGATCTCGACCTTGAAGGCGGGTGTGGCCAGGGTGGCCTGCACGGTGGCGCGCGCGGGCGCGGCGTCGGCGGGCACCCAGCCGTCCCACACCGCGTTTATCGCCGCGAAATCTGCCATGTCGGCCAGCCAGATCGTCGCCGACAGCAGCCGGCGCCGGCTCGTCCCCGCTTCGGCGAGCAGCGCGTCGGCGCGGGCGAGGATCGCGCGGGTCTGTCCGGCGGCATTCGCGTCCGTCGCATCGAGCGCGACCTGGCCGGCGAGATAGACGGTGCCGTTGTGGACGACCGCCTGGCTCATGCGCGGCCCGGCCTGGAGGCGGCGGATGTCGTCGCTCACGTCGATGTCGCTCACGTCGATGTCGCTCACGATGCGATCGCCATTTCCGGACGGGCAAGGCTCCGCGCGAGATCGGCGGAGGTCGCGGTGAAGCCGAAGCAGAAGCGCACGTTGTGCAGCGTCGCTTGCAGGCAGAAATCCGGCGAGGTGGTCGCCACGGCGTCCTCGATCATGATCGTGTCGTAGCCGTGGAAGTTGGCGTCCATCAGCGTGCCCAGCACGCAATGGTCGGCGTTGACGCCGGCGAAGAACAGCGTCGTGACGCCCAGATTGCGCAGGATCGCGTCGAGCGGCGTATCCCAGAAGCCGCTGATGCGGTGCTTGTCGACATGGATGTCGCGCGGATCGACGGTCA
>CAXTHU010000192.1:0-3633 GCA_964244125.1 uncultured Sphingomonadaceae bacterium
AGGTGGCGCGGCGGGTGAACACCAAATATGCCGCGAAACTCAAGTTCGTCGCCGACGAGAGCTTCGACGAGGGGACGCGGATCGACGCCCTGTTGCGCGACCCGAAGGTGGCGCGGGATCTGGGCGAGGATTGACAGCGGAGCGGTAAGACGTAACTTACTTCGATGACCAGCGACATCACGATGTCCTCCAAAGGCCAGATTGTCATCCCAAGGACCGTGCGCGAAGCGCTGAAGCTTGCGGCAGGATCGAGATTGCGGCTGACCCGCGTCGGAAAACAGATTGTCCTCGAAGTGTCAGAACCGCGTTCGGAACGTCCCGAAATCAGCTATGAAGAGTTTCGCAGCCGCGTGCCTCGCTATCGCGGATCGCCGGCGACCATCGAGGACATGGATGCCGCCGTCGATCGCATGTTCGCGGAGCGCGGTCGTCCTTGAAGGCGATCGACGCTAACGTCGTGTTGCGTCTGATCGTCGGCGATGATCCGGTGCAGGAAGCCAGAGCGCGCGCGCTGATCGCAGCTCAATCGATCCTTATTCCGCTGACCGTCACGCTCGAATGCGAATGGGTGCTCCGAAGCTATTATAAGATGATGCCATCAGACATCGCTGCGGCGCTTGATGCGATGACCGACGTGAAGAACATCGTGTTTGAGCATGTCGAGGGCGTGCGCTGGGCGTTGGGTCGCCTACGCGCCGGCGCTGGCTTCGCGGACATGATCCATCTGGTCCAAGCGGCGGAGGCCGGCGCTTCCGACTTCGCGACATTCGATGCCGACATCGAAGCGGAAGCCGGCAGGGATGCCCCGATATCGACTTCAAAGATTGCCTGATGGCCAAGCTCTATTTCTACTATGCCTCGATGAACGCCGGCAAATCGACCATGCTGCTCCAGGCGGCGTTCAACTATCGCGAGCGGGGGATGGCGGTGATGCTGTTCACCGCCGCGATCGACGATCGCTTCGCGCCAGGGGTGATCCGGTCGCGCATCGGCCTGGCGGAGCCGGCGCATGGCTTCGATGCCGCCACCGATATCCTGGCGCTGGTCGGCGAGGCGCAGGCCGCGATGCCGCTTGCCTGCGTGCTGGTCGACGAGGCGCAGTTCCTGACCCGCCTCCAGGTGCTCCAGCTCGCCGCGATCTGCGACGATCTCGCCATCCCCGTCCTCGCCTATGGCTTGAGGACCGATTTCCGCGGCACGCTGTTCGAAGGCTCGGCCGGCCTCCTCGCGCTGGCCGATACGCTGACGGAGCTGAAGGCGGTGTGCCATTGCGGCCGCAAGGCGACGATGAACCTGCGCGTCGATGCGTCGGGCCATGCGGTCACCGCCGGCGCGCAGACCGAGATCGGTGGCAACGATCGCTATGTCGCGCTCTGCCGCCGGCATTTCATGGCCCAGAGCCGTGGCTGACGCCGCCGCCCTGCCGGTTCCGCTCGCCGACGGCGTCGTCCATCTGGAGCCGCTGGACGAGAGCCATCGCACGGCGTTGCGCGCGGCCTGCGCCGACGATGACGACTTCTGGCCGATCTACCCGCGCGATTTCCGTGGCCCGTCCTTCGACGCCAGCTTCGACGAGATGCAGGCCGATCCGCAGCGCCTGCCCTTCGCGCTGTTCGCCGGGGGCGTGCTGGTCGGCATGTCTGGCTATCTCGACGTCGATGCCGCCAGCCATGTCCTCCAGATCGGCGGCACTTATCTGACGAAGACGGCGCGCGGCACCGGCGTCAACGCCCGCTACAAGCGGCTGCTGATCGACCACGCCATCGCCTGCGGCTTCCGCCGGATCGAGTTCCGCATCGATACCCGCAACGCCCGCTCCATGGCGGCGGTGGAGAAGCTGGGCGCGGTGAAGGAGGGCGTGATGCGCCGCCAGCGGGTGACGTGGACCGGCCATGTCCGCGATACGGCGCTCTATTCGCTGCTGGCCGGGGAGTGGCGAGGTTGAGCGAACGCGACGGCCCGGCCCTCCACGGCTGGCTCATCGTCGACAAGCCGGTCGGGCCGGGATCGACGCAGGTCGTCGCGGCGGTGAAGCGGGCGCTGCGCGCGGGCGGCTATGCGAAGGTCAAGGTCGGCCATGGCGGCACGCTCGATCCGCTGGCGTCGGGCGTGCTGCCGGTGGCGCTGGGCGAGGCGACGAAGCTGTCGGGTCGGATGCTGGACGCCGACAAGGCCTATGACTTCACCATCGCCTTCGGGACGGAGACGGATACGCTCGACCTGGAGGGAACGGTGGTCGCGACGTCCGACGTCCGGCCGAGGCTGGACGGGGTGGAGGCGGTGCTGCCCCGCTTCACCGGGCCGATCGAGCAGGTGCCGCCGGCCTATTCGGCGCTGAAGGTGGACGGGCGGCGGGCGTATGATCTGGCGCGGGCGGGGCAGGCGGTGGTGCTGGCGACGCGATCGGTGACGGTGCGCTCGCTTCAGGTCATACGTCAGCATGACGATCAGGGGATCGAGGCGGTCACCCTGACCGCCCGCGTCTCCAAGGGCACCTATATCCGCAGCCTCGCCCGCGACATCGCCCGCGCGCTCGGCAGCGTCGGCCATGTGGCCATGCTCCGCCGGACGAGGGCCGGGCCGTTCGCCCTCGCCGGGGCGATTTCGCTGGACAGTCTGGCAGATCTGGGGCAGGGGCGCGCCCTTGAGACGGTTCTCTTGCCGCTGATGGCGGGGCTGGACGACATCCCGGCCCTTCCCGTCACCCCCGATCAGGCAGCGGCGCTCCGCCAGGGGCGTCGGACGATCGGGACCGCCGTGCCGCCCGGCCTCCACCTCGCGACAGACGCCGGCGTCCCCGTGGCGCTGGTCGAGATCGCCGATGGAGCGTTCCGGATCCTGCGCGGCATCAACCTGTAACCCGATGTCGTGGAAAGAAACGAATGACGATCACCGCGGACGCCAAGCAGGCGCTGATTCAGGAACATGGCCGCAGCGAGGGCGACACGGGTTCCCCCGAAGTCCAGGTCTCGATCCTGACCACCCGGATCACCAACCTGACCGAGCATTTCAAGATCCACGCGAAGGACAACCATTCGCGCCGCGGCCTGCTGATGCTGGTCAACAAGCGCCGCAGCCTGCTGGATTATCTGAAGAAGAAGGACGCGACCCGCTACAACGCGCTCATCGCGAAGCTGGGCCTGCGCAAGTAACTCCCAAGGCCCGCCCTCGTGCGGGCTTTCTTTTTGCTCGTCGCCCCGAACTCGTTCAGGGTCCATCTTCCCCAAGCGCAGACTTCTGTGGCGCGATGGATGCCGAAACAAGTTCGGCATGACGCAGGGACTGGGGCATACAAGTCCCGCACCGCCGCGAGCCGGCTAGCTCGCAGACAAGAGGCCCCGGCCGGCATCTGGCCGCCGGAGTGTAAGGAAACGACATGTTCGATATCAAGAAGCAGGAAATCCAGTGGGGCGGCCGGACGCTGACGCTGGAGACGGGCCGCGTCGCCCGCCAGGCCGACGGCGCCGTGATGGCGACGCTGGGCGAGACGGTTGTGCTGTGCGCCGTGACGGCCGCGCGCTCGGTGAAGGACGGGCAGGACTTCTTCCCGCTCACCGTCCACTATCAGGAGAAATATTCCGCCGCCGGTCGCATCCCCGGCGGCTTCTTCAAGCGCGAGCGCGGCGCCACCGA
>CAXTHU010000193.1:0-3600 GCA_964244125.1 uncultured Sphingomonadaceae bacterium
AGGAGTTACCGAAACCGGCCTCGCTCTTCCGTGGCGATGAACCGATCCACCTCCGCCTCCAGCACGTCGAGCGGCACCGAGCCTTGCGCCAGCACCGCGTCGTGGAAGCGGCGCAGGTCGAACTTCGCGCCCAGTGCCGCTTCCGCCTTCGCGCGCAGCGCGCGGATGCGCAGCTCGCCGATCTTGTAGCCGAGCGCCTGGCCCGGCCAGCTGATGTAGCGGTTCACCTCCGCGTCGATATTGGCGTCGGTCAGCGCCGAGTTGTCCTTCATGAAGGCGACCGCCCGCGCCTTCGTCCAGCCCCTGGCGTGGATGCCGGTATCGACGACCAGGCGGCAGGCGCGCCACATCTCGTAGGACAGCCGCCCCATGTCCTTTTCGGGCGTGTCGTAGAGGCCCATCTCGACCCCGAGATGCTCGGCATAGAGCGCCCAGCCCTCGGTGAAGGCGGTGAAGGCGGTGACGTGGCGGCGGAAGGGCGGCAGGTCGAATTCCTGCTGCAGGGCGATCTGGTTGTGGTGGCCCGGCACCGCCTCATGCGCGGTCAGCGCCGGCAGCTCCCACAGCGGCCGCTGGTCGAGCTTCGAGGTGTTGACGTAATAGGTGCCGGCGATGCCCGAGGCGGGGCTGCCCTGATTGTAATAGGCGGTGGTCGTGCCCTCGGCGGTCTCGGCCGGAATGGCGCGGACGCCGTAGGGCAGGCGCGGCAGCCGGCCGAAGAAGACGGGCAGCTTGCCGTCGATCGTCTTGGCCTGGAACGCGGCGTGGCGCAGCAGCTCCCCGGGCGTTTTCGCGAAGTATTGCGGGTCCGTCTTCATCCGGGCGATCATTGCGGCGCGCGACGGGTAGCCGGATTTCGCCGCCAGCGCGTCCATCTCGGCGCGGATGCGGGCGACCTCCTCCAGGCCGAGGGCATGGACCTGATCGGGGGTCATGGCGGTGGTGGTCTCCACCTTCACCCGCCAGGCATACCAGGCGGCCCCCTGCGGCAGGGCGCCGGCGCCGGGTTCCCGGCGGCATTTCGGCAGGTATTCGGCGTCGAAAAAGGCCAGCGTGGCATGGTTTTCGGGATCGACCACGTCGCGGATCAGCACCCTGGCCTCGGCGCCCATCGCGGCCCACTCGGCCGGCGCGACGTCGCCGGGCCTGGCGCGGAGGAACGGCGCGAAATAGCGCGAGCGGTTCACGTCCTCCACGATCAGCCCGGCGACCGACTTCGGGAAGCCCGCCAGCGTCTCGCATGGCTGGACGACGCCCGCCGCCACCGCCTGGCGGCTGACCGCGATCGCATCCCGGTTGTAGGCGCGGTAGCCGCGCAGCCGGTCGAGATAGCTGCGATAGTCCGCGCGCGACGCGAAGGGCTGTTCGTCGGGCAGGCCGGCGAAGCCCTGCGGCCAGCTGTAATAGCTGGAGAAGGTCATCATCCGCTCGGGATAGCGGTTGCCCTCGATCGTCTCGCCGAGCTGGCGGCGGAGGATCACCCGGTTCACGCGATCGGCGGCGGACAGGCCGCCCTCGGGGATCGCGTCCAGCCGCGCCGCGAACCCCGCCGCCCGTGCCGCCTGCGCGTCGGCCGCCGCCAGGCCCTGGTCGGGCAGCCTGCCGTCGCCGCGACGGTCGCCGAGCGAGGTCGCCAGCGTCGGGGAATCGGCCAGCACCGCCTGCCACTGTTCGTCGATCAGCCGGTGGAGATCGTCGGCGGGCGTGGCTTGGAGGGCGCTGGCGAGCGCCAGGAGCGGCAGGCCGATGGCGATGCGCATGACGGGTTTCACTGCGCGACCGGGGTGCCCTTGGTCGAAGGCTTGGAGGCGTTGGGCTTGGGTGCCTTTTCCGCCTTGGGCTTGCGCGTTTCCTTGTTCGATTTCATCTGTCCCTTGGCCATGATGCGATGCTCCCCAGGCGGGCGGGATGCCCGGCCACTGGCTAACCCGCCGGGCGGGGCCAAGGCAATGGGGCGGAACCTGGCCGCGCGCGGCGTGTAGGGTGCGGGCGCCATGATCGCCCTCCTCGCCCTCCTCGCCGCCGCCGCCGCGCCGCCGCGCGCCGGCACGCTGACGCTGGATGCGGACCGGCCGGTGATCGGCGTGGTCGTCGCCGGCGTGCCGCTCACGCTCCGCGTCGATCTCGACCAGCGCGACGTCGTCGAACTCAACCCCGCCGCCGTCGCCCGCCTGCCGCTGCGTTTCGGCGAGGGCTTCACCGCGCAGGTCGGCACGGTCGAACTGCCGGGGCGGGAGGCGGCGGCCGAGGCGACGATCGCCGGCCGGAAACACCCGCTGCTGCTCTCCACCCACGGGCGCGAGTGCTGCGCGGGGGTCGATGGCGCGGTGGGGCCGGTCGCGCTGCCCTATGCCACGATCCGCTTCGTCCGCGCCGTACCGGGGGCGATGGCGCGGAGGCGCTACGTCATGACCGACGATGGCGACGGCGGGCTGTCGGTGGCGCAGGGGCCGGTGGCGGTGGGGCTGTCGCTGTCGGCGCCCGTCACCGTCGCCAGCCGCGCCGCCGCCATCCGCCTGTCCGACGCCCATGGCGGCCGCTATGCCGGGCCTTATGCGCCGGTCGCCGGCCCGTTCGGCGTGGCGCGGCCGATGCGGCCGGTGGCTTTCGCCCGCCCGCCGGTGCTGCTCGGCTTCGCCCTGCCCCGATTGATGACGCGGGCGACCGATTACGGCGGGCGGCTGGCGATGGCGGAGGAACGCCCTGCGCCGGGCGACATCGTCGTCGCCGGACGGGTGAGGCCGCAGCGCGAGTGGCCGGTGGTGACGATGGGTCGGGAGGTTCTGGATGGCTGTGGCGAGATCGTCTTCCATGCCGACACGCTGGCGCTGGAGCTGGCGTGCGACGCGCGCGGTGCTGGCGGCTAGCGTCGCGCTGCTGGCCGGCGCCGCCACGCCGGCGAGCCGGGGAGACGAAAACGGCGCGGTGTTCGATCGCGCCTGGTCGCTGACCGGGCGCCGCTTCTGGAACCCGGCGATGAACGGCGTCGACTGGCCCGCCGTCCGCGACCGCTTCCGGGCCGGAGCCGTCGCCGCTCCGGACGAGCGCGCGCTCTATGCCGCGATCAACGCCATGCTCGACACGCTGCACGACAGCCACAGCTTCGCCACCGCCCCGGCCGAGCGCCGCCGGATGAAGGAGCGGGCGGCGGGCGACGCGGCGGCGGGCTTCGGCCTCGACCTGGCGCCGGTGGCGGGCGGCTGGCAGGTGGCGACGGTGGGTGCCGGCGGACCGGCGGCGCGGGCGGGCGTGCTGGTCGGCTGGACGCTGGTCGCGATCGACGGCGCGCCGCCGGACGGATCGCGCGACTTCGGCGCCGGCGACCGCGCCGTGCTGCGCTTCGCCGACGAGGACGGGGCGCCGCACGAGGTGACGCTGACCGGCATCGACCTGCCGCCCGAACCCGCCCGCCGCTCGGCGCTGCTGACCGGGCGCGTACTGCTGCTCGCCTTCGACGGCTTCGATCCCGGTACCGCCCGCTGGATCGCCGGCGAGATCGCCTCGGCCCGGCCGGCGGGGGTGGTGCTGGACCTGCGCGAGAATGACGGCGGCGATTCGGCGACGCTGGACCGGGTGGCGGGGCTGTTCTTCGCCGAGCGG
>CAXTHU010000194.1:0-3569 GCA_964244125.1 uncultured Sphingomonadaceae bacterium
GGTCAACGTGGAGTCGATCGGGCTGATCGTCTTTCGCGGCGACGGCGCGGCGCGCTTCGTCGCGGCGGTCGACGCGATGATGCGGACGCCGCAGGGGACGACCAGCTGGTATCTGAAGGTCATCGACGCCATCGCCGCCGACGGCCGGGTGGAGACGGTGAGCATCCGCGGGCTGGGCTGGGGAGAGGTCGACTTCCCCGAGGATCTGGCGCCCGCCGTCGCGCTGACGGCGGCATGGGCCTGAACCCGCTCTGGCTGCGGCCGCCGGACCTGACGGCGGCGACCGGCATCCAGCGCGAGATCGCCGCCATGGTCGAGACGGCGGACCGGGTCGGCCCGGTGACGCTGCTGGCGGGCGCCGACACGTCGATGAAGTGGCGCGACAGCCGGGGGCCGATCCATGCCGCCGTCGCGCCGATGTCGTGGCCGGGCCGCGCGCCGTCGCCGGCCGCCACCGTCACCCGGCTGCCGCCCTTCGCCTACGTGCCGGGCTATCTCGGCTTTCGCGAGGCGCCGGCGCTGGTGGATGCGTGGGGGCTGCTGACCGAACGGCCCGGGCTGCTGTTCGTCGACGGCCACGGGCAGGCGCATCCGCGCCGCTGCGGCATCGCCAGCCATCTCGGTGTGCTGCTGGACGTGCCGGCGATCGCGGTCGCCAAGACGTTGCTGTGCGGGGCGATCGCGGGCGATGTCGGTCCGGCGGCGGGCGATGCCGCGCCGGTGGTCGATCGGGGCGAAGTCGTGGCGCTGGCGCTGAGGCTGCGGGCGAGAGCGGCGCCAGTGTTCGTCGGCATCGGCCATCGCGTGTCGCTGGAAACGGCACGAGAATGGGTATTGCGGGTCGCCGACAACCGCCGCCTGCCGCCGCCGATCCGCGCGGCGCACGACGCGGCCAATGATGCGCGGCGGCGGTTCGATGTCGACGCCTCGCTAAATCCATCCTGACTCGTGCTCCTGCACAGGCAGGAACCCGGTCACAATAGAAAACGGGCGCGCCGTCGCCGGCGCGCCCGTTCGCTATCCTTGGGATCGGCCGCTTACTTCTTGGCGGCGTCGTCCACGGCTTCAGCCTTGTTCTCGGCCGCGTCATGGACATTGTCGGCTTCCGCGTGGGCGTTGTCGGCGGCGTTCTCCAGCGCGGCCTCGGACGATTCGGTCGAGGCGTTGTCGGCGGCGGCGTCGAGGTTGTCGGCCTGGTTCTCGATCGCGGCGGCGGCGTTGTCGCCGGCGTTTTCGATGGCCTCGGCCTGAGGCGTCTTGTTGCAGGCGGCCAAGGTCATCAGGCCGGCGGCAGCGAGAACAAAGCTAAGCTTCTTCATTCGAGCAGCTCCCAGTTAACGTAACTATGGGGCCGGCCCGAATGCCGTCCCGGCGCACGGCATTAGCGCCGGCCCGGTTAGGGTCAATCCGAAAGTTGCGGTGATGTGACGCCGGCGGACGACGAAAGCTGTTGCACCGCACAACGAATCATGGGCAACCTATTCGCCGGCAAGGCGTTGATTGGATGATCGGGCGTCCCGCGACGCGATACGCGCGCGACCGCCAATCGCGACCGCCAACGAGGACCACTAGGCTGTATGAAGACCATGGACCAGGTCACCCCGCTCCGGCGCATCGCCCTTCTCGGCAACCATCCGCCGCGCATGTGCGGCATCGCCACCTTCACCGCCGATGTCCGCCAGGCGCTGATGGCGTCCTATCCCGACACCCCCGTCGACGTCTATGCGATGGAAGACCCGGAAAGCCGGCTCGATTACCCGCCCGAAGTGACGATGACGATCCCGCGCGACGACGTCGACGCCTATCGCGAGGCGGCGCGGCGGATCAACGAAAGCGGCGCGGAGATCCTCTGCATCCAGCATGAATACGGCATCTTCGGCGGACCGGCGGGCGCGCATGTCATGCGCCTGCTCGACCGGGTCGAGGCGCCGGTGGTGGTGACGCTGCACACCGTGCTCGAGAACCCCGACGCCGACCAGCGCGGCGTTATCGAGGCGCTGGTGCGGCGGTCGGCGAGACTGATCGTCATGGCCGAGAAGGGCCGCGACATCCTCCAGCGGGTCCACGGCGTCGATCCGGCGCGCATCGCCGTCGTGCCGCACGGCGTGCCCGACCGGGAGATGACCGACGGCCTGGCCGAAAAGGTGGCCTACGGCCTGGCCGGGCGCAAGGTGCTGCTGACCTTCGGCCTGCTGTCGCCGAACAAGGGCATCGAGACGATGATCCGGGCGATGCCGGCGATCGTCGCGGCGCAGCCCGAGGTGACCTATGTCGTGCTCGGCGCGACCCACCCGCATCTGGTGCTGCGCGAGGGCGAGGCTTATCGCGACGGCCTGCTGGCGCTGGCGGCGGAACTCGGCGTCGCCGATCATGTCCGCCTCATCGACGGCTTCGTCGAGCATGCCACGCTGATGACCTGCCTGACGGCGGCCGACATCTATGTGACGCCTTATCTGAACGAAGCGCAGATCACCTCCGGCACGCTGTCCTATGCGGTCGCGCTGGGCAAGCCGGTCGTGTCCACACCCTATTGGCATGCGGCCGAGCTGGTCGACGAGAGCTTCGGCCGGCTGGTGCCGGCGGGCGACGATGCCGGCTTCGCCGCCGCGATCGTCGACCTGCTCGCTCGGCCGACCCGGTTGGAGGCGATGCGCCATGCCGCTTGGGCGGTCGGCCGGGGCATGACCTGGGACAAGCTCGCCACGTCCTATGTCGGCATCTTCCGCGCCGCGCGGGCGGCGCGACCGCAGCGTCTCCGCGCCGACGCCCGGTCCGCCACGACCCAGATCGTCGCGCCCAGGCTCGACGCGGTCGAGCGGCTGACCGACGGCTGCGGCATGATCCAGCATTCGATCTACAGCGTGCCGGATCGCGACCACGGCTATTGCGTCGACGATAATTGCCGCGCGCTGATGCTGATGCACCGGATCGAAGGTCCGGCGCAGGCGCGCGCCGACCGGCTCGCCACCGTCTACGCCTCCTTCGTCCAGCATGCCTGGAACGGGGAGATCGGCCGGTTCCGCAACTTCATGGGCTTCGACCGCAACTGGCTGGAGGCCGAAGGCTCCGAGGACAGCTTCGGCCGCTCGCTCTGGTCGCTGGGCGTCACCGCCGCCGAGGCGCGGCGGCATGAGATGCGCGGCTGGGCGCTGCATCTGTTCGACCAGGTGCTGCCCCATGCCCGCACGCTGGGAAGCCTGCGCACCTGGGCGTTCGTCATCCTGGCGGTCGACGCGGTGCTCGAAGCGCATCCCCGCCACGGCCTGGCGCTCAGCGTCCTGGGCGATTTCGGCCGCCGTCTCCAGGCGCAGCTGAGGGCCTACCGCCGGCCCGACTGGCAGTGGTTCGAGCCGACGCTGGGCTATGACAACGCCCGCTTGCCGGAAGCGCTGTTGCGCGCCGGCAGGCGGCTGGGCGACGCGGCGATGATCGCCGACGCGCTGGCCACCCATGCCTGGCTGGACGACATCCAGACCAACGCCGCGGGCCGGTTCCGCGCCGTCGGCACGGACAGCTTCGGCCGCGAATATGCCCCGCCGCTGCCGTTCGACCAGCAGCCGCTGGAGGCA
>CAXTHU010000195.1:0-3567 GCA_964244125.1 uncultured Sphingomonadaceae bacterium
ACATCCTGCTGCAGGTGATGGACAACGGCAAGCTGACCGACCACCACGGCAAGACGGTCGATTTCCGCAACACCATCCTCATCATGACGACCAATGCCGGCGCCGCCGACATGGCGCGGGAATCGCTCGGCTTCGGCCAGCTCACCCGCGAGGGAGAGGACGAGGAGGCGGTGAAGAAGATGTTCACGCCCGAGTTCCGCAACCGGCTGGATGCGATCGTCCCCTTCTCCTACCTGCCCACGGAAGTCATCAACCGGGTAGTGGAGAAGTTCATCCTCCAGCTCGAACTCCAGCTCGCCGACCGCGACGTCCACATCGCGCTGGACGAGGAGGCGAAGGCCTGGCTGACCGCCAAGGGCTACGACAGGCTCTACGGCGCGCGGCCGATGGGCCGGCTGATCCAGGAAAAGGTGAAGCAGCCGCTGGCCGAGGAACTGCTGTTCGGCAAGCTGCTCCACGGCGGCGAGGTGAAGGTCCACCTGAAGGACGACGCGCTGGCCTTCGAGATCGTCGGCGCCGCGCCCAAGGCGAAGAAGGGCAAGGGCGGCGCACGGGCGAAGGTGAAGGTGTAGCCGATCCCTCCCTTCCCGTTCTCCGGCGCGGGCCGGGGCCAACGCGGTGTGTGATCGAGGCAACCCGCCCCTTCCCTTCAGGGGAGGGGCTCACGTCGGATCGATCTGATCGCAACCGCTCTATGGTCCGGGACCACCTCCTCCGGACCCAGCCCGACGAAGCGGCGGAGTAACAGCGGCGCCGATGGAGGAGGCCTTCAGCCGCCGAGCTTTTCCTTCAACGCCATCATCGCCAGCGCGGCCCTCGCCGCCTCGCCGCCCTTGTCCTTTTCGGTCGGGCGGGCGCGGGCGAGGGCTTGCTGCTCGTCCTCGACGGTCAGGATGCCGTTGCCGATGGCCAGGCCGTCGAGGGTCAGCGCCATGAGCCCCCGCGCGCTTTCCATCGCGACGACCTCGAAGTGGAAGGTCTCCCCCCGGATCACGACGCCGAGCGCGACATAGCCGCCATAGCGTCCGCCGTCGGCGGCGAGCGCGATGGCGGCGGGGATTTCCAGCGCGCCCGGCACCGTCACCGTCTCGTGGCCGTGCCCCGCCACGTCGATCGCGGCGCGGGCGCCGGCCAACAGCAGGTCGTTCAGGGGCGCGTAGAAGCGCGCCTCGACGATCAGCAGCCGCGCCATCAGGCGGCGTCCCCCGCCCGGTCCGGCCCGGCGAGGCCGATCCGCCGCTCGCCGACGATGTTGAGGCCATAGCCCGCCAGCGCCACCAGCACATGCTGGGTGTTGGTGAGCAGCACCATGTCGTGAATGCCGAGTTCGGCCAGGATCTGCGCACCGATACCGTAATCGCGCAGCTCGCTCATGTCCGGCGCTTCCAGCGCGTTGCCGCCGCGCGACGCGATGACGCGGCTGATCGCGCCGGGTATCTGGCGGTTGATGAGGACCAGGACGCCGGCCCCCTCCGCCTCGATCGCCTGCATCGCCGCCGGGAGCAGGCCGGTGCGGTCGCTCACCTCGCCCAGCGTATCGGCGAAAAGGCTGAGCTGGTGCATCCGGACGAGCGTCGGCCGCGCGGGATCGATCCGCCCCTTGACCAGCGCCAGCGTCTCCGAGCCGACCGCCTTGTTGCGATAGCTGATGATCCGCCACTCGCCGCCGAAGGCGCTGACGAAGCGCGATTCGGCCACCTTCTCGACCAGATGGTCGTGCTTGCGGCGATAGGCGATGAGGTCGCGGATGGTGCCGATGCGCAGATTGTGCAGCTGGGCGAAGGCGACGAGATCGTCCATCCGCGCCATCGTCCCGTCGTCCTTCATGATCTCGCAGATCACGCCGGAGGGGTTGAGGCCGGCCAGCCGCGCGACGTCGACCGCCGCCTCGGTATGGCCGGCGCGGACCAGCACGCCGCCTTCCCTGGCGATCAGCGGGAAGACGTGGCCGGGGGTGACGATCTCGTCGGCGCCCTTGGCCGAATCGATCGCGACGGCGACGGTGCGCGCGCGGTCGGCGGCGGAAATGCCGGTGGTGACGCCGTCGCGCGCCTCGATCGAGACGGTGAAGGCGGTCTCGTGGCGGGTGCCGTTGGCGCGGCTCATCAACTGCAGGCCGAGCTGCTCGACCCGCGCCTTGCCGAGCGCGAGGCAGATCAGGCCGCGGCCGTGGCGGGCCATGAAGTTGATCGCGTCCGGCGTCGCCATCTGCGCGGGGATGACGAGATCGCCCTCGTTCTCGCGATCCTCGTCGTCGACCAGGATGAACATGCGGCCGTTGCGCGCCTCGTCGATGATCTCCTCGGTCGAGGAGAGAAAGGCGTGGCGCGCGCGGACGAAGGGCTCTGCGGTCATCGTCCGAACCCTTCCATGCGGCGCAGATAGCGGGCGAGGACGTCGATCTCGATGTTGACGCCGTCGCCTTGCGCCAGATCGCCGAGGGTGGTGGCGCCGGCGGTATGGGGGATGACGTTGACGCCGAAGCGGGTCGTCCCGTCGGGCTGGTCGACGACGGCGTTGACGGTCAGCGACACGCCGTCGACGGCGATCGATCCCTTGCCCGCGAGATACGGCGCGAGGCCCGCCGGCACCGCGATGTCGATGCGCCGCGATCCGCCGTCCGGGGAGATGCCGACCACCGTGCCGGTGCCGTCGACATGGCCGGTGACGATGTGGCCGCCCAGCTCGTCGCCGACCTTCAGCGCGCGCTCCAGGTTGAGCCGGCGTCCCTCGCGCCAGAGGTCGGCGGTGCGCGCCACCGTCTCGCCCGAGACGTCGACCGAAAAGCGGCCCGGCGCGCGGTCGATCACCGTCAGGCAGACGCCCGAACAGGCGATCGAGGCGCCGAGATCGATGCCGGCGACGTCGTAGCCGGTGGCGATGATCGCGCGCAGATCGCCGCGCCGCTCGATCGCGGCGACGGTGCCGATGTCGGTGATGATCCCGGTGAACATGGCCTAACTCCGCCGGCGCTCGTAGTCCTCCAGCCGGTCGCTGCCAAGCGCCCGCGCGTCGGCCAGCCGCCAGCGGCCGTGCGCGTCGGCCAGCGCGGCGAGGCCGATGTCGTCTATGGCGGGGCGGCCCGGCCCGATGAGGACCGGCGCGCGGTAGAGCAGCAGCCGGTCGACCAGGTCGGCGCGCAGGAAGGCGGCGGCGGTGGCGGCGCCGCCTTCGACGAGGAGGTGGTCGACGTCGGTGAGGGTGGCGATGTCCGTAGGTTCAGCCAACACCTCATACCCTCCCCGTCCATCCCGAGCGAAGTCGAGGGACCCACCACTTGCGCTGCGTGGAAAGGGCGCCTCGATCGCGCTCGGCACGGACGGGTTCTGTGTCAGGATAACGCGCCTTGGCCCGCGATCCTCCAGCCCCGCCAGCCGCACGTCCAGCCGTGGCGCATCCGCCTCCCACGTTCCCCGCCCGACCAGCACCGCGTCGGCCCGCGCCCGTTCGACATGGGCGTGGGCGCGGGCCGCCGGGCCGGTGATCCACCGGCTCTCGCCGGAGGGGAGCGCGATCCGCCCGTCGAGCGCGGCGTCGAGCTTCAGCGTGACATGCGGCCGGCCGAGG
>CAXTHU010000196.1:0-3564 GCA_964244125.1 uncultured Sphingomonadaceae bacterium
GCGCTGTTGCCGATATTGGCGTTGATCTTGACCAGGAAGTTGCGCCCGATCGCCATCGGCTCGGATTCGGGATGGTTGACGTTGGACGGGATGATGGCGCGGCCGCGCGCCACCTCGTCGCGGACGAACTCGGCCGTGACGTAGTCGGGGATGGCGGCGCCGAAATCCTGGCCGTCGCGCGCCGCCTTGTCGGCCAGCTCGGCGCGGCCGAGATTCTCGCGGATGGCGACGTAATGCATCTCGGGCGTGACGATCCCGGCCCGGGCGTAATGCATCTGGCTGACGTTGGCCCCGGCCCTGGCGCGCAACGGGCGGCGGCGGACGTTGGGAAAGGCGGGGACGCCGCCCGAACGATCGGGGCCGAGGCGGCCGTTGTCCTCCGGCCTCACCTCGCGCGCGTCATACGCCTCGACATCGCCGCGCGCGACGATCCAGTCGCGGCGCAGCTCGGCCAGGCCGGCCATGATGTCGATGCGGGCGGCGGGATCGGTATAGGGGCCGGAACAGTCGTAGACGTTGAGCGGCGGCTCGTTGGCGGAGGGCTCCAGCACCACCTCGCGCATGGCGACCCTGATACCGCCCGGCCCCGCGACATGGATCTTGCGCGATCCCCGGATCGGCCCGGTGGTGACCTTCATCTCGGTGCGCGCGGGGATATCGGCCATGTCATCGCTCTCCTTGGACGGAAGGGAAGCGTCTGGCCGCTCCCTCCCTACGCCGGTATCAGCCGGATCAGGTTCGACAGGTCGCGTGGAACCGCCACGCCTCTCAGCCGCCCGGCGCGGCCCCCTGGGGAATGGCGCGGACCCTAGGGGCGGGCGGCGCGCTTGCCAAGTCAGGCGACGCGCCGGACCAGCCCAAACTTCATCATCCAGGCGATGCCGCCCAGCATCCGGGGGCGGTCCCGGTCGGGAAAGGCGTCGAGCAGGCCGGCGATCGTCACCGGACCGTCGCCGATCCGCGCGAGCATCGCCTCCAGCGCGACGAGCGACGGCAGGCTCTGCGGCGCGACCATGGTCATGGCGGGGCCGCCGGCCAGCGCGGCGACGGTGCCGCCCGCCGCCACCCGCTCCAGCCGCATCGCGCCGGTCAGCGGCCCGCTGGCGTGGCCGGCGAAGGCGCGGAACGGGTCCGGCCGGCCGGGGCGGACGGGCGCGCCGGCGACCTGTGGCGCGCGCATGCCGGACCCCTCGCGGCGCAGCGCCGCCATCCGCTCCAGCAGAGCGCGATACTGGCCGATCACCACCGGCCAGTCGAACAGGCGCCGCGCCCGCACGCGCCCGGCCTCGCCCATCGTCCGGCGCAAGGTCGCGTCCGTCATCAGCCGGGCGAAGCGGTCGGCGGCGGCGGCGATGTCCACCGCGGTCTGCTGCGACACCGCGCCGACATGCCGGTCGTAATCGTCCTGCCCCAGGTCGTAGCGCCTGGCGATCAGCCGCCCGGCGCCCGGCGGCGGCATCAGCGTCTCGACGCGAAAGCCGGTCACCCCCTCCTCGATCGTGTCGCGCAGCCCGTCCCAGTCGCTCGCCACCACCGGCAGCCCCGCCGCCATCGCCTCGACCGGGGCCAGGCCGAAGCTCTCCTGGATATTGTCCGACAGCAGCGCGAAGACGTCGCCGGCCGGCCACAGCGACGCGACGTCGGCGCGCGCGCCGTCGACGAAGCTGGTCGCGACGCGATCGGCCAAGCCGGCCGCGATGTCGCGGTAGATCGCCGCCTGGCCGGGATTGGGGAACTGGCCGGCCAGCACGAGGCGCGGGCGCAGGCCGGTGCGCGCCGCCGCCTCGGCGAGGGCGAGATAGAGCGGCAGGACGTGCGCCTTGGCATGGAGCGAGAGCCGCCCGACCTGGAGGATGGCGACATCCGCGGCGCCCAGCCCGAGCCTGGCCCGCCACCGCTCCCGGTCCCCCGGCCGGGCGGCGAAGGCGGCGCAATCCACGCCGAGCGGGATCACCGGCAGCTCGACGGCGGTGCAGCGCGTCGCCCCGATCCGCGCGATCAGATAGTCGGCCTCGGCGCCCAGCAGTTCCTCCACCATCGCCTTGACCGCGCGCGAGGTGCAGATCAGCGCGTCCCAGCGCTGGACGGGTGCCGTGACGAGGGCGGCGATCCGCTCCATCGCGGCATGGCTCGACAGGGTGTGGGTGATGCCGATCAGGCTCCAGCGGTCCTGGTCGAACCAGCGCCGCTGCCAGGCATAGCGCTCCAGCCCCGGGTCGGCCAGGAACAGCGCGCCGGCCGCCGCCAGCGGGGTGAAATCGTCAACGCCGGCCAGCGCCACCGGCGCCGCGCCGCCGAGTTCCGCGACATGTGCTGCGAAGGCGGCGCCATGCGCGCGATCGTCCACCCAGCCGGTGACCGGATCGGCGCCGCCATGCGCCACCCAGGCGCGCAGCAGCCCGCCGCTCGCCACCTGCCGCCCCATCAGCTTGCCGACGCGCACGTCGAACGACGCCGGCGCGTATTGCAGCGCCGCCAGACCCGCCATGCGATCCCCCGCTTCCGGCCATCCGGCCGTGCGCCGGTGGCTAACGCCTAAAGAAAATACCGCACCCGCACCACCTCGGCATCGGTGCCCGATCGCAGCGCCATCTCGGCGGCGGCGAAGCGCGGCGGGCCGAACATCAGCCGGGGGTTGCGCGAGAAGCCGACGCCCTCGCGCGGGATGCCGGCGAAGGTGTCCAGCCGGGCGTTGCCGTTCTCGTCATGGATCAGCGCCAGCGCATAGTCGCCCGACGGCAGGTCGGCGAAGTGGAGCGTCGCGCCCGCCGACGCCGCCCCCGATGCGGACACCGTCAGCCGGCGCGCGTCGGGATCGTCCTGACAGTCGGGGAAATGATCCGGCCGGGTGGTGAGGCACACGCGCACCGAACCCTTCGCCGAGCGCAGGCCCGCCACCGTCACGTCAAGCCCGGCCGCCGGCGTCGCCCCCATCAGCGGCAGCGCGCAGGCCGCCGCCAGTGCGGCGAGCACCGAACTTCGCGACAGGCTTCGCGGCAGTTTTCGCAAACGAACCCAGCCCCTTGTCGGTCCCGCACAGGCGATCCCAGAAACGGAAATAGAGGCCATAGTTGCACCTGTATTCGGCATGGTGACGCTGATGGTGGCTCGCCGTTATCAGCCACCGGCCGCCCGGCCCCTCCACCATGATGCGCGGAAACAGCTCCCAGCCCATGTGATTGGTTACCCCCATAACCGTCATCACCGCCAGCACCAAGCCGAGTGCGGCGACATGGATCGGAATGACGAGCACGAGTGTCGGAATTACCACCGCGCCGGTCAGCGCCTCGGCCGGCGAGAAGCTCATCGCCGCCCAGGCGGTCGGCGGCCGGCTGGCATGGTGGACGGCATGGACGCGGGCGAACAGCCGGGGCCGGTGCATCGCCCGGTGCGTCCAGTAGAACCAGGCGTCGTGGAGGAGGAGGTAGACCAGCACCGACGCCGGCCACCACCATAGCGGCCAGGCGCCGGCATCGTCGTAGATGCGCGTCCAGCCCCGCGCCCGCCAGCCCCAGGCCACGATCCCCGCCGGCACGCCGTAGATCGCCGCCGACGCCAGCGACC
>CAXTHU010000197.1:0-3552 GCA_964244125.1 uncultured Sphingomonadaceae bacterium
TGGACGAGGCGACCAGCCACCCGAACTTCGCCTACAAGCCCGAGACCGGCGAGGAGCTGTTCCACAGCTTCGCCGGCGTGCCGATCGTCCGGCGGGAGCGGGCGGTCGGCGTGCTGTCGGTGCAGCACGAGGCCAGCCGCCGTTACGACGACGTCGAGATCGAGGCGTTGCAGACGGTGGCGATGGTGCTGGCCGAGCTGATCGCCGGCGCCGGGCTGATCGACGAGAGCCGCGGCGCCGGGCGCGACGCGCGCGACACCGGCAGCGCGCGGCTGACCGGGCTGCGCCTGGTCGACGGCATGGGGGTGGGCCGCGCCGTGTTCCACCAGCCGCGCGTCGTCGTCGAGCATACCGTCGCCGAGGATACCGAGGCCGAGCGCCACCGCGTCTATTCCGCCTTCCGCCAGATGCGCGAGCAGATCGACCGGATGATGGGTCAGGCCGAGTTCGGCGTCGCCGGCGAGCATCAGGACGTGCTCGAAACCTACAAGATGTTCGCCTATGACGAGGGCTGGAGCCGGCGGATCAACGAGGCGATCGACAGCGGCCTGACCGCCGAGGCGGCGATCGAGCGGGTGCAGCAGCGCACGAGGAAGCGCATGCGCGAGATCAGCGACCCGCTGCTCGCCGACCGGATGCACGATCTGGAGGACCTCTCCAACCGGCTGCTGCGCATCGTCTCGGGCCAGCTCGGCACCGCGGCGCAGCTGGGCCTGCGCCAGGATTCGATCCTGATCGCGCGCAACCTGGGGCCGGCCGAGCTGCTGGAATACGATCGCCGGCGATTGAAGGGCGTGATCCTGGAGGAGGGGTCGCTCACCGCCCATGTCATCATCGTCGCGCGCGCGATGGGCGTGCCGGTGCTGGGCCGCGTCGCCGGCATCCGCGGCGCGGTGGTGGAGGACGACCTGCTGCTGCTCGATGCCGGCGAGGCGCATGTGCTGGTCCGCCCGACGCCGGCCATGGAGGAGAGCTTCGCCGCGCGGCTGGCGGTCGGGCAGAAGCGCCGCCAGCATTTCGCCGCGATGCGCGACCTGCCGCCGGTGACGCGCGACGGCACGCGGATCACGATGATGGTCAATGCGGGCCTGCGCGACGACATCGCCGCGCTCGACACCACCGGCGCCGACGGGATCGGCCTGTTCCGCACCGAGTTCCAGTTCCTCGTCGCCGCCACGCTGCCGGCGCGCGAGCGGCAGCAGCGGCTCTATCGTGACGTGCTGGAGGCGGCGGGATCGCGGCCGGTGATCTTCCGTACCGTCGACATCGGCGGCGACAAGGCGCTGCCCTACCTGCGCACCAGCGACATGGCCGAGGAGAATCCGGCGATGGGCTGGCGCGCGCTGCGCCTCAGCCTGGAGCGCGACGCGCTGATGAAGGCGCAGGCGCGCGCGCTGATCGAGGCGGCGTCGGGGCGCGAGCTGAACGTCATGTTCCCGATGGTGTCGGAGCCGTGGGAATATGACGAGGCGCGCGCGCTGTTCGAGCGGCAGCGCGCCTGGCTGAAGGATCGCGGCCGGGTGATGCCGACCGCCATCCGCTACGGCGCGATGCTGGAGGTGCCGGCGCTGGCCGAGGTGCTCGACACGCTGCTGCCGCGGCTCGATTTCCTGTCGATCGGCACCAACGACCTGACCCAGTTCCTGTTCGCCGCCGACCGCGCCCACCCCAAGCTCGCCGAACGCTACGACTGGCTGTCGCCGGCGATCCTGCGCTTCCTGGCGCGGGTGGTGGCCCAGGCGGACGCGGCCGGCGTGACGGTCGGCGTCTGCGGCGAGATGGGCGGCCGCACGCTGGAGGCGATGGCGCTAATCGGGCTGGGCATCGGCCGGCTGTCGATCACGCCGGTGGCGGTGGGGCCGGTGAAGGCGATGATCCGCTCGCTCGATGCCGGCGCGCTGCGCGCGCGGATGGGCGGATGGCTGGCGGAGGCGCCGCGCGACATGCGGGGGCGGCTCGCGGGGTGGGCGCGCGACAACGCGGTCTCGCTCGACTGATTTGACTCATGTTGGCCTCCCGCGCGAAGGAAGGCGCATGAGTTCGCGCGACGAAGCGCGATTCTGGCCGGGGATCGCATGAACGAGGCCGCACCGCCGTTCAATCCAGGGTCCGCCGCGGGCCTGTCCCCCGTGGGCGACCGGCTGCGCGCCGCGCGCGAGGATCGGGGGCTGAGCCTGGCCGAAGTCGCCGCGCGCACCCGCGTCAACGTCCGCAACCTCGGCGCGATCGAGGCCGGCGCGTTCGAGGGGCTGCCGGCCGCCCCCTACAGCGTCGGCTTCGTCAAGGCCTATGCGCGGGAGGTGGGGCTGGACGGCGCCGCGCTGTCGGCCGACTTCCGCCGCGAATGGGACGGGGCGAGCGTGCGCCCGGTCGAGCAGGTCCGCTACGAACCGTCCGACCCGGCGCGGCTGCCGTCGAAGGTGCTGGCGTGGACGGCGGCGGTCATCGCCCTGCTGCTGATCGCAGGGTATGGCGTATGGCGATCGGGCGTGCTGACCGGCGACGATGCCGATGGCCGCGCGAGGATGGCGGCGGGAACCGACGTGGCGCCCGCGCCGGTCGCGGCGCCGGCGGCCCGGCCCGCGCCGGTTGCCCCCGCCCCGAACCCGGCCGGCGGGCCGGTGCTGCTGACCGCGACCGAGCCGGCCTGGATCAAGGTCTACGAACGGGGCGGCGCGGTGCTGTTCCAGGGCGAACTATCCCCCGGCCGCAGCTATCAGGTGCCGGCGACGGCGCGGGATCCTCTCATCCGGCTCGGCCGGGCGGAGGTGATGCAGGTGACCGTCGGCGGGCGCTACGTCCCTGCCCTCGGCCCGCCCGCCCGCACGGTAAAGGATGTCAGTCTGAAAGCCGAGGCGCTCCTCGCGCTGCCGGGCAAGCCGCAGCAGCTGGTCCCTCAGATATAAATGACAGCGACAGGATCGATCCGCTAGGCGCGGGCAGATCATTCAGCGGATACCCCTCATGCGCGCTCTCCCAATCGCTTCCCTGCTGCTGCTGTCGGCGGCCCCCGCCATCGCCCAGCCGCCGCCGACCGTGGAAGGCCGCGTCGGCAAGCTGGAGAAGGAGATGCGCGCGGTCCAGCGCAAGGTCTTTCCGGACGGCAGCCAGCAGTTCCTCGAACCCGAAATCCGCCCCGCCCCGCCCCCGGCGGCGCCGGCCGGCGTGCCCGCCACCGGCGCGCTCAACGACCTCACCGCGCGGGTCGATTCGCTGGAACAGCAGCTGCGCCAGATGACCGGCCAGGTCGAGCAGGACGGATACCGGCTGAAGCAGCTTGAGGATGCGCTCGCCAGGTTCCGGAGCGATGCCGAATACCGCCTCGGCGCGCTGGAGGGCGGGGCCCCCGCCGCGACCGCGCCGCCCGCCGCGACCCGGCCCGCCCCTATCCGGCCGACGATCGTCGATGCCGCGCCTCCCGCCGCCGAGACGCCGCCGCCGCCGCCGCCGAGCGGCGATCCGGGCGAGGACGCCTACATGGCCGGATACCGCCTGTGGGTGGCCAAGGATTATGCGGGCGCCGAGGCGGCGCTGAAGGCGGCGGCAACGAAA
>CAXTHU010000198.1:0-3545 GCA_964244125.1 uncultured Sphingomonadaceae bacterium
TTCCATGCGCTACAGTCCGGCCCTCGCAGGTCTCGGCCTTCTCATGTCCGGCGCGGCCCCGGCGCAGGAGACCGCGCCGCCCAAGCCGCTCACCCTGTCGGGGTCGATCGGTCTCGTCTCCGACTATCGCTATCGCGGCGTCTCGCAATCGGATCGCGAGCCGGCGGTGCAGGGCGGCTTCACCCTGACCCATGAATCGGGCTTCTACGCCGGCGCCTGGGGCTCCAACCTCAGCGGCTGGGGCACCTTCGGCGGCTCCAACATGGAACTGGACCTGATCGGCGGCTTCAAGCTGCCCGTCGGGAAGGGCGGGACGCTGGATGTCGGGCTCACCTGGTACATGTATCCCGGCGGCTTTTCCGAGACCGACTTCGCCGAACCCTATGCCAAGCTGTCGGGCACCGCCGGGCCGCTCAGCCTGACGGCGGGCGTCGCCTATGCGCCCAAGCAGCAGGCGCTGGGCAACTGGTCCAACACGCCGCGCAGCCGCATCGGCGACAAGGAGGACAATCTGTATCTGTGGGGCGATTTCGCCGCCGCCGTCCCTGCCACCCCGGTCACCGCCAAGGCCCATATCGGCTGGTCGGACGGCAATCCCGGCCTCGGCCCGAACGGCACCAGCGTGGCCCCGACCGGCAAATACTGGGACTGGATGGTGGGGGCCGACCTGTCGCTGACGCCGCTGCTCGACGTGCCGCTGACGCTGGGCATCGCCTATGTCGATACCGACATCTCCAAGCGCGAGTCGGCCTACCTCCAGCCCAACTTCTCCAAGGGGCAGGACGGCACCGGCCAGATCGCGTCGGGACGCGTCGTCTTCTCGCTGACCGCGACCTTCTGAACGGGAGCCGGACCGCACCGTCTCCGGTGGCATCGGTCGCAACCGCCCGATAAGGGCGGTGCACCGATTGCGATGGGAGCGGGAATGACCAACGGTGAAGAGCGCCTCTCCCGCCTGATGGCGCGCGGGGCGGATTTCCTCGGCTCCGCCCATGCGATCATGGCCGGCGCGATGTCGTGGGTGTCGGAGCGCAGCCTGGTCGCCGCCGTCTCCAACGCCGGCGGCTTCGGCGTGATCGCCTGCGGGGCGATGACGCCGGCGCTGCTCGACGCCGAGATCGCGGCGACCCGGGCGCTGACCGGGCGGCCGTTCGGGGTGAACCTCATCACCATGCACCCGGACCTCGCCGCGCTGATCGACGTCTGCGGCCGGCATGGCGTCGGCCATGTCGTGCTGGCGGGCGGGCTGCCGCCGGCGGGATCGATCGACCGGATCAAGGCGACGGGGGCGAAGCTGATCTGCTTCGCCCCCGCGCTGGCGCTGGCGAGGAAGCTGATCCGATCGGGCGTCGACGCACTGGTGATCGAGGGGATGGAGGCGGGCGGCCATATCGGCCCGGTCTCCACCTCGGTGCTGGCGCAGGAGATGCTGCCGGCGATCGCGGGCGAGCTGCCCGTGTTCGTCGCCGGCGGCATCGGCCGGGGCGAGGCGATCGCCGGCTATCTGGAGATGGGCGCGGCCGGCGTCCAGCTCGGCACGCGCTTCGTCTGCGCGCATGAGAGCATCGCCCATCCGGCGTTCAAGAAGGCGTTCATGCGCGCCTCGGCCCGCGACGCCACCGCCTCGGTCCAGATCGACCCGCGCCTGCCTGTGATCCCGGTCCGCGCGCTGAAGAACGCCGGCGGGGACCTGTTCGCCGCCCGGCAGCGCGAGGTCGCCCAGGCGCTCGACGAGGGCCGCATCGCCATGGCCGAGGCGCAGTTGCAGATCGAGCATTACTGGGCCGGCGCGCTGCGCCGCGCGGTGATCGACGGCGATGTCGAGCACGGCTCGCTGATGGCCGGCCAGTCGGTCGGCATGGTGACCAAGGAGGAGCCGCTGGCCGAGATCGTCGCGACGCTGATGGCCGAGGCCGCCGGCGCGCTGGCGCGGCGCGCGGCGTGATATCGGAAGCCGGACATCGTCGCGAGATACCGTCGCCCCGGCGGATGGCCGAAGCCTTGGATCGCCAGCTCATTGCTGTTAACTGATTTCATTAACTAATTGCCGGTCGTTTCGCTGTCGGTATATTTTACAACCCGGCGGGACGGTTTCCGGCGCTTAACCATCGAACCGGCTTTACTCCGTAATTTGCGGAAACTGGCATGGGCCTTGCGACTGGATCGGCATCGGTCGATCCGGCATCCATCCAGAAGGGTTTCCCCCATGTCTTTCCGTCGCGCGCTCAACATCCTCGCCACCGGCGCCGCCGCCGTCGGCGGCCTTGCCGCCGCCACCCCGGCCGTCGCCGTGGCGACGGTGGTCAACTTCACCACCACCACCGCCAGCAGCTACACGACGAGCGGCTCGGGCAACTCGACGGCGGCGATCTTCAAGTCCACCGAGACGGTGAACGGCGCCAAGCTGAACGTCCGCGTCACCGGCTGGCACGCGGTCGACCAGACCGGCTCCAACGCCAACGCCGACATCGACAGCATCGAGGCGGCGCAGCTCGCGATCTACAACGAGGGCCTGGGCGTGATCGCCACCGGCGACAACGGCGGCGCCAACAACCTGCACCAGATCGACAACCTGAAGGGCGTCGATTTCGTCATGCTGCAATTCGACAAGGCGGTCATCCTGACCGGCTTCGGCCGCAACCTGTTCGCGCTCGACGGCATCAGCCCGAGCGACAGCGACGCGGCGGTGTGGGGCGACACCGGCGGGCTGCTCGCGTCCTATGCCTATACCAGCGCGATCAACCTGGCGGCGATCGCCCAAGTCGACGAATCGACCTGGACCGAGGTGCTGGGCGGATCGGCCAACAACACCGCGACGATCGCCCCGGCCTATACCACGGCCGCCTCGCTCTGGCTGGTCGGCGCCGATTTCAAGGCGACGCGCAACGACGGGTTCAAGCTCTCCACGCTGAAGGTGACGTACAACACGCCGCCGGTCTCGAACGTCGGCGCGGTGCCGGAGCCGGCGACGTGGGGCATGATGCTGGTCGGCTTCGGCCTGGTCGGCGCCGCCGCGCGCCGCCGCCGGGGCCTGCCGGCGCAGGCGGTCGCCGCCTGAGATCGTCGTCCGACGATGCGTGAAGCGTAAGGGGGCGGGAGCCGGCGCGGCCCCCGCCCTCCCCACATGCGCGCCGATCTGTTAGCGGGATGGCCATGACGCCGCCCGCCACCCCTGCCCCCGCCCCCGGCGCAGCCCACGCCCCCGGCGCCACCCACGCCATGTCGGCGACCGTCGCCGCGCGCGAGATCCTGACCCGGCTGCACGACGTCATGGCCTCGCGCACGGCGGCGCAGGCGAAGCTGAACAGCGTCGTCCAGATCATCGGCGCGGCGCTGTCGAGCGAGGTCTGCTCGATCTACCTGCTGCGCGACGGATCGCTGGAGTTGTTCGCGACGCGCGGGCTGAACCCCGAATCGGTCCACGTCACCCGTCTGGGGCTGGGCGAGGGACTGGTCGGCACGATCGCCGAGACGGCCGACACGCTGAACCTGGACGAGGCGACCAGCCACCCGAACTTCGCCTACAAGCCCGAGACCGGCGAGGA
>CAXTHU010000199.1:0-3533 GCA_964244125.1 uncultured Sphingomonadaceae bacterium
GGCCGGGAGTGGGGTCTCTCCACGGGCGCGGCGGTCGCGCAGAGGCCCCACCCCGACCCCAGCCCCTCTCCCGAAGGGAAGGAGACAAGGGGACGCAAGCCTCTTCTCGCTACCGTGCTGCTGCTGTCGATCCCCTTCACCACCGGCCTGATCGCGACGGCGCTCACCATCCGCGAGATCGCCGCGACGGCGCGGTTGCGGCAGGCGGCGGCACCCGGCCTGGCGCGGGTCGCGGCGATCCGTGCGGGGGCCGATGCCCGGCCGGGGGTCGCGGCGGCGCTCGGCGGCCGGACGGTGTCGGACATTCTCGGCCGCGTCGCCGGCGCGCTTCCCGCCGGCGCGACGCTCGCATCGGTCGCGCTGGCGGGTGACGGGATGCTGCGGCTGGAGGTCGAGACCGGCGACCCGGAGGCCCTGCGCGCGGCGCTGGCCGGCGACGCGCTGCTCGGCCGGCTGCGCACGACGGGGGAGACGGTGGTGGCGGATCGCGGCGTCCGCGTGCAGCTTGCCGGGACGCTGCCGTGACGGCCGCGCGGCGCTGGTGGCCGGCGGGCGCGGCGCTGTTCCTGTTGGGCTGCTGGATCGCGAGCGTCGCGCTGGCCCGCCTCGCCGAGGCGCGATCGGCGCATCGCGCGCTGCTTGCCGTCACGGCCTCGCCGCTGCCGCCCGTGCCCGCGCTGGTCCCGCCCGGGCAGGCGATCACCTCCGCCGCCACCCTGGCCACGCGGCTGCGTACCGAGGCGCTGCGATCGCGCATCCTCGCCGAACAGGTCGCGCCGGTAAGGGCCGGGGCGAGGCTGGTCGCGGCCGATGTCGCCGTCTCGGGCGGCGAGGCGGCGGTGCTGGGCTTCGTCCACGCGATCGAGGCGGGGCCGCCGGCGGTCCGCTTCGCCGGCTGGCGGATCGAGGCGCTGCCCGGCGGGGCGATCCGGCTTCGCGGAAGGGCGGTGGCGGGATGGTGAGGCGGGAGCGGGCGTGGATCGCCGGAGCGTCGTTGATCGCGGTGACGGTGCCGCCGGTCCTCCTGTGGAAGCCGGTGACGGCGGAAGTGACGCCGGTCGCGGCGGTCCGCCCCGTCGCCCTGTCGCCGGTGCCGCCGATGCCGGCCGCGCCGCTGTTCGGCGCCGGGCGGGACGGTACGGCCGCCGATGGCCCGGAACTCGTCGGTATCGTCGGCCGCCTGCCCGACGATGCGGTGGCGCTGGTCCGCCGGGCCGATGGCCGGACGCGCAGCCTGCGCCTGGGCGAGGCGACCGACGGCTGGACCCTCGCCTCCCTCTCGGCCGATGCCGCCGCCTTCACCCGGGGGGCCGAGCGGCTGCGGGTGGCCATGCCGGCGGGGGAGTGATCCCCCAAAAACGACGGCTTCAGAAGCGGGCGGGGGCGGCGTGCGACACCGCCGCATGGGCGGCCGGCACGGCGGCGCGGGCGGGGCCGACGGCGGCGACGACGAAGGTGGTCGACAGCACCAGCGCGCCGATCACCGAGACGAGGGCGCGGGACAGATCGGAATTGAGGAACCTGGTCATCGGAAATCTCCCTTTGGATATCTGGCCGGCGTCGTTGCCGGCGATGTCAGATACCTTGCAGGGAGCGTGCCAGTTTTTGGAAACGGCGTGATCCGGGGGTTTCCTCCGGTTCGGGGCTATCGATCGGCGGGTAAGTTGGTGGACCGCGCCAACTTCAGGTGTGGTTTTCGCTGACGGGAGAAGGCTGCGCGGTTTCGGACGATGATACTGTCCGAAACCGTCCATCTTCTCCCTCTCCCCCGAAGGGGCTTTTCAGCCGTTGACGATGGTGCCGCCGTTCGGATGCAGCACCTGGCCCGACATATAGCTCGAGTCCTCGCAGGCCAGGAACAGGAAGGCCGGCGCCACCTCGTTGGGTTCGCCCGCCCGGCCCATCGGCGTCTTCTCGCCGAAACTCTCCAGCTTCTCCGGGCTCGCGCCGCCGCTGGGGTTGAGCGGCGTCCAGATCGGGCCGGGCGCGACGGCGTTGACGCGGATGCCCTCGCCGACGAGGTTCTCCGACAGGGATCGGGTGAAGGCGGTGATCGCGCCCTTGGTGGCGCTGTAGTCGAGCAGCTCCGGCTCGCCCTGATACATCGTCACCGAGGTGCAGTTCACGATCGCCGCCCCCGGCTTCAGGTGCGGGCGGGCCGCCTGGACCATGAAGAACATGCCGAAGATGTTCGTCTGGAAGGTGCGGCGCAGCTGCTCCTCGGTGATGTCGGTGATGTCCTTGTCGGGATGCTGCTCGCCGGCGTTGTTCACGACGATGTCGATGTGACCGAAGGTCTCGACCACCTCCGCCACGGCGGCCGCGCACCACGCCTTGTCGCCGACGTCGCCGGCGATGGCGAGCGCGCGCCGGCCTTCGGCCTCGACGATGCGGACCGTCTCCTGTGCATCGTCATGCTCGCACAGATAGAGGATCGCGATATCGGCGCCCTCCCGCGCGTAGAGCGCCGCGACGGCGCGGCCGATGCCGCTGTCGGCGCCGGTGACGATGGCGACCTTGCCGGCGAGACGGCCCGAGCCGGGATAGCGCGGCTGCCATCGCGGCTTGCGGTCGAGCGCGCTCTCATGGCCCGGCAGGCCGTCCTCATGGATCATCGGATCGACTTCGGCCACGCGCATCCTCCTGCGATTTGGAAGGAGGTAACGAGCGGTGGCGCTTCCGGTTCAGCCGCGCGGGAAGCTCGCCTGCAATCGCCGCGCGCTGTCGGCGTGTTCGGCGCTGCACTGGGCGGAGACGGTCGGGTAGTCGAGCTCGGTGTTGCGGCGGAGGACGATGCCGGTCGCCGCCCGGCACGCCTCGGCCGTCGGATAGAGGGCGTCGGCCACGCGGAGCTGGCGGCAGGCGCCGTCACCGTCGCCGCAGCCCATGATCGCCATGATGAACAGGGTCGGTCCCATAATCTGGCCCTCGTCGCCGGCCGGCATGCGTGCTGCGGTGATCGCCACGTCGTTCTATGAAAACCGTTCGTCGATGGAAGCGTTCCGCCGGGCGACGAAGCGTCAACTGGCGCGGGACGGCGCGGGAGCCTATCTTAGCGCGCAGATGCCGCCCGACACCGCCACCGATCCCGCCGCCGCCGTCCGCCCGGCCGAGAGCTTCGCCGCGCTCGGCCGCTTCCTCCCCTATCTGTGGCCGGCGGGGCAGCCGGAGCTGAAGCTGCGCATCGTCCTGGCGCTGCTGCTCGTCATCGTCTCCAAGCTGGTCCAGGTCTATGGCGCGCCCTTCGCGTTGCAGGGCGTCGTCGACGGCATGGCGGCGGGCGATCGCGGCGCCATGACGCTGATCGCGGCGATGGCGGTGGGCTATGCCGCCGCCCGCTTCGGCGGAGTGTTCTTCGACAACCTGCGCAACGCGATCTTCGAGCGGGTCGGGCAAGATGCGACCCGGCGGCTGGCGGCGCGGGTGTTCCGCCATCTCCACCGACTGTCGCTGCGCTTCCACCTCGAACGCCGCACCGGCGCCGTCACCAAGGTGGTCGAGCGCGGCACCAAGAGCATCGACACGATGCTCTA
>CAXTHU010000200.1:0-3467 GCA_964244125.1 uncultured Sphingomonadaceae bacterium
AGTGGCCGGAGATCGACGACGATTGGCGCGATCCGCTGCTCGCCGCCCGGTGGGCGCGGCTGCGCGCGCTACGCCTGGTCGTCTCGGCCGAGATCGAGCCGAAGCGGCGGGCCAAAGAACTGGGCTCCAGCCTGGAGGCGAACGTCACCCTGGGCTTCCCCGACGACCTCGACCGGCCCGATGCCACCACCGCCGAGCTGGCCGAGCTGTTCATCGTCGCCGACGTCGGCCTCGCCAAGGCGGCGCACGGCCCGATCGCCATCGTCCACCGCACCGACGCGCATAAATGCGGCCGCTGCTGGCGCCACCTGCCCGAAGTGGTGGAAGACGGCGATCTGTGCGCGCGGTGTGAAGGGGTGGTGGCGTGAGGGGGACCGCCGCAGGCGGTGGAGGGGCCGCCACTCCCGCCCGTGCCGGCTACGGCCTGGCCGCCGCCGTCTTCGCCTTGGACCAGCTGGCCAAGTGGCTGGTCGCCGGGCCGCTCGATCTCGCGAACCGGCTGGTGATCGACGTGCTGCCGGTGTTCTCGCTGCGTTTCGTGCAGAACTTCGGCGTCTCGATGGGCTTCCTCGTCGCCGGCTCCGACGCGGAGCGCTGGCTGCTCGTCGCGCTGACCGGGGCGATCGCGGCCGGCGTCGCCTGGTGGATCGCGCGGGAGGGCGCGCGGACCGAGGCGCTGGCGCTCGGCGCGGTGCTGGGCGGGGCGCTGGGCAACATCCTCGATCGGGTGCGGCTGGGCTACGTGTTCGACTTCCTCGACCTCCACTTCGACGATTGGCATCCTTTTCTCGTGTTCAACGTCGCCGATGCGGCTATCAGCGTCGGCGTCGCGGTGCTGCTGCTCAGGGCGATCGTCGTCCGGCCGGTGGCCCCGCAAACGGAGAAGATCGATGCGTAAGGCGTTTGCGATGGTGGTTCTGGCGGGCGCGGCGCTGGCCCTCGCGTCGTGCGGCGGCGGCCGCCGTGGCGGCGTCTTCGCCAACAAGGGGCCGGACGAGTTCGCCGTCGCCCGCGCCCAGCCGCTGGTGATCCCGCCCGACTATGCCCTCGTGCCGCCCCGCCCCGGCGCCCCGCGCCCGCAGGAAGCGGACAGCGCGACCCAGGCGTTGCAGGCGCTGTTCGGCGGCCAGGCGCCGCGCAGCCCCGGTGAGACCGGCGTCGTGGCGCAGGCCGGCGGGGCGCGGGCGGAGAGCGGCATCCGCTCGTCGGCCGGCGACGGCGACACCACGGTGGTCGACAAGGGCGCCGCCACCCGCGACATCCTCGCCGCGCCCGCCGGCCAGGGCCAGGACGCGACGGTGCGGACGACGCCGGGCGGGCCGAACTGATCCCGGCCACATGCGGCGGCACGGCCGGGAACCCTGCCGCGCCGCTCCCGTTATGCGGCCGGGTCCCGCCTCCGGGGCAGGGGGACGATCGATGCGCCTGAAGGTCAGGGCCGAACTCGACTATCAGTTCGCCGCGCCCGCCGACGTGCTGCTGGCGATCGAGGCGGCGCCGATGATGGACCAGCTGCTCAGCGTCGACATGCTGACGATCGACGGCGCCACCGGGCCACTGCGGCCGATCCCCGGCGAGGAGAGTCTCGGCCGGCGCACCTGGCTGGAGGCGAACGGGCGGTTCCTCGCCACCTATGAGGCGACGATCGACATCGACCGCGAGCCCGAGACGCTGACCGGACTGACCGCCGCGCCGCGCCGCATGCTACCGCCGCTGGTGGTGCCCTATCTCTTCCCCAGCCGCTATGTCGAATCGGATCGGTTCGAGGCGTTCGTCCGGCGCGAGTTCCCCGACCTGTCGGGCGGCGACCTGGTCATCGCCATGGCCGACTGGATCCACGACCATCTCGACTATCTCGCCGGCACCAGCGACGGGACGACGACGGCGGTGGATACCTTCGTCAGCCGCCAGGGCGTGTGCCGCGACTTCGCCCACCTGCTCGCCGCCTTCGCGCGTGCCGGCGGCGTGCCGGCGCGGCTGGTCTCGGCCTATGCCTGGCAGGTCCAGCCGCCGGATTTCCACGCCGTCGTCGAGGTATGGCTGGAGGACGGCTGGCACCTGGTCGACGCGACCAAGCTCGCCCCGACCGAGGGGCTGGTCCGCATCTGCGTCGGCCGCGACGCGACCGACATCAGCTTCATGACCATCTTCGGCCAGGCGCTGCTGAACCGCCAGGCGGTGTCGGTGGAAAAGGTCGCCTGAGCCCTCTCTCCTTCGGGGAGAGGGTGCGGAGAGGGCCGACATATGATCTTCGGGCGCTCGTTTGTGCGAATCGCCCGCTCCATTCTCCCCGGTGGATAGAGGGAGGTTTCGTCGATCCCCGATCACCGTTCGTCGTCGCGCCCGGTCACTCGCCGACGCGCCGCGCATGTCGGTCGATGCCGCGATGCGCGCCCGGACCGCTTCGAATAGCACCGGATCAGCGGCGGGCGGCACTCACCCCGGCACCGCCCGCCGCGACCCGATCACTCGAAAGGTTCAGGAGATTGCCATGTCCATCCGTCACGCCGTCAGCATCGTCTCGCTCGCCACCGCCGCCCTCGGCCTCGCCCAGCCCGCCCTTGCCGCGCCCCTTTCCCCGGACGCGTTCGCGCCGCGCAGCGTGAAGGTCGGCTATGCCGATCTCAATCTCGCCAGCGAGGCCGGTCAGGATCGGCTGGACGCCCGCATCCGCCGCGCCGCCGCGATCGTCTGCGGGAGCCACGCCAGCGACCTCGCCGCGACCCGCGCCGACACCGCCTGCCGCATCGCCGCGACCGCCGATGCCGAGGCGCGGTTGGCCACGGTCGTCGCGATGAACGATGCCGGCCGCTCGGGCGCGATCACCGTCGCGATGCGCTGAGGCTCGGGGCCGGCCGCATCGGCGCGCCTTCCCCCGCGCGCCATGCCCGCCCGCGACGACGCCCCCTTCCGCGATCGAGCGGGAAGGGGCGTTTCCGTCCGCTACCGGCTCACTGGCACGCCAGGCACTCGTCGTAATCCTTCACCTCGACCTGGATCTCGCGCAGGTCGGGGGTGTTGTCCGCCTCCACCCCGCCGGCGAACCCCGCCCGCTGGATCGACTTGGAGCGCAGATAGTAGAGCGACTTGATCCCCAGCTCCCAGGCGCGGAAGTGGAGCATCAGCAGGTCCCACTTCTCCACGTCCGCCGGGATGAACAGGTTCAGCGAGGCGGACTGGTCGATATAGGGCGTGCGGTCGGCGGCCAGCTCGATCAGCCAGCGCTGGTCGATCTCGAAGCTGGTCTTGAACGTGTCCTTCTCGTCCGCTTCCAGGAAGTCGAGATGCTGGACGGAGCCGCCCTTCTCCAGGATCGAATGCCACACCGCGTCCGAGTTCTTGGACTTGGCGACCAGCAGCTTCTCCAGATAGGGATTGCGGATCGAGAAGCTGCCCGACAGCGTCTTGTGGGTGTAGATGTTGGCCGGGATCGGCTCGATGCAGGCCGAGGTGCCGCCGCAGATGAT
>CAXTHU010000201.1:0-3458 GCA_964244125.1 uncultured Sphingomonadaceae bacterium
GCGGCCGGGCTCGCGCCCATCATCCAGCCGCGTTATGCCGCGATCCTGGTCGACGCGGTGAGCCGCGAGATCCTCTACGCCAACGCCGCCGACCAGATCCGCCATCCGGCGTCGATCACCAAGGTGATGACGCTCTACCTCACCTTCGACGCGCTGAAGTCAGGCCGGCTGAGCCTGGACGAGGCCGTGCCGATCTCGCGCCGCGCCGCCGCGCAGCGGCCGTCCAAGCTCGGCCTCGCCCCCGGCCGCACGATCGGCGTGCGCGACGCGATCCAGGTCGTGGCGGTGAAATCGGCCAACGACATCGCCGTGGCGCTGGCCGAACGGATCGGCGGGACGGAGGAGAACTTCGCCCGGATGATGACCGCCAAGGCGCGGATGCTGGGCATGAAGGCGACCTATTTCGCCAACGCCTCGGGCCTGAACGACGCGGCGAACTTCACCACCGCGCGCGATCTCGCCACGCTCTCGGCCTCGCTGGTGAACGCCTATCCCGAATATTATCGCTATTTCGGGCAGCGGACCGCGAGCTACGGCAGCCTCCGCTTCGCCAACCACAACCACCTGCTGGGCCAGGTGACGGGGCTGGACGGGATCAAGACCGGCTTCACCAACGACGCCGGCTTCACCCTCGCCGCCTCGGCGATGCGCGGCGGGCGGCGGCTGATCGCGGTGGTGCTGGGCGAGCCGTCGACGGCGGCGCGGACGCGCGACATCACCGCGCTGCTCGACGCCGGTTTCATGGTGCTGGAACGGCGGGTCAGGGGCGAATGGACGACGGTGGCGGCGAACCTGCCCGACCTGGCCCATCCGGCGCTCCGGATCGCGCGCGGCCATGAAGAAGGCTCTGCAGATTAAGTTCCATCGACCAAGCCGCAAGTAATCGCGACCGGCGGACATTCGCTGTGACTTGGATCATGCGGTGAACGGACCTTTCGATGCGACAAGGGCGTTGTGCCGGCATGTCCCGGTTCAAGAGTTACGCCATGTCGATCATCCGCCTGCCCCATCCGCTGCTCGCTCTCCTGCCACTGGTGGCGATACCGACGGCCGTCGCCGCGCAGGCGCCGGTTCCGGTCGAGGCGGCCGCCGCGCGCTGGGCCGCGCCGGCGGCGCGCGACCTGCTCTCGGCGATCGAGGCGGCCGATCGCGAGGGGCTGACGCCGGCGGATTACGATCCGGCCACCCTGCGCCGGGCGATCGATGCCGGCCCCGGGCCGGCGCTGGACATGGCGGCCGACACCTCCGCCCGCGCGCTGGCGCAGGATTACCTGTTCGGGCGGGTGAAGGATCGCGCGGCGTTCGACTGGCATATCGAGCGCTCCGCCTATGACGGCCAGGCGCTGAACGCCGGCCTAGCCAAGGCGATGGCCGAGGGACAGGTCGGGCCGTGGCTCCGGTCGCTGTTGCCGGCCGATCCGCAATATGTCGCGCTGCGGGCTGCCCTGGCCGATGCCACGGATGCGGACGAGGTCGCGCTGATCCGGGCGAATATGGAGCGCTGGCGGTGGATGCCGCGTCGGCTGGGCGCCGCCTATCTCTACGTCAACCTGCCGACCTATCGCCTGCGGGTGATGCGCGACGGGGTGGAGGCATCGAGCTACACCGTCGTCGTCGGCGCGCCGAAGACGCCCACGCCGCAGCTCGCCGTCGCCGCCGAACGGGTGGTGGTGAACCCGTGGTGGACGCTGCCGCCGAGCGTGCTGGCCGAGGGCAAGCGCTATTCCCCGGCCAAGGGCTACGTCTACGCCCGCGCCGCGAGCGGCCGGATGATGGTGCGGCAGAGGCCCGGCCCGGCCAACGCGCTCGGCCGGATCAAGATCGATATGCCGAACGACCACGCCATCTACCTGCACGACACGCCGTCCAAGGCCGCATTCGCCAGGAAGGATCGCGCGCTCAGCCATGGCTGCATCCGGGTGCAGGGGATCGACGAGTTGGCCAACGAGCTGGAAGGCGATGGCCGGGTGGACGAAGCGCTGGCCGGCGAGGCGACGACAACGATCGCGCTCGGCCAGGCGATGCCGGTCTACATCGTGTATCTGACCGCCGAGGCGGATGCCTCGGGCAAGGTCTCGCCGCTGGTCGACATCTATGGCCGCGACGCGGCGATGCTGGCGGCGCTCGACGGCGGCGCGGCCAAACGACTCGGCGGTCGCGCCCAGGTGGCGGCGCGATAATCCGACGAGACGTGGCAGGATCGGGCCGATCGGCAATCCAATATCGGAACGGAACCCGTTCGTTAATCGCCCTACGACCTTCTTTCTGCTAACAAAGCCTCGGCAACAGGCAGCTTGGCGGACATGGTTTGACCGATACGGAAGCGAACGGCGTAGTCTCTCGCCGGGCAGTGATGGGCATGGGGGCGATGGCCGCGAGTGCCCTGACGCTAGCGCCGGCGCTGGCGACGGCGACGGTCTGGCCGGCGGCACGGCCGGCACGCATCCGCTCCAGCCTGCTGAACCGCGCGCTCGCCGCCTATCAGCGGCATGGCGGCCGGCTGGCGCATCGCGACATGATCGGCATCGCCGATTTCGCGCTCCCCTCGGCCCAGCCGCGCTTCCACCTGCTCGACCTGCGCAGCGGCCGTACCGACACCGTCCTCGTGTCGCACGGCAAGGGCTCCGACCCGATGCATGTCGGGATGCTGCAACGCTTCTCCAACGTCGACGGATCGGAGGCGTCGTCGGCCGGCGCCTACCTCACCGGCGACATCTATGTCGGCAAGCACGGCCGCTCGCGCCGGCTGGCCGGCCTTGATCCGACCAACTGCAACGCGGCGGAACGCGCGATCGTCGTCCACGGCGCCTGGTACGTCTCGCCCGATATCGTTCGCGATCACGGCAAGCTGGGCCGCAGCCAGGGGTGCCTGGCGGTGTCGGAGAGCGATCTCGACCAGGTTCTCACCCGGCTCGGCGCCGGGCGGATGATCTACGCCGACAAGGTGTGATCCGCGAATGACCGCCGCTACTTCCCCAGCCGGTCGATCTTTTCCTGCAAGCCGGCCACCTGCTGCTTCAGCGCCGCCATCTCGGCGTCGCGCCCATCCGCGCGCTCGGCCGGCTTGGCCTCGGCCGCCGGCGCCACGCCGCCCTTGGGCTTGAACGCGGTCGCGGCCGCCTCGAACATCTCCATGTTGCGCTTGGCGATCTCGGCGAACGGCCCGCCCGAAAACGCGCCCTCCAGCGCCGAGCGGAACTGGGCCTGGTTGCGGCGGAAGGCGTCCATCGACGCTTCGAGATATTGCGGGACCATCGACTGCATCGAATCGCCATAGAGAGAGATGAGCTGCCGCAGGAAGCTGACCGGCAGCATGGTCTGGCCGCGCGTCTCTTCGTCCATGATGATCTGGGTCAGGACATTGTGGGTGATGTCCTCGTCCGATCGCGCGTCGAGCACCTTGAAGTCGCGACCGTCGCGGCTCATCTGCGCCAGATGGACGAGCGAGATGTAGCTCG
>CAXTHU010000202.1:0-3383 GCA_964244125.1 uncultured Sphingomonadaceae bacterium
GATGATGGCGTCGCGCAGCGGCCTCAGGGCCGAGGCCAGTGCGTGCGGCGGCAGGTCACCGACCAGCACGGCACCGAGCCGGCTGTAGGCCAGCAGCACGCGCACGAGTTGATGGCGCTGCTGCATGTCGGCATCGGCCTCGGTGGCATACACACGCAGCGCGGCCCGACCGGGCGCGGCGGGTGCGGCTCATCAACCGTTCGGCCGCGTCCCTGCTCGGGACCGGCGACACCGTCATCGGCACGCCGCTGGCCGAGGTGGCGCCGGAACTGGACGGGCTGTTCGACGGACGCGAGCGCGAGACGGTGGTACAGTTCGCCTCGGCCGGCGAGCTGCGCACGCTGGCGGTCAAGCTGGTCGCGTCCGACGACGGCCACGTCATCACCTTCGACGACATCACCGACCAGCTGACCGACCAGCGCCGCGCCGCCTGGTCCGACGTCGCGCGCCGCATCGCGCATGAGATCAAGAACCCGCTGACCCCGATCCAGCTCGCCGCCGAGCGGCTCCAGCGCCGCTACGGCCAGGAGATCGCGAGCGATCCCGCCACCTTTGAGCGGCTGACCCAGACGATCGTGCGCCAGGTGGGGGACCTGCGCCGGATGGTCGACGAGTTCTCCTCCTTCGCGCGCATGCCCAAGCCCGAGTTCGCCGCCGAGCCGGTGGCCGACATCGCCCGCCAGTCGCTGTTCCTGCACGAGGTGGCGCATCCCGCGATCCGCTTCCTGCTCGACGCGCCCGATCCGTCGCCGATGCTGGTATGCGACCGGCGGCAGCTGGGCCAGGCGCTGACCAACCTGGTCAAGAACGCGGTCGAGGCGATTGGCGCGAAGCCGGACGGGCAGGGGGGCATCGTGTCGCTGACCGTCGCCGAGCAGGACGGCCGCCTGACCGTCGCCGTCGCCGACGACGGCATCGGCCTGCCGCCGGAGCGCGAGCGGCTGACCGAACCCTACATGACCACGCGCGCCCGTGGCACGGGCCTCGGCCTCGCCATCGTCAAGAAGATCATCGAGGAGCATTGCGGCACCATGAGTTTCGCCGACCAGCCGGGGGGGGGCGCGATCGTCCGCCTGTCCTTCGACCTCGCCCGGCTGATGCCGCTGGCCGAGGCCGCCCATGCGCCGCCCGACGGCGCGGAGCGGCTCCCCGCGCTCACCCGCGTCGGTGCCGCCTGATGGCGCTCGACGTGCTGATCGTCGATGACGAGCGCGACATCCGCGAGCTGGTGGCCGGCGTGCTGGAGGACGAGGGCTATGGCAGCCGCACCGCCGCCAACAGCGACGAGGCGCTGGCCGCCATCGCCGAGCGCCGGCCGAGCCTGGTGCTGCTCGACGTCTGGTTGCAGGGATCGAAGCTCGACGGGCTGGACCTGCTCGACGAGATCAAGCGGCGCGACGCGACGCTGCCGGTGCTCGTCATCTCCGGCCACGGCAACCTCGACACCGCGGTCGCGGCGATCCGGCGCGGCGCGGCCGACTTCATCGAGAAGCCGTTCGAGGCCGAGCGCCTGCTGCTGCTGGTCGCCCGCGCCACCGAGACGGAGCGGCTGAAGCGCGAGAATGCGAGCCTCAAGGCGCGGATCGGCGACGAGGACGAGCTGACCGGGCAATCGGCCGGCATCAACGCGGTGCGCGCCACGCTGAAACGGGTGGCGGGCACGGGCAGCAGGGTGCTGATCTCCGGCCCGGCCGGCGTCGGCAAGGAGGTGGCGGCGCGGCTGCTGCATCTGTGGAGCGCGCGCGCGGCGGCGCCCTTCGTGGTGGTATCGGCGGCGCGGATGACGCCGGAGCGGATGGAGGAGGAGCTGTTCGGCGCCGAGGACGGCAGCGGCGTGGTCCGCGCCGGCCTCCTCGAACAGGCGCATGGCGGGACCTTGTTCCTCGACGAGATCGCCGACATGCCGCTGACGACGCAAGGCCGCATCCTGCGCGTGCTGACCGACCAGAGCTTCACCCGGGTCGGCGGGCAGCGGATGGTGAAGGTGGACGTGCGGGTCGTCTCCGCCTCATCACGGCTGCTGGCCGACGAGATCGCGGCGGGGCGCTTTCGCGAGGATCTATACTATCGCCTGAACGTCGTGCCGGTGGTTCTTCCGGCGCTGTCGGAACGGCGCGAGGACATCCCCTCGCTCACCATCCACTTCGCCGCGCGCTATGCCGCCGAGCGGCGGGTGGCGACGCCGTCGGTGTCGGACGAGGCGGTGGCGGCGCTCCAGGCCTATGACTGGCCGGGCAACGTCCGCCAGTTGAGGAACGTCGTCGAGCGGACGATCATCCTGGCGCCGGGCGACCGCATCGGCCGGATCGACGCCGACATGCTGCCGGCCGAGGTGCTGTCCGACCAGAGCCGGCTGGCGCCCGGCGAGGCGAGCCGATCGATCATGGGCACCCCGCTGCGCGAGGCGCGCGAGACGTTCGAGCGCGAATATCTTCGCGTCCAGATCCGCCGCTTCTCCGGCAACATCAGCCGCACCGCGACCTTCATCGGCATGGAACGATCGGCGCTGCACCGCAAGCTGAAGACGCTGGGGCTGGCCGAGGCGCGTGACGCGGAGGATTAGGCGTTGCGATCGAGCCAATCCGGTAAGCCCCTCCCCTTCAGGGGAGGGGTTGGGGTGGGGCCTCCCACGAGAGCGGCAGTTGCGGAGAGGCCCCACCCCAACCCCTAAAAGGCATCGTTCCATAATTCCCGAACCACTCTTTTATCCGTCATGCCGGCCTCGATCCGGCATCCACCGTCCCGCACACTCGCGGCCTGAAAGTGTGCGGAACGGTGGACCCTGGCCTGCGCCGGGGTGACGGCTGTATTTGCAACGATCCCGCCGGGCCAACGCTGATGGACGCGCTCGCCGCGCTGCGGTAGAACGCCGGCGGCGCCGCGACCGGCGGTGCCGCACGACGCCCCGTGAGGGTGCCCAAGCGGGCCACGTCCCGCCAAGAACGGGAGACCGGCATGACCGACAAGGTCAACAACCTCCAGGACATGTTCCTGAACACGCTCCGTAAATCGAAGACGCCGGTGACGATGTTCCTGGTCAAGGGCGTGAAGCTCCAGGGCATCATCACCTGGTTCGACAATTTCTCCGTCCTGCTGCGGCGCGACGGCCATTCGCAGCTGATCTACAAGCACGCCATCTCCACCGTGATGCCGGCGCACAGCCTCGACCTGTCCGCGATCGAGAAGCTGTTCGCCGAGGAGAAGAAGGCGACGCTGCTCCAGGAGATATTCCTCGGCGCGGTGAAGCGCGCGCGCGAGCCGGTGACGATGTTCCTGGTCAACGGGGTCATGCTGCAAGGCGAGGTGGCGGCGTTCGACCTGTTCTGCCTGCTGCTGCGCCGCGACGGCCAGTCGCAGCTGGTCTACAAGCACGCCATCTCGAC
>CAXTHU010000203.1:0-3323 GCA_964244125.1 uncultured Sphingomonadaceae bacterium
ACCACCTTGGCCATGGTGAAGGTCTTGCCCGATCCGGTGACGCCCAGCAGCACCTGGTCGCGCTCGCCCTCGCGCGCCTGGGCGGTCAGCTCGGCGATCGCGGTCGGCTGGTCGCCCGACGGCTGGTAGTCGGAGACGACGCGGAACGGCCGGCCGCCCTCCGCCTTGGGCGGCCGCGCCGGGCGGTGCGGCACGAAAGACGCACCCGTGTCGGGCTCGGCGAGGCTGGTGCGAATCTGGATTGTCATCGCATGGCGATATGGGAAACTCGCCCCGCTGCCGCAATCGTCGGGGGACATCATGCGTATCGGAACCGCCGCCGCCCTGCTTCCCTTCCTTGCCCTCCTGGTCGCGGCCGACGGCGGCGACGCGCTGCGGCCCGGCCTGTGGGAGGAGAGCACGCGCATCACGGGCGCGACGCTGGCGGGAGCGCCCGCCGGCATGGCGTTTCCCGCGCCGCAGGTCCGGCGTCTCTGCGTCCGCCCCGACCAGGACGTGGCGAGCGTGCTGGCCGCCGCCGATCCGCCCGGCTGCACCGCCGACCGGGTGCGCGCCGGCGCTGGCCGGGTGAGCATCAGCGGCGTGTGCCAGGGCCGGTCCGGCGCGGCCGCCACGACCGAGGCGGCCGGCCGCTACGCCGCCGAGGCCTACGCCCTCGACGTCGCCACGACGATGCTGCGATCGGCCCGCCCGCTCGTCGTGCGCAGCCACGTCGCGGCGCAGCGGATCGGCGGCGACTGCGCCGGCGCCGGCCGGACGGGGTGACGGCCGCTCCCGCCTCGTGGCGTTGAACACGACGACCCGCATCCGCTCGATCCTCGGCGGGTCGCTCGGCAATCTGGTCGAATGGTATGACTGGTATGTCTATGCCGCCTTCGCGCTCTATTTCGCGCCGGCCTTCTTTCCCGGCGACGATCCGACCGCCCAGATGCTGAACACCAGCGGCGTCTTCGCCATCGGCTTCTTCATGCGGCCGGTCGGCGGCTGGCTGCTGGGACGGGTGGCGGACGCCCGGGGGCGGCGCGCGGCGCTGGGGCTTTCGGTGGCGCTGATGTGCGCCGGCTCGGGGATCGCCGTCCTGCCGGGCTATGCCACGATCGGCGTCGCCGCGCCCATCCTGCTGGTCGCGGCGCGGATGGTGCAGGGGATCAGCGTCGGCGGCGAGTTCGGCGCCAGCGCCACCTATCTGGCCGAGATCGCCGACCCGGATCATCGCGGCTTCTGGGCGAGCTTCCAATATGTCACGCTGATCCTCGGGCAGCTGCTGGCGCTCGCCGTGCTGCTGCTGCTCCAGTTCGTGCTGCTGGACGAGGCGCGGATCGTCGCCTGGGGCTGGCGCATCCCCTTCGCCGTCGGCGCGCTGCTGGCGGTGATGGTGTTCTGGATCCGGCGCGGGATCGCGGAGACCCCGGCCTTCCGCGCCGAGGCCGGGGCGGGGCCGGCGACCGGCCTCGCCGCGCTCTGGGAGCATCGCCGGCTGGTGGCGATCGTGTTCTTCATGGCGGCGGGCAGCAACGTCGCCTTCTACACCTTCACCACCTACATGCAGAAATATCTCGTCGCCTCGGCCGGCTTTCCGAAGGGTACGGCGTCGGTGATCTCGACCGCCTCGCTCTGCTTCTACATGGCCGTCGTGCCGCTGATGGCGGCGCTGAGCGACCGGATCGGGCGCAAGCCGCTGCTCTACTGGTTCGGCGTCGCCGGCATGCTGTCGGCCGTGCCGCTGCTCGCCGCGATCGGGCGGGCGCGCGATCCGGTGACCGCCTTCCTGTTAATCTCGGCGGCGCTCGTCATCGTCGCCGGTGCGTCCGCCGTCGCCTCGACGGTCAAGGCGGAGCTGTTCCCGCCGCACATCCGCGCGCTCGGCGTCGGGCTGCCCTATGCGCTCAGCATCTCGATCTTCGGCGGGACGGCGGAATATGTCGCGCTGTGGTTCAAGGCGGCGGGGCATGAGAGCGGCTTCTTCCGGTATGTCGCGGTCATGATCGGCGTGTCGCTCGTCGCCTTCCTGTTCGTCCCGGAGACGCGCTGGCGTTCGGCGATGGGCCGATGAGGCGCTTGTGGCCCGCGCTGCTGCTGCCGCTCGCCGCCTGCGCGTCGATGCCGCACGGTGCCCGGGTAAGCGTGGCGTTCGACCGGACGCACGAGACGCGCGTCCGCGCCGCCGGCCCGGCGGACCCGCATGGGCGCCGCGTGACGGCGGACGATCCGGTCCGCGTCGCCTCGGTCTCCAAGCTGGTCGTGGCGCTCGGCGTGATGCGGCTGGTCGAGGCGGGCCTGCTGGACCTCGATGCGGACGTCTCGGCCCGGCTCGGCTGGCGCTTGCGCAATCCGGCCTTTCCGGACCGGCCGGTGACGCTGCGCCTGCTCCTGTCGCACCGCTCCTCGATCGCCGACGGGATCGATTACGTCCTGCCGCTCGATGCCGAGCTGGCGCGGGTCATGGCCGACCCCCGGGCGTGGGACGCGGACCACCCGCCCGGCGGCTGGTTCCGCTACGCCAACCTCAACTTCCCCGTGGTGGCCGGCGTGATGGAAGCGGCGACGGGCGAGCGGTTCGACCGGCTGATGAAGCGGCTGGTGCTGAATCCGCTGGGGCTGGCCGCCTGCTACAACTGGGATGCGTGCGACGATGCCGCGATCGCCCGCGCGGTCGAGCTGGACGATGCCGACGGCCGTCCGCGCAAGGACGATCTCGGCGGCCGGCGCCCCGCCTGCCCCGTCACCCCCGCCACCGACGGCGGCTGCGACCTCGGCCGGTGGCGGGCAGGCCGCAACGGCGCGATGTTCTCGCCGCAGGGCGGCCTGCGCATCTCGGCGCGGGGGCTGGCGCGGATCGGCCGGATGCTGCTCGGCGACGGCATGCTGGACGGGGTCCGCTTCCTCTCGCCGGCATCGATCGCCGGCCTGCTGACGCCGGTCTGGCGATATGACGGCGCGAACGGCGATGCCCAGGCCGGCTTCATCTGCCGCTACGGCCTCGCCAGCCAGACCCTCGCGACCGCCGGGACCGGCTGCCGCGACGATCCGTTCGGCGACGGGCGGCCGCGCGTCGGCCATGCGGGCGAGGCATACGGCCTGCGCTCGGGCCTGTGGATCGACCGGGCCGCCGGCGTCGGCGTGGCCTATTTCGTCACCGCCGTGCCGGATGCCGGATCGCAGGGCCGCCGGTCCGCCTTCACCCGCGCCGAGGAGCGGATGGCGCGTTGAACAGCCCCGCGATTTTCGCGCGACTCTCCTTGCGATTTTTGCTTAGAGGGAAAATGCCGGGAGGATGTTGATGGATTACGAGGCGTTTTTCGAGTGCGAGCTGGATGGTTTGC
>CAXTHU010000204.1:0-3309 GCA_964244125.1 uncultured Sphingomonadaceae bacterium
GTCTCCGGCATCCAGCCGACCGGCAACCTCCGCCTCGGCAACTATCTCGGCGCGATCCGCAACTGGGTGCGAATGCAGGACGCCGCGGCGGCCGATGGCGGCGCCTGCTTCTTCTTCCTGGCCGATCTCCACGCGATCAGCGACTATCAGGAGCCGGCGAGTTTCGCCCGCGGCATCCGCGAGATGGCCGCCGCCCTCATCGCCTGCGGCGTCGATCCGGCCCGCGCGACCCTGTTCCGCCAGTCCCGGGTGACCGGACACGTCCAGCTCCAGTGGCTGCTGAACGGCACGGCGCGGGTCGGCTGGCTGAACCGGATGACGCAGTTCAAGGACAAGTCGGGCAGGAACCGCGAGGGCGCGTCGGTGGCGCTCTACACCTATCCGGTGCTTCAGGCGGCCGACGTGCTGCTCTATCGCGCGACGCATGTGCCGGTGGGCGAGGACCAGAAGCAGCATCTGGAGCTGGCCCGCGATATCGCGACCAAGTTCAACACCGACTTCGCCGTCGACCTGTTCCCCCTGCCCGAGCCGATCGTCCCGCGCGCCGCCGCGCGGATCATGAGCTTGCGCGACGGCACCGCCAAGATGTCCAAGTCGGACCCGTCCGACATGAGCCGGATCAACCTGACCGACGATGCCGACGCCGTCGCCGCCAAGATCCGCAAGGCCAGGACCGACCCCGCCCCCCTGCCCGACGACCCGGCCGGGCTGGCCGACCGGCCCGAGGCGCGCAACCTCGTCGGCATCTACGCCGCGATGGCCGACGAGCCGGTCGCCGCCGTGCTGGCGCGCTTCGCGGGGCAAGGCTTCGGCGCGTTCAAGCCGGCGTTGGCCGACCTGCTGGTCGAGGCGCTCGGGCCGATCAAGGCGCGGCTGGACCGGCTGTCGGGCGATCCGGCCGAACTCGACCGCCTGCTCGCCGCGGGCGCCGACACCGCCCGCGCCGCCGCCGCGCCGACGCTGGCGGCGGCGTATCGCGCGCTGGGGCTTTAAGCCGAGAGGATGCATCCTTCAGCCGCCGTTCACGCAACCGGCGGCGGGGACGAGCGTTCAACCGATGTTCATTGCCGTCGCCCTAAACGCACGGCCAAGCTCATGAAAAAAGGGCGATTACGCCCGGAAGGTCGCGATCATGTCGATTCGGAAGCTCCTTGCCGCAACTGCCCCTCTCGCTCTCCTCGCCGTCGCCGGCTGCGCCGCGCCGTTCCGCGCCGACGTCGCCCGCTTCCAGCAGCTGCCGGTGCCGCAGGGCCAGACCTTTGTCGTCCAGGCGGCCGCGCCGCAGATGCAGTCGGGGCTGGAGTTCGGCACCTACGCCAATCTCGTCGCCCAGCGCCTGGCCGGACAGGGCTATCGCCCGGTCCAGGGCCGCGCCGACGCGCAGCTGGTCGTGACGCTCGACTATGGCGTCGACAACGGCCGGGAGAAGATCGTCAGCCGGCCCGATCCGTTCGGTTACGGCGGCTTCGGCTATGGCGGTTTCGGCGGCGGGTTCGGCTATGGCGGGTTCGGCCGCTTCGGCTATCGGCCGTTCTATTACGGCTGGAACGATCCGTTCTTCTACGGCGGCGGCTTCGGCGGCGACCGGATCGAGAGCTACACCTATTATACCAGCCACCTGGAGATGACGATCGCCCGGACCGACGGCACCCGCCTGTTCGAGGGCCGCGCCAAGGCCCGCTCGGCCGACGACAACCTCACCGATCTCGTCCCCAACCTGGTCGAGGCGATGTTCACCAACTTCCCCGGTCGCTCGGGCGAGGAAGTGCGGATCACCATCCCGCCGCCCAGGCGGGGGTGATCGGGGCAGGTCCTGCTTCCTTCTTCGTCATGCCGAACTTGTTTCGGCATCCATCCATCAGCCCCCCCGCCCCGGTGGAGAGATGGACGCCGAGACAAGCTCGGGGTGACGCCGTGGAATGGGGCGCCCTACCCCTCCAGCTGCCGCATCAGCAGCCGCACGTCGTTGTCGATCTCCGCGTCGGCCTTGCGCAATTTCTCGATCTGCCTGACCGCGTGGATCACCGTCGTGTGATCGCGCCCGCCGAAGCGCCGGCCGATCTCGGGCAGCGAGCGCGGGGTCAGCTGCTTGGCGAGATACATCGCGATCTGGCGCGGGCGGGCGACCTCGCGCGCGCGCCGGGCCGAGGTCATCTCGGCCTGGCGGATGCGGAAGTGGTCGGAGACCTTGCGCTGGATCTCGTCGATGGTGATCCGCCGGGTGCCGGCGCGCAGCTGGTCGGCCAGCGTCTCGCTGACGAAGTCGACGTCGATCGGCCGCCCGGTCAGCGTCGCATAGGCGACGACGCGGTTCAGCGCGCCTTCCAGCTCGCGGACGTTGGCGGCGATACGGCGGGCCAGGAACATCGCCACCTCGGGCGGGACATGCGCCTGCGGCATCGCCTCCAGCTTCTTGCCGATGATGCCCAGCCGCAATTCGAAGTCGGCCGGGTTGACGTCGGCGACCAGCCCCCAGCCCAGGCGCGAGAGGATGCGGCTCTCGATCCCTTCCAGGTCCTGCGGGCTGCGGTCGGCGGTGATGACCAGCCGCTTTCCCGCCGAGATGATCTCGTTCATCGTGTGGAAGAACTCTTCCTGGGTCGATTCCTTGCCGGCGATGAACTGGACGTCGTCGATCATGAGCAGGTCGGCCGAACGCAGCCGGGTCTTGAACGCCAGCGTGTCCTTGGCCCGCATCGCCGACACGAACTCGAACATGAACTTCTCGGCCGACATGTAGACGACGCGCGCCTGGCCGTGGCGCCGGCGGTATTCGTGGCCGATGGCGTGCATCAGGTGGGTCTTGCCGAGGCCGGTGCCGCCATGGAGGAACAGCGGATTGAAGCCGAGCCGGCCGCCGTCCGCCACCGTGCGCGCCGCGTTGTAGGCGACGTCGTTGGCCTTTCCCACGACGAAATTGTCGAAGGTGTAGCGCGGCTCCAGCGGCGTGCCGCCCATCGCGGCGGGCGTCGCGGCAGCCGCCGGCTGCGACGCGGGCTCCGGTTCCGCGGCCGGCTCCGCGGCCAGCGTCTCGGGCGCGGGCGCGCCCGCCCTCACCCGGACGTGGCGGATGTCCGGCAGCGCCGTCCGCCACGCCAGCAGCAGCCGCTCGGCATAGTTGGATTCGACCCAGGTGGCGGTGAATTGCGACGGGGCGAGCAGTTCGACCATGCCGGCGGCCATGTCGTGCTGGCCCAGGCGGATCGGCTTCAGCCAGCCGTCGAAGGTGCGCGCGCCGCAATCGCGGCGCAGGTTGGCGCGGATCTCGCGCAGGCTCAAGCCGAGTTCCTTGCCCTTCAGGATCGCGGC
>CAXTHU010000205.1:0-3289 GCA_964244125.1 uncultured Sphingomonadaceae bacterium
ACGCGATGCGCCGGATCGTGCTGCTGCCCAGCTTCGAGGCGGATGCCTGGATCGACCTGTGCGCGGGCGAGCGCGTCACCAACGCGTTCCTCGTGCCGACGATGCTGTCGCGGGTGATCGCGCGGCTGGGCGAAGGCAGGTCCGCCGACGTCGGGGCGCTGCGCTCCATCGCATATGGGGGTGGCCGGATGCCGGCCGAACTGATCGCCCGCGCGCTCGACCTGTTCCCGGCGACCGGCTTCACCAACGCCTACGGCCTGACCGAGACCAGCTCGACGATAGCGCTCCTCGGCCCCGACGAGCATCGCGCGGCGCACGGCGCCAGCGATCCGGGACAGCGCCGGCGGCTCGGCTCGGTCGGACGGCCGCTGCCGACCGTCGAGATCGAGATCCGCGACGAGGCGGGCCGCGTGCTGCCGCCCGGCGAGCCCGGGGAGGTCTATGTCCGCGGCGATCAGGTCGCGGGCGAATATCGCGGGCGCAGCGCGCTCGACGCCGACGGCTGGTTCCCGACGCGCGACGCGGGCTTCCTCGACGAGGAGGGCTATCTCTATCTGTCGGGCCGCGCCGACGACGTGATCGTGCGCGGCGGCGAGAATATCTCGCCCAGCGAGATCGAGGACGTGCTGATCGCGCATGAAAGCATCGACGACGTCGCCGCGGTCGGCATCCCGTCGGCCGAATGGGGCGAGGCGGTGGCGGTGGCGATCGTCGCGCGGGCCGGCGCGCAACTGCCGCATGACGACGAGCTGCGCGCGCTGGTGCGGGGGCGGCTGCGATCGTCGCGGGTGCCGGAACGGATCATGCTGGTCGACGCGCTGCCCTATAACGAGATGGGCAAGCTGCTCCGGCGCGAGGTGAAGCGCTTCTTTCACCAGCCGGCCTGACCGCGTGGCGGCCGCGCCCGCCATCCCGCTGACGGCTTCGGCCGATGCCGCCGTCCGCCGGCTCGCCCGCATCACCGGCTCGCCGCGCATCGCCGCGATCGACGGCGCGACGCTGCTGGGCGAGCGGGCGGCGCTGGGCGGGTTCCGCGTGCCCGGACGGATATCGGCCGGGGGCGGTTGCGCGCTGTATGATGCCGCCGACGGCCGCGTGGCGCTCAACCTGGCGCGTCCGGACGACCGCGCGCTCCTGCCGGCGCTGCTCGAGGTCGGGCCGGAGGCGCTGGGCGACGACGCCGGCCTGTCCCGCGCGTTCCGGCGCCGTCCCGCGGCGATGCTCGTCGCGCGCGGCCGGTCGATGGGCATGGCGATCGCCGATGCCGCCGCGCCGCCGGACGCGCCGTGGCGGCCGGGTGCCCGGATCGTCCGGGGCCGGCGCCGGGAGCGCGCGCCGCAGATCGCGCCGCGCGTCGTCGATCTCGGCGCGCTGTGGGCCGCGCCGCTCGCGACTCACCTGCTGGCGCTCGCCGGCGCCGAGGTCGTCAAGGTCGAGAGCCGGCGGCGTCCCGACGCGATGCGCGACGGCGACGCCGGCTTCTTCCGCCTGCTCAACCAGGGCAAGGCCAGCGTCGCGCTCGATCCGGCCGATCCGGCCGATCGCGCCGCGCTGCTCCGCCTGATCGACGGCGCGGACATCGTCGTCGAGGCCGCCCGCCCGCGCGCGCTGCGCCAGCTCGGGATTGATGCCGATGCGCTCGTGGCGGCGCGGCCCGGCCTCGTCTGGATCAGCGTCACGGGACATGGTGCCACCGGCGCGGCGGCCGACTGGGTCGGCTTCGGCGACGATGCCGGCGTCGCGGCGGGGCTGTCGGCCGCGTTGCTGGCGGCCGGCGGGCGCGACGGTTTCGTCGGCGACGCGATCGCCGATCCGCTGACCGGGATCCATGCCGCCGTCGTGGCGTGGGAAGCGTGGCGGACGGGGGAGGGCGGCCGTTACGATATCGCGCTGAGCCGGGTGGCGGCCTGGTGCCTCGACGAGAGCCGCCAAGCCGATCCGCACCGGCTCGTCCGCGATCTGAGACGATGGGCGGATGCGGCGGGGCGGTGTTTCGCGCCCGTCGCGCCGCGCCGGATCGAGCGGGAGGTGGCGGGTCTAGGCGCCGACACCGATCGCATCCTGCGCGCGCTGCCGTCATGCTGATCCGCCGGGCCGAACTGCGCGACGGCCGCGTCGCCGATGTCCGTGTCGCCGGCGGCCGGATCGCCGCGATCGGCGCCCTGGCCGCACGGGACGGCGAATGCGTGATCGACGCGGACGGCGGACTGCTGCTGCCGGGGCTGCACGACCACCATATCCACCTCGCGGCCTGGGCGGCGGCGCTCGGCTCGGTCGCCTGCGGGCCGCCGGCGGTCCGCGACGAGGCCGATCTGGCGGCGCGGCTGGTCGTGCCCGGCACCGGCTGGCTGCGCGGCATCGGCTATCACGAGAGCGTCGCGGGCGATCTCGACGCGGGCTGGCTCGATCGCGTCGTGCCGCACCGGCCGGTGCGCATCCAGCATCGCTCGGGCCGGATGTGGATCTTCAACTCGGCCGGGCTGGATGCTTTGCTCGCCGGTGGCGATATTCCGGATGGCTTCGAGCGCGACGCGGGGAGACTGACCGGCCGCCTGTTCGACGGCGACGACTGGTTGCGCGGGCGGCTCGGCAGCCGGCCGCCGGCGCTGGCCGGGGTGGGCGCGCGGCTGGCCGGCTATGGCGTCACCGGCGTCACCGAGGTCAGCCCGGCCAACGACGGCGCGGTGGCGCGGCATCTCGACGGCGAGCGGCGATCGGGCGCGCTGCCGCAGCGCGTGCTGCTCGCCGGCAGCCTCGCGCTGGACGCCGGCGACGCCGCCGAGGGGATCGCGATCGGTCCGTTCAAGGTCCACCTCCACGAGGCGGCGCCGCCCGACCTCGACGACCTCGCCCGCGACATCGCCCGGGCGCATGATTCCGGGCGAGTCGCGGCGATCCACTGCGCGACGGAGGTCGAGCTGGTCGTCGCGCTCGCCGCGCTCGGCGCCGCCGGGCCGATGCGCGGCGACCGGATCGAGCATGCCTCGGTCGCGCCCGACGCGCTGGTGGAGGATATCGCCGCGCTGGGGCTGACGGTGGTGAGCCAGCCGCATTTCATCGCCGAACGCGGCGACGCCTACCGCGCCGCCATCCCCCCGGCCGAATGGCGCCACCTCTATCGGCTGGCGTCGTTCCATGCCGCCGGCGTGTCGCTCGCCGGCGGCAGCGACGCGCCCTTCGGCGGCGGCGATCCGTGGGCGGCGATGGCGGCGGCCATGTCGCGCCGGACGGCTTCGGGAGAAACGATCGGCCCCGGCGAGGCGCTGACGCCCGAGGCGGCGCTGGACCT
>CAXTHU010000206.1:0-3218 GCA_964244125.1 uncultured Sphingomonadaceae bacterium
GACAGGCGCAGCACGTCGGTGATCGCATCCTCGCGCGCCGCATAATGCCAGAAGCGCGTGCCGCCCGCCGCCGGCCCGAGCGCGGTCGAGTGGATGGCGATGACCGCGGTCAGCCCGGCGGCGCGATCGCGGAAGAGGTGCAGGCCCTCGTGATCGTCGAAATCGGGATAGTCCCAGGGTGCCGTCACGGCCGCCTCCATCGCGAAACAATATGTCGGGGTCCGGCATTAATGTTATTCGCGCGACGCGGCCAGTCCGAAACGGCGGTGGGGCGACCGACGGGACTTGAACCCGCAACTTCCGGCATCACAAGCCGACGCTCTAACCAATTGAACTACGGTCGCCGCAGGGCCACAAGCGGAACGCGCGATACGCCCGCCGCCGCGGCCCCGTCAAGGACGATGCCAAGTACGATGCCGATGAACGCCACCATCCGCCGCTTCGGCCATCCGGCGACCCTGGTCGCGGAATACGAACACTGGGTCGTGCTGCTGCGCCCCCAGACGCCGACGCTGGGCGCGCTGGTGCTGGCGGCGAAGGGCGAGGCGACGGCCTATGGCACGCTGGCGGCGACGGCCTTCACCGAGCAGGCGCGGGTGGTGGCCGACATCGAGGCGGCGCTGGCGACGGCGGTGTCGTTCGAGCGGATCAACTATCTGATGCTGATGATGGTCGACCCGCACGTCCATTTCCACGTCATCCCGCGCTACGAGGGCAAGCGTTCGCGGGACGGCGTCGACTATCCCGACGCCGGCTGGCCGAGACTGCCCGAGCTGGGCACGGCGGCGACGCTGAGCGAGGCGCAGGTGGCGGAGCAGGTGGCGTGGCTGAAGGAGGTGTGGCCGAAAGCCTAGGGCCGTTGCGATCGAGCCAACTCACCCCTCCCCTGAAGGGGAGGGGCTCACGTTGGATCGATCTGATCGCAAACGGCTCCGAGGAGCAGCCAAATGCCTGGATGAGTTCAGCAAAGCGTGGTGGGCGCAGCAGGGTTTGAACCTGCGACCCCTGCGGTGTGAACACAGTGCTCTACCACTGAGCTATGCGCCCACGCTTCGCCGACGCGCCGCTTAGGCGAGCCGCCCCGGCTTGTCCAGCGGGGCGGGCGCCACGCCCGCCCCGTTCGTCCCGTCAGTTGACCATGTCCTTCAGCCCCTTGCCGGGCTTGAACTTGGGCTGGGTCGATTCCTGGATGGCCATCGGTTCGCCGGTGCGCGGGTTGCGGCCGGTCGAGGCCTTGCGACGCGAGACGGTGAAGGTGCCGAAGCCGACCAGCCGCACCTCCTCGCCCGATTTCAGTGCCGCCGAGATGGTATCGAACACCGCCTCGACCGCCTTGATCGCATCGTTCTTGCCGAGACCGCTGGTCTCGGCGACGGCACCGATAAGCTCCTGCTTGTTCATGTCCTTCGCATCCCCCCCTTTTCTCCCGCCGGCAGGACACGCGACTTGGCCGAAGGAGTCAAGCCGGGGTTAGTGCCGAACCGGCGCATCTCCCGCATCGTGGACGGCGGCCGGCGGCACCGGGACGGGCTCGGTGGCCAGCTCGTCGGCGTCGCTCCATTCGATCGCCACCAGCGGCTGGACCAGCGCGTGGCCCAGCACCTCGTCGACATGCGACACGGGTATGATCGTCAGGCCGGCGCGGATGTTGGCCGGGATCTCGGCCAAGTCCTTCTCGTTCTCGGCCGGGATCAGCACGGTGGCGATGCCGCCGCGCAGCGCCGCCAGCAGCTTCTCCTTCAGCCCGCCGATCGGCAGCACGCGGCCGCGCAAGGTCACCTCGCCGGTCATCGCCACGTCGCGGCGGACGGCGATGCCCGACAGGGTGGACAGGATCGCCGTCACCATGCCGATGCCCGCCGACGGCCCGTCCTTGGGCACCGCCCCCTCGGGCAGGTGGATGTGGATGTCCTTGCGGGCGAACAGGCTGGGCTTGATGCCGTAGGAGGGCGCGCGCGCCTTGATGAAGGAGAAGGCCGCCTGGACCGATTCCTGCATCACCTCGCCCAGCTTGCCGGTGGTCTTGGCCAGGCCCTTGCCGGGGACCGTCACCGCCTCGATCGTCAGCAGCTCGCCGCCCACCTCGGTCCAGGCGAGGCCGGTGACGGCGCCGATCTGGTCCTCTTCCTCCGACACGCCGAAGCGGAACTTCCTGACGCCGGCGAACTCGGCCAGGTTGTCCGGCGTGATCGTCACCGCCTCGGCCCGCTTCTCCAGGATGCGGCGCAGGCTCTTGCGCGCCAGCTTGGCGATCTCGCGCTCCAGCGTCCGCACCCCCGCCTCGCGGGTGTAGTAGCGGATGAGGTCGCGCAGCGCCGCGTCGGCCAGTACGAACTCGCCGGGCTTCAGGCCATGCGCCTCGACCTGCTTGTCGAGCAGGTGGGCCTTGGCGATCTCGACCTTCTCGTCCTCGGTATAGCCCTCCAGCCGAATGATCTCCATCCGGTCGAGCAGCGGCTGGGGCATGTTCATCGAGTTGGCGGTGGTGACGAACATGATGTCGGACAGATCGAGGTCGATCTCCAGATAATGGTCCTGGAACCTGCCGTTCTGCTCGGGGTCCAGCACCTCCAGCAGCGCGGAGGCCGGATCGCCGCGGAAATCCTGGCCCAGCTTGTCGATCTCGTCGAGCAGGAACAGCGGGTTGGAGGTGCCGGCCTTCTTCAGGTTGGACACGATCTTGCCCGGCAGCGAGCCGATATAGGTCCGCCGGTGGCCGCGGATCTCCGCCTCGTCGCGCACCCCGCCCAGCGACTGGCGGACGAACTCGCGCCCCGTCGCCTTGGCGATGGAACGGCCGAGCGAGGTCTTGCCGACGCCGGGCGGGCCGACGAGGCAGAGGATCGGCCCCTTCAGCTTGTTGGTGCGCGCCTGGACGGCGAGATACTCGACGATCCGGTCCTTCACCTTCTCCAGCCCGTAATGGTCGTCGTCCAGCACCCCTTGCGCGGCGGCGATGTCCTTCCTCACCTTCGACTTCCTGCCCCACGGCAAGCCCAGCAGCACGTCGAGATAGTTGCGCACCACCGTCGCCTCGGCCGACATCGGCGCCATCGTCTTCAGCTTCTTCAGCTCGGCGGTGGCCTTGGCGCGCGCCTCCTTGCTCATGCGCAGCTTGGCGATCTTCTGGCTCAGTTCGGCGATCTCGTCGCCCGCCTCGCCCTCCTCGGCATTGCCCAGCTCGCGCTGGATCGCCTTCAGCTGCTCGTTCAGATAAT
>CAXTHU010000207.1:0-3196 GCA_964244125.1 uncultured Sphingomonadaceae bacterium
ACCTTGGACTTCGGGATGAGGTATTCCACCACCTCGCCGCCGTCCTCGGGCTGGATGCCGATCTTGCGCTTCGCCTTGTAGTCCTTGCCGAACACGACGCGGCCGGAGACCTTGGCGATGATCGCATTCTCCTTGGGCTTGCGCGCCTCGAACAGCTCGGCCACCCGCGGCAGGCCGCCGGTGATGTCGCGCGTCTTGGCGCTCTCGCGGCTGACGCGCGCCAGCACGTCGCCGGCCGACACCTGCTGCCCGTCCTCGACCGACAGCATCGCGCCGGGCGCCAGCATGTAGCGCGCGGCCTCGCCGCTGGTGTCGTCCAGCAGCGTCAGGCGCGGACGCAGATCCTCCTTGGACCGGGTGGCGCGATATTCGGTCACCACCTTCTGGGCGATGCCGGTGGCCTCGTCGGTCTGTTCGGAGAGGGTCTGGTTGTCGATCAGGTCCTGGTATTTCACCGTGCCGCCGCTTTCGGTGATGACCGGCATGGTGAAGGGGTCCCATTCGGCGATGCGATCGCCCTTGGTCACGACATGGCCGTCGTCGAACAGCAGGTGCGCGCCGTAGGGCAGGCGATGCGTTGCCCGCTCGCGCCCGTCCATGTCGACGATCGCGACCTCGCCGTTGCGCGACAGCGAGACCCGCCGGCCGCGCGTGTCGGCGATGGTGCGCAGCTCGCGATATTCGATCCGGCCGTCCGATACCGCCTCCAGGTTGGACTGTTCGTTCAGCTGGGCGGCGCCGCCGATGTGGAAGGTCCGCATCGTCAGCTGGGTGCCCGGCTCGCCGATCGACTGGGCGGCGATGACGCCGACCGCCTCGCCGATGTTGACCGGCGTGCCGCGGGCGAGATCGCGCCCGTAGCAGGTGCCGCACACCCCGCCCTTGCTCTCGCACACCAGCGGCGAGCGGATCTGGACCGACTGGACGCCGATCGCCTCCAGCGCGGCGATGTCGGCCTCGTCGAGCAGGCGGCCGCGCTTGAACGGGACGTCGCCGGTCTTGCTGTCGACGATGTCCTCGGCGACGGTGCGGCCGAGGACGCGCTCGCCCAGCGAGGCGATGGTGGCGCCGCCCTGGACGATGGCCTTCATCTCCAGCGACCGCTCGGTGCCGCAATCCTCCTCGACGATGACGCAGTCCTGCGACACGTCGACGAGCCGGCGGGTGAGATAGCCGGAGTTCGCCGTCTTCAGCGCCGTGTCCGCCAGGCCCTTGCGCGCGCCGTGGGTGGAATTGAAATATTCGAGGACGGTCAGCCCCTCCTTGAAGTTCGAGATGATCGGCGTCTCGATGATCTCGCCCGACGGCTTGGCCATCAGGCCGCGCATGCCGGCGAGCTGCTTGATCTGCGCCTGGCTGCCGCGCGCGCCGGAATGGGCCATCATGTAGATGGAGTTGATCGGCGCCTCGCGGCCGTCGTCCAGCACCTTGATCGAGCGGATCCGGTCCATCATGGCGTTCGCCACCTGGTCGCCGCAGCGGCTCCAGGCGTCGATCACCTTGTTGTATTTCTCCTGCTGGGTAATCAGGCCATCCTGATACTGCTGCTCGAAATCCTTCACCTGCTCGCGCGCGCCATCGACCAGCCCGACCTTCTCCGCCGGGATAATCATGTCGTCCTTGCCGAAGGAGATGCCGGCCTGGAAGGCGTGCCTGAAGCCCAGCGCCATGATCGCGTCGGCGAACAGCACCGTCTCCTTCTGGCCGGTGTGGCGGTAGACCTGGTCGATGACGTCGCCGATCTCCTTCTTGGTGAGGAGGCGGTTGACGGTCTCGAACGGCACCTTGGCCGACAGCGGCAGCGTCTCGCCGAGCAGCATCCGGCCGGGCGTGGTCTCGACCCGCTTCATATACTGCTTGCCGGCCTCGTCCGTCTGGGGGACGCGGCTGGTGATGCTGGTGTGCAGCGTGACCGCGCCGGCGTGCAGCGCCTGGTGCACCTCCACCATGTCGGAGATCATCATGCCCTCGCCGGGCTCGCCCTTCTTCTCCATCGACAGGTAGTAGAGGCCCAGCACCATGTCCTGCGAGGGGACGATGATCGGCTTGCCGTTGGCGGGCGACAGGATGTTGTTGGTCGACATCATCAGCACGCGCGCTTCCAGCTGCGCCTCGAGGCTCAGCGGAACGTGGACGGCCATCTGATCGCCGTCGAAGTCGGCGTTGAACGCCGAGCAGACCAGCGGGTGGAGCTGGATCGCCTTGCCCTCGATCAGCACCGGCTCGAACGCCTGGATGCCGAGGCGGTGGAGCGTCGGCGCGCGGTTGAGCATCACGGGATGCTCGCGGATCACCTCGTCCAGGATGTCCCAGACTTCCTTGCGCTCCTTCTCGACCCACTTCTTGGCCTGCTTGAGCGTCATGCTCAGACCCTTGGCGTCGAGGCGCGCGTAGATGAACGGCTTGAACAGCTCGAGCGCCATCTTCTTCGGCAGGCCGCACTGGTGCAGCTTCAGCTCCGGCCCGACCACGATGACCGAGCGGCCGGAATAGTCGACGCGCTTGCCGAGCAGGTTCTGGCGGAAGCGGCCCTGCTTGCCCTTCAGCATGTCGGACAGCGACTTCAGCGGCCGCTTGTTGGCGCCGGTGATCGTCCGCCCGCGACGGCCGTTGTCGAAGAGGGCGTCGACCGATTCCTGCAACATCCGCTTCTCGTTGCGGACGATGATGTCGGGCGCGCGCAGCTCCATCAGCCGCTTCAGCCGGTTGTTGCGGTTGATGACGCGGCGGTAGAGATCGTTGAGGTCGGACGTCGCGAAGCGGCCGCCGTCGAGCGGCACCAGCGGGCGCAGCTCGGGCGGGATGACGGGGACGACCTCCAGGATCATCCATTCCGGCCGGTTGCCCGAATCGATGAAGCTCTCGACGACCTTCAGCCGCTTGATGATCTTCTTGGGCTTCAGCTCCGACTTGGTCTCGGCCAGCTCCTTCAGCAGCTCCTCGCGCTCGCCGACGAGGTCGAGGTCCTCCAGCATCCGGCGCACGGCCTCTGCGCCGATGCCGGCGGAAAAGGCGTCCTCGCCATATTCGTCCTGCGCCTCGAGCAGTTCGTCCTCGTTCAGGAGCTGGTACTTCTCCAGCGGGGTCAGGCCCGGCTCGATGACGACGTAGCTCTCGAAATAGAGGATGCGCTCAAGCTGTTTCAGCTGCATGTCGAGCAGCAGGCCGATGCGCGACGGCAGCGACTTCAGGAACC
>CAXTHU010000208.1:0-3188 GCA_964244125.1 uncultured Sphingomonadaceae bacterium
TCTCCACCGCCGACGACAACCAGTCGGCCGTGACCATCCGGGTCTTCCAGGGCGAACGCCCGATGGCGGCGGACAACAAGGTGCTGGGTCAGTTCGATCTGATGGGCATCCCGCCGGCGCCGCGCGGCGTGCCGCAGATCGAGGTCACCTTCGACATCGACGCCAACGGCATCGTCAACGTCCACGCCAAGGACAAGGGCACCGGCAAGGAACAGCAGATCAAGATCCAGGCCTCGGGCGGGCTGAACGACGCCGACATCGAGAAGATGGTGAAGGACGCCGAGCAGTTCGCCGAGGACGACAAGAAGCGCCGCGCCGCCGCCGAGGCGAAGAACCAGGCCGAAAGCCTGATCCATTCGACCGAGGGCCAGCTGCGCGAGCATGGCGACAGGATCGACGCGGCGCTCAAGTCCGAGATCGAGGCCGCCGTCGCCGAGGCGCGGACCGCGGTCGAGGGCGGCGATGCCGATGCCATGACCGAGAAGTCCAACGCCCTGGCCCAGGTGGCGATGAAGCTCGGCCAGGCGATCTACGAGAAGGAGCAGGCCGCCGCCGCCTCCCCCGGCCAGGAGGCCGAGACGGCCCGTTCCGAGGATGTCGTCGACGCCGAGTTCTCGGAAGTCGAAGACGAGAAGAAGTAACCCGCTCCCTCTCCCCTATGGGGAGAGGGTTGGGGAGAGGGGGAGTCGGGGACACTATGAACGTCGCTCATGCGGATCGCTCGGCCCCTCTCCCAGCCCTCTCCCCTGAAGGGGAGAGGGCTTAGAGATGGCTGACACGACCGACTTCTACGAGCTGCTGGAGGTGGAGCGCACCGCCGACGAGAAGACGATCAAGACGTCCTATCGCCGCATCGCCATGCAGTGCCATCCGGACAGGAATCCCGGCTGCAAGGAAAGCGAGGCGAAGTTCAAGGCGATCGGCCGCGCCTATGAATGCCTGAAGGACCCGCAGAAGCGCGCCGCCTACGACCGCTTCGGCCATGCCGCCTTCGAGCAGCAGAGCGGGGGCGGGCGCGGCGGCGCGCAGGGCTTCGAGGGCTTTTCAGACATCTTCGAGGATATCTTCGGCGAGTTCATGGGCGGACGCGGCCGGGGCGGCCAGTCCGCCCGGCGCGGCGCCGACCTGCGCTACGACCTGGAGATCACGCTGGAGGAGGCGTTCCACGGCAAGGAGGCCGAGGTCGCGATCGAGGTCGCCGCCCCCTGCGATCCCTGCCAGGGCACCGGCGCCAAGCCCGGCACGGCGGCGCGCCCCTGCCAGACCTGCGGCGGCCACGGCAAGGTCCGCGCGCAGCAGGGCTTCTTCGTCGTCGAGCGGGTCTGCCCGACCTGCCACGGCAGCGGCCAGGTCATCGCCGATCCCTGCACCGCCTGCCGTGGCGAGGGCCGGGTCGACCGCGCCAAGACGCTGTCGGTCAAGGTGCCCGCCGGCGTCGACGAGGGCACGCGCATCCGCGTGTCGGGCGAGGGCGAGGCGGGCGCGCGCGGCACGCCGGCCGGCGACCTCTACATCTTCCTCCACGTCGCCCGCCATGCCCGCTTCGAGCGGGAGGGGACGACGCTCTTCCAGCGGGTGCCGATCGGCTTCGGCACGGCGGCGCTGGGCGGCGTCGTGTCGGTCGAGGGGCTCGACGGGACGAACCACGAGATCAGGGTGCCGGCCGGCATCCAGTCCGGCAAGCAGTTGCGCCAGCGCGGCGCCGGCATGCCGGTGCTGAACGGGCGCGGCGCCGGCGACCTGGTCGTCCAGATCGACGTCGCGACGCCGACGAAGCTCGATCCGCGCCAGCGCGAGCTGCTGGAGGAATTGCGCGCGATCGAGGGCGGCGTGCCCGGAGAGGGCGAGGCGGAGGGCTTCTTCTCGCGCCTCAAGGGCCGGTTCGCCGAATAGTGGCGGCGGCGATCCGCATCGCGGCGGCGGGCGACGCGGCGGCGCTGGCGGAGATCGGCGAACGCACCTTCCGCGAGACCTTCCTCGAAGATCACGCCATCCCCTATCCGCCGGCCGACCTCGCCGCCTGGCTGCCGCAGGTCTACAGCGAGGCGGCGATGGCGCGGCGTCTCGCCGATCCGGCGTGGCGCCTGTGGCTCGCCGAGGATGCGGGCGAGGCGGTCGGCTATGCGAGCGCCGGCCCCTGCCGCCTGCCGCATGAGGACGCCTCCGCCGCCGACGGCCAGCTCCACCAGCTCTATGTCGCGCGCGCCGCGCAAGGCACCGGCCTGGGCGCCCGGCTGTTCGACATCGCCGTCGGCTGGCTGGAGGCGCGCGACGGCCCCCGCGTCTGGCTGGGCGTCTGGTCCGGCAACGCGAAGGCGCAGGGCTTCTACCATCGCCGCGGCTTCGCCAATGTCGGCGGTTACCAGTTCCCCGTCGGCGAATGGCGCGACGACGAGTTCATCTTCCGCAAGGGCTGACGCCGCCCCTGCCCGCGCCGGGGCGGCGTCAGTTGAACCCCAGCGCCGCCACCGCCCGCGCCACGCCGTCGCGCGTATAGGGCTTCTGCAACACCGGCGCGTGGGCGATCTCCGGCGGCAGGGGTGCCTGGCTGCCATAGCCGGTGGCGAAGATGAAGGGGACGCCCAGGCCGTGCAGGCGGAGCGCGACCGGCAGGCTGTTCTGGTCGCCCAGGTTGATGTCGAGGATGGCGAGGCTCGGCAGCTCCCGCTCGATCTCGGCGATCGCCTGGCCGATGGTGGCGGCGGACGTCACGCGGGCGGCGCCCAGCGCACGCAATATGTCCTCGGCGTCCATCGCGATCATCAGGCTGTCCTCGACCAGAAGGACGTTGCGGCCCGCGAGCGGGGCGACCGGGGCGGGCGCCTCCTCGCCCGCGGTGTCGATCCGCTCCGGATGGAGCGCGGCCGCGCCGCGCTGGCCGAGGAAGCGGCCGGGCACGCAGAACTGCGCCTCCAGCCCGGTCAGGCGATAGCGCACCTCCGCCTTGCCGCCGAGATCATAGGGGATGGAGCGCTGGATGATGGTCGATCCGAAGCCCTGGCGCTTGGGCGCCTGTACCGGCGGGCCGCCCGTTTCGCGCCAGTCGATCTGGAGATCCCCGGTATCGTCGCGGCGCCACGACACCTCGACCCGCCCGCTGTCCGACAGGCCGCCATATTTGACGCTGTTGGTGACCAGCTCGTGCAGCACCAGCGCCATGATGGAAAAGGCCTGCGGTTGCAGCAGCA
>CAXTHU010000209.1:0-3135 GCA_964244125.1 uncultured Sphingomonadaceae bacterium
TGGGGATCTGGTAATAATCGGGGTGGATTTCGGAGAAGGCGAGGAAGCCGTGGCGGTTGCCGCCGAAATCGACGAACGCCGCCTGTAGGGACGGTTCGACGCGGGTTACCTTGGCGAGATAGATGTTGCCCTTGAGCTGCTTGCGCTCGGCCGACTCGAAGTCAAACTCCTCGATCCGGTTTCCCTTGACGACGGCGACCCTGGTCTCCTCCGGGTGGCGCGCGTCGATGAGCATGTGCGTGGTCATTGAATGGTCTCCGGGCGCGAGCCGCTCCGGCAGTGCCGGGGCTGGCGCCATGATGGTGGAAGGGCGCCGCCTTGCCGCTCGCGCGGCCGGCCGACGCCCGGTCGGTTCTCGAAATCGCCTCTGTCGCACGGGCATCCCCGGCATGCCGCGCCGGGCGGCCCGAGACCGCCACGTCGCCGGATCGGCGACGGAGCGGGGCGGGCGAAAGATGCTGCATGATGCGACGTCAACCTGGTTCACCGGCCGCGAGGCTTCGCGCCGGCCCGATCGGCGCGGGCCGGCCGCTGCGCGCGGTCCGTGCATGTCGCATCCGACATGGCGGGGTTAGCACCTGTCCGGAGGGGGGGCAAGCGGCCACCCGGGGAACGGTATGTTGCCGGGTACGGAGCGTCGCGGCAGAAGGGTTCGATGCGCGTCCTGGTCCGAAGTCTGCCGATCCTGCTGCTGCTTGCCCACGCTGTCGCGGCCGCCGCCGCCCTGCCGCAGGTGCGCGGCGGCAGGGGGCGGGATCGGCCGCTGGTGCTGATCGATCCGGGGCATGGCGGGCATGATCCCGGCACCGTCGCCGCCGACGGCGAACAGGAGAAGGACGTCGTGCTGGCGATCGCCCGCGCGGTGCGCGACGCGTTGATGAGGTCCGGGCGGGTGCGGGTGGCGCTGACGCGGGAGGACGATCGCTTCCTGCCGCTGCCGGCGCGGGCGGCGCTCGCGCGGCGGCTGCGGGCGGCGCTGTTCGTGTCGATCCACGCCGACAGCGCGCCCAACCTGGCGGCGCGCGGCGCGTCGGTCTACACGCTGTCGGACGTCGCCTCCGACGGGGAGGCGGCGCGGCTGGCGGCGCGGGAGAACCGGGCGGGATCGGCCGGTGGCATCGACCTGAAGGGGCAGCCGCCCGGCGTGCGATCGATCCTGGCCGACCTCGCCCAGCGCGAGACGATGAACCTGTCCGCCGCCTTCGCCGATCGGCTCCGGCGCGAGATGGGGCCGCGGGTCCGCTTCCGGGCGACGTTCCACCGCTTCGCCGATTTCAGCGTGCTGCGATCGGGCGGGGTGCCGGCGGTGCTGTTCGAGACGGGTTACCTGTCCAACCGCGACGACGCCCGCTTCCTCGTCTCCGCCGCCGGCCGGCGCGCCGTCGCCGAGGGGATCAAGACCGCGATCGAGGTCCACCTGGCGCAGCGGCGGCTGGACCGCCCGCCGCCGGCTCCGGCGGTGGTTCCAATGCGCGGCGCATCTGCTAGACCCCGGCCGCGATGACCGGGGCGGCCTTCTATCAGCGGCGATGGGTGCGGGTGCTGCTGGCGCTGGCGCTCGCCGGCATCGCGGCGGTGGCGATCCTCTACGCCGTCTTCGCGCGCGGGCTGCCGTCGGCCGACGCGCTGCTCACCTACGAGCCGCCGCTGCCGTCGAACCTGCGCGGTTACGACGGGACGCCGATCCAGAGCTTCGCCAGGGAACGGCGGGTGGAACTGGCCTATGACGAGTTCCCGCCGATGGTGATCGACGCCTTCCTGTCGGCCGAGGACAAGGACTTCTTCAGCCATGGCGGCATCGATTATCCCGCCTTCCTGAACGGCGTGTTCGAATATGTCACCAAGATGGGCTCGGGCGAGCGGGCGCGCGGCGGCTCGACGATCACCCAGCAGGTCGCCAAGAACCTGCTGATCGGCGACGACTATTCCCCCAGCCGCAAGATCCGCGAGGCGATCCTGGCGCGGCGGATCGAGGCGGCGCTGGACAAGCCGCAGATCCTGGAACTCTACCTCAACCAGATCTTCCTCGGCCGCAACGCCTATGGCGTGCAGTCGGCGGCGCGGGCCTATTTCGCCAAGGACGTCGGCCAGCTCACCCTGCCGGAGGCGGCATACCTCGCCGCGCTGCCCAAGGCGCCGGCCAACTATACGCCGGAGACCGGCGCCGCCCGTGCGCTCGCCCGGCGCCGCTACGTGCTGCGCGAGATGCGGGCGAACGGCAGGATCACCGCCGCGCAATTCGCCGCCGCCGACGCCGCCCCGCTGGGCGCGATCCCGCGCGGGCAGCCCCGGCCGCAGATGCCCGGCGGCTATTTCACCGAGGAGGTGCGCCGCCAGCTGATCGACCGTTTCGGCGAGAGCGCCGCCGACGGCGCCTACAGCGTCTATGCCGGCGGCCTGTGGGTGCGCACCTCCTTCGACCCCGAGGTGCAGAAGGCGGCGGAGCGGGCGCTGCGCGACGGCCTCGTCCGGTTCGAGGCCGGGCGCGGCTGGTCCGGGCCGCTGGGGCATGTCGAGGCGGGGCCGGGCTGGCCGGCGCGGCTCGCCACCGCCAATCGCGGCGCCGGCTATGCCGATTGGCGCGCCGCCGTCGTGCTGGAGAAGGCCGGCGGCGCGGCGACGATCGGGCTTCCGGACGGATCGACCGGCACGCTGCCGGCCTATGCCGCCACCGCGCCGAAACGCGGCGTCGGCGGCCGCGCGTTCGATTTCCTGAAGGTGGGCGACATCGTCGCGGTGAAGGCCGAGGGAGACCGCTGGTCGCTCCGCTCGGTGCCGCGCGTCTCCGGCGGGATGGTGGTGGAGAACACGCATACCGGCCAGGTGCTGGCGATGCAGGGCGGCTGGGATTCGCGCGGCGACAGCTTCAACCGGGCGACGCAGGCCAGGCGCCAGCCCGGCTCCAGCTTCAAGCCGTTCGTCTATGCCGCGGCACTCGACAACGGCATGACCCCGGCGTCGATCGTGGTGGACGGGCCGTTCTGCGTCTACCAGTCGGCGCGGCTCGGGCGGAAATGCTTCCGCAACTTCACCGGCGGCTATGCCGGCCCGCGCACGATGCGCTGGGGGGTGGAGCAGTCGCGCAACCTGATGACGGTGCGCGTCGCCAGCCAGACCGGCATGGACAAGGTGGTC
>CAXTHU010000210.1:0-3012 GCA_964244125.1 uncultured Sphingomonadaceae bacterium
GGGGTGTTGGACTTCTGAGCGGGATGCTGAACGTCCTGTATTTGACGGGGTCGTTTTTCATGCTGGAGGTATACGACCGGGTTCTGCCGAGCCGGAGCGTTCCGACGCTGGTGGGTCTGGCGGCGATCGCGCTGGTTCTGTACGTGTTTCAGGGGGCGGTGGACATCATCCGGGGCCGCATCCTGACGCGCGTCGGGGGGGCGATCGACGAGGCGCTGAGCGGTCGGTCCTTCCAGGCGATCACCCGGCTGCCGCTGGTGGCCCCGCACGTCGACAGCGTGCAGCCGTCGCGCGATCTCGACACGGTGCGCGGCTTTTTGTCGGGGCTGGGGCCGACCACGCTGTTCGACCTGCCGTGGATGCCGCTTTATCTGGGCATCTGCTTCGCCTTCCACCCCGCCATCGGCTGGACCGCGCTGGTCGGCGGCCTCGTCCTGGTCGCCCTCACCCTGGCGACCGAGCGGCTGACCAAGGAGCCGGTGCGGCGCGCCTCGCTGTTCGGGCTGCAGCGCAACGCGCTGTCGGAGGCGTATCGGCGCAACGCCGAGGTGCTGCGGGCGATGGGCATGGAAGCGCGCATGGGCAGGGCCTGGAGCGCGGTGGACGCGACGCACAAGGGCGAGCAGACGAAGGCCGCCGACATCACGACCGCCCTGGGCTCTCTGTCCAAGACGCTGCGCATGGTGCTGCAGTCGGCGGTTCTGGCGGTCGGGGCCTATCTGGTGGTCAACCAGGAGGCGACGGCGGGCATCATCATCGCCAGCTCGATCCTGACCTCGCGGGCGCTGGCGCCGGTCGAGCTCGCCATCGGGCAGTGGAAGGGCTTCGTCGCCGCGCGGCAGAGCTGGAAGAGGCTCGACGGCGTTCTCGCCTCCCTGCCCGCCGACGCCGCGGTCCTGGAACTGCCGAGGCCCGAACGCAGCCTGACGCTGGAGAACGTCGGCGTCGTCGCGCCGGGGGGGCGGAGCCTTGTCGTCAGCGACGTGTCGCTGCAGCTCGTGGCGGGGCAGGGGCTCGGCGTCATCGGGCCGAGCGCTTCGGGCAAGTCGTCGCTGGTGCGGGCCATGGTCGGGGCCTGGGCGCCGGCGCGGGGCACGGTGCGGCTCGACGGGGCGGCGCTCGGGCAGTGGTCGCCGGAGCGGCTCGGGGCGCATATCGGCTACCTGCCGCAGGACGTGCAGCTTTTCGGGGGCACCATCGCGCAGAACATCGCGCGCTTCGACCCGGAGGCCTCGCCGGAGGGGGTGATCGCCGCGGCCGGGGCCGCCAACGTCCACGAGATGATCGTGCGGCTGCCGAACGGCTACGAGACCAAGATCGGCGACGCCGGCCAGGCCCTGTCGGCCGGCCAAAGGCAGCGGGTCGGCCTGGCGCGCGCGCTCTACGGGAACCCGTTCCTGGTGATCCTCGACGAGCCGAACTCCAACCTCGACGGCGAGGGCGAGGACGCGCTCACCGCCGCCATCGTTTCGGTGCGCCGGCGCGGCGGCATCGCGGTGGTCGTCGCCCACCGCCCGAGCGCGCTGGCCGCCCTCGACCTGGTCCTGATGATGGGCGAGGGCCGGATGCAGAGCTTCGGCCCGAAGGACGAGGTCCTGCGCCGCGTCCTGCGGCCCGTGCCCGAGGTCGGCGCCCCGCCCGCCGGGCCGCAGGGGCTTGCCCCCACCCGTGCCGCCGGAGCCGCCTGACCATGCCGTCCCCCCTGCTCGCGTCGCCCTCGCACCGCTCGATCCGGCGGCATCTGCGGATCGGGGTGTCGCTGTCGCTCCTCCTGGCCGGCGTGGCGGGCGCCTGGGCCGCCACCGCCCGGCTTTCCGGGGCGGTGATCGCGCACGGCACGCTCGTGGTCGCCTCCAGCGTCAAGCGGATCCAGCATCCCACCGGCGGCGTCGTCGGGGAGCTGAGGGTGCGCGAAGGCGACCGCGTCAAGGCCGGCGACGTCCTCGTCCGCCTCGACGCCACCCAGGCCCGCGCCAACCTCCAGATCGTCGCCCGGCAGATGGACGAGCTCCTCGCCCGCCAGGCCCGCGAGCAGGCCGAGCAGACCGCGGCGGACGCCGTGGTCTTCCCGCCGGACCTCCTGGCGCGCGAGAACGACCCGGCGGTCGCGCAGATCATGACCGGCGAGGAACGCCTGTTCCAGATCCGCCGGGCCGCGCGCGACGGCGGCAAGGCGCAGCTGCGCGAGAAGATCGCCGAGTTCAACCACGAGATCCAGGGCCTCGACGAGCAGATCGAGGCCAAGAACCAGCAGCTCGTCCTGATCGACGAGGAACTCGGCGGCGTGCGCCAGCTCCTGAAGAAGAAGCTCGTGCAGTTCACCCGCGTCGCGGCGCTGGAGCGCGACAAGGCGGCCCTGCGCGGCGAGCGCGGGCAGTACCTCTCCTCGATCGCCGGCACCAGGGGCCGGGTGGCCGAGGCCGAACTCCAGATCCTGCAGGTCGACCACGACCTGCGCTCGGAAGTCTCCAAGGACCTCGCCGAGGTCCGCGCCAGGCTGTCGGAACTCGCCGAACGGCGCACCGCCGCCGAGGACCAGCTCGCCCGCATCGACATCCGCGCCCCCCAGGACGGCACCGTCCACCAGCTCGACGCCCACACCATCGGCGGCGTCATCCGGCCCGGCGACACCATCATGGAAATCGTCCCCGCCGACGACCAGCTCATCGTCGAGGCCCGCATCTCCCCCCAGGACGTCAACGACGTCCATCTCGGCCAGGACGCCGCCCTGCGCTTCTCCGGCGTCAACTCCCGCACAACCCCCGAAATCGACGGCAGGGTCAGCCAGGTCTCCGCCGACGTCTCCCAGGAACAGCGAACCGGCGCCCCCTACTACATGATCCGCATCGCCGTCCCCCCCGCCCAGCTCGCCCGCCTCGAAGGCCTGCGCCCCCTGCCCGGAATGCCCGTCGAAACCTTCGTCAAAACACAGGACCGAACCGCCCTCGCCTACCTCGTCCAACCCCTCGCCGACCAAATCGCCCGCGCCTTCCGTGAAAAATGAACGAGGCC
>CAXTHU010000211.1:0-2817 GCA_964244125.1 uncultured Sphingomonadaceae bacterium
ACGAGATCGAGCTGGCGCGGATCGGCGCCGGCCAGGCTCAGCGCGCGGCGGATGCCGTCGCACATATGCGCGTCGATGATCTCGACGATCGCGACCGCCGCGGCGTCCACGTCCAAGCCGACCGTATCGCCGACCCGCGCCACCGCCGCCCGCGCGCCGTCCACGTCGAGCGTCAGGCGCCCGCCCCAGAAGCCGGCCGGGTCGAGCCGGCCGCACAGCAGGTCGGCGTCGGTGACGGTCGGCTCGGTGCCGCCGCGCCGGTAGCAGACCGGGCCGGGCTGGCTGCCGGCGGAGTCCGGGCCGACGGTCATCTGGCCGTCGCGCGCGCGCGCGATCGATCCGCCGCCCGCGCCGACCGAGACGACGTCGACCATGGGGAGCGCGATGCAATAGCGGTGGCGCCAGTTCCAGTCGCTCTTGATCTCGGGCCGGCCGTCGCGGATCAGGCAGACGTCGTAGCTCGTCCCGCCCATGTCGACCGAAATGACGTCGCCCAGCCCCGCCGCCGCCGCCGCGCGCGCCGCCGCGACGACGCCGCCGGTCGGCCCGGAGCTGATCGTCGCCAGCGCGCGCTTGCGGATGCCGTCGGGCGTCGCGACCCCGCCCGAGGAGGTGGCGAGCAGCAATTCGCGCGCGAAGCCGGCGTCGGCCAGCTTCTTTTCCAGCCGATCGAGATAGCGCACGATCGGCGGGCCGACGAAGGCGTTGACGAGGGTGGTCGAGGTCCGCTCGAACTCGGGCGGCTTGGGATAGACCTCGTGGCTGAGCGAGATCAGCTCGACCTCCGGATAGGCCTCCAGGATCAGGTCGCGCGCGCGCTGTTCGTGCACCGGGTTCATGTAGCTGTGGATGAACACCACCGCGATCGAGGTGACGCCGAACGCCCTCAGCCGCTCCGCCGCGCGGCGCACGCCGTCCTCGTCGAGCGGCGTCTCGATCCCGCCCTCGGCGGTCATCCGCTCGTCGACTTCCAGGCGGACGCGGCGCTTCGCGATCGGCTGCGGGCCGGGATAGGCCGGGTCCCAGATGTCTTCCTTGTAGCAGCGGCGGAGTTCGATCTCGTCGCGGAAGCCGCGCGTGACGATCAGCCCGGTATTGGCGCCGCGCATCTGGATCATGGCGTTGTCGGCCGCCGTGGTGCCGTGGACGATCGATTCGGTCCGCGTCAGCAGCGCGCCCGTCGCCAGCCCCTCCGCCTCGGCGAGCCGGCCGAGGCCGTCGAGGACGCCGCCCGACTGGTCTTCCGGCGTGGTCGGCACCTTCTCCAGCACCAGGCTGCCGTCGGGGCGCAGCAGCACGCAATCGGTGAACGTGCCGCCGACATCCACCCCCACCCGGTACATCGTCATGCCGCCGCCTTATGCCCGGCGGCGCGTCCGGCGCGTTCCGCCCTGAGCGCAGCGGTCGCCGCCTCGTCGAGCCTCAGGTCCATCGCCGCGACGCTGCCCGTCACGACCACGCCATAGTCGCGCCGCGCGCCCTCGACCGAGACGTATTCGTCCCACACGTCCTCCACCACCGCGCTCGCGTCGCGCGACAGCGCGTCGCCCCAGCCGCCGCCGCCGCCGAAATTGTAGACGAGGCGCTCGCCCGTCTCCAGCAGATGCGCGTTGATGACCGGCGAGACGTCGACCTCGCGATCGGTGCCGGGGCTGACGATCGCCTGGTCGGGGGCGCCATGCGCGCCGCCGGCGATGCCGGGATGAACGTGGCGCTGGTTGACGATATACTGGCTGACATAGGTCGGGGTGCGCGCTTCCTTGACGAAGTGGCTGCCCAGGCCGCCGCGCCACTGCCCCGCGCCGCCGCTGTCGGTGCGATAGTTGCGGTCGCGGATGAAATGCGGGAAGTTGACCTCGTTCAGCTCGGCCGGCGCCTTCAGCAGGTTGCCGTAGGCGGCGGGCAGCGCGCCCCAGCCGTCGGCGCCCTTGATGCCGTTGCACCAGCCGGCGTTCACCTCGCCGCCGTGATCGAAGAAGGCCTTGCCGGTGCGCGGATCGTTCGCCCCCCACATCTGGCGCGGGCTGCCATATTTGTAGGTCTGCGGGCTGACCCGTTCGGGCATGAACCGGGCGACCGCCAGCGCGATCGCGTCCGCCGCCTCGACGCCGGGATGATGCGTGCCCGACGACACCGGCTTGCCGACGGGCGGGTTGAGGCAGCAGCCCTCCGGCACGCGCAGCTCGACGCAATCGAAGAAGCCCTCGTTCTTGGGGATGGACGGATCGACCATGCTCATCAGCTGGCCCAGCACGTTGCCGCGCGTGTTGCCGTAGGTGGACCAGGCGGCGATGTCCTGCCGCGTGTCGGACCCTGCGAAATCGACGATCAGCCGGTCGCCCGCCACCGTCACCGCGACATGGACGTGGATGTCCTTGTTGCCCTGCGGGTCGCTGTCGACCCAGGTGTCCGCCTCGTAGGTGCCGTCCGGCCAGCGCGCGATCTCCGCGGAGAAGCGGCGTTTCGCCTCGGCGATGCGGTCGGCCATCACCTGCTCGATCGTGTCGCCGCCATAGCGCGCGACCAGCTCGCCCAGCCGCCGCGCGCCCAGCTGCGCCGCGCCGACCTGGCTTTGCAGGTCGCCGATGAAGCCGGCCAGCCGGTTGTTGGCGCGCAGCGTCAGCACGACGTCGCGGCGTTCCCTGCCCGCCTCGATGATCTTGATGAGCGGGTAGCGCGTGCCCTCGGACCAGATGTCCTTGGCCATCGTGTTGTAGCCACCGGCGACCGCGCCGCCGGTGTCGCCGTGGTGGCACTGGATCGAGGCGACCATCAGCAGCCGGCCGTCCTCGGCGAACACCGGCGAGAAGACGTTGA
>CAXTHU010000212.1:0-2761 GCA_964244125.1 uncultured Sphingomonadaceae bacterium
GGCTCAGCACCCGGTCCAGCGCCATCCCGCCGCCCACCAGCAGCAGCAATATCCACAGCAGCGAAATGCCCAGCATCCGCCGGGTGAGCGACCCGGTGGTGCGCGCGCCCGGCGGCAGCGGCGGCCGCCCGAAGATCAGCCGCAGCACGTTGGACGGGATCGTCCACCAGCGGTCGGGGCGCGGCGGGGTATGATTCATGGCACCGCCGGCCGATCAGGCCGCCGGATCCTCCAGCGAATAGCCGAGGCCCCGGATGGTGGTGATGACGTCCTGCCCCAGCTTCTTGCGGATGCGCGTGACGAACACCTCGATGGTGTTCGAATCGCGGTCGAAATCCTGGTCGTAGATATGCTCGATCAGCTCGGTGCGGCTGACCACCTTGCCCTTGTGGTGGATCAGGTAGGACAGGAGCTTATATTCCTGCGCGGTCAGCTTCACCGGCTCGCCGGCGAGCGTCACCTTGCCCGAGCGGGTGTCGAGGCGGACGTCGCCGGCGATCAGCTCGGACGAGGCATTGCCCGAGGCGCGGCGGATGAGGGCGCGCAGCCGGGCGATCAGCTCCTCGGTCTGGAACGGCTTGGCGAGATAGTCGTCGGCCCCGGCATCCAGCCCGGCGACCTTGTCGGACCAGCTGTCGCGGGCGGTCAGCACCAGCACCGGCATTACCTTGCCCTCCTTGCGCCAGCGGTCGAGCACGGTCAGCCCGTCCACTTCCGGCAGCCCCAGATCGAGGACGACGGCGTCATAGGCCTCGGTTGTCCCGAGATAATGGCCGTCCTCGCCATCGGTGGCGAGGTCGACGGCATAGCCCGCACCTTCCAGCGTGGCGCGCAGCTGGCGCCCGAGATTGGGCTCGTCCTCGACGATCAACACGCGCATCGCAGCATCCTTGTCCTGGTTGCCCTCTTCCTGCCGTGTCGAACATGAACGGGCAAGGAATCAGTCCTCCACGAAGGTGAAGGGCGCCACCGGCCGCTCCCTGTCGTTCAGCACCAGCGCGCGGCCCGCCGGCGGGTGGGCGCGCTGGGGGCAGCCGGGGCGGGTGCAGCGGCGGCAGCCGGCGCCGATCGGCGTGGCGGCGGCGGCCGACAGATCGACGCCGCGCGCGTCGCCGAGCGCCGGGGCGAGCTCGGCGGCGAGCCCCAGGACGACGACATGCTCGGCCCGCACCCCGTCGGCCGATCGCGTCGCCGGGCTGACGGTGCGGGCCAGCGTAAACCAGCGCCCCCCCTCCTCCAGCGCGACGTGGCTCGTCCGGATCGTGCCCGGCCGGTCGAAGGCGGCGAGCGCCCCCCAGAGCGGGCAGCGGGCGCCGTCCTCGACCAGCGGCGCGCCCGAGGCGCCGGCGAAGCGCTTCGACGCCTGGCCCGCGCGGTCCAGCCGCAGCATGAAGAAGGGCAGGCCGCGCGCACCGACCCGCTGCAACGTCGTCAGGCGGTGGGCGAGCATCTCGAAGCCGACGCCGAACCGCCGCTGGAGCAGCGGCAGGTCGTAGCCGGTCGCCTCGCAGGCCCGCACGAAGCGGCCGTAAGGCATCATCAGCGCGGCGGCGAAATAGCCCGCCAGATGCCGGCGGAACAGCCGCTCGCTCGCGCGGGAGGGAAAGCCGGCGCCGGCGACCAGCGCGTCGACCTCCCGCTCCGCCTCCAGCAGGGCGAGCTGATAGGCCGACTGGAAGACGCGGCCGGCCGGATCGAGCATCTCCGACAGCTGCAACTGGCGGGCGTGGAGGTCGAGCCGCCGCAGCCGGTCGGGCATGACGTCGAGCGGCAGGATGCGGAGCGACAGCTGGTGCCGCGCGCGCAGCCGCTCGGCGATGGCGGCGCCGACGTCCGCCGAGCCCAGCCGCAGCTCGTCGGCCAGCGCCTCGGCCTGGACGTCGAGATCGGGGAAGTGGTTGCGCCAGCGGTCGATCGCCGCGATCACCGCCGCCAGCGCGTCTGCCTCGCCCGCGGTCGGATCGCCGGCCGTCACCAGCCGGTCGAAGGCGCGGGCGAAGGCGGCGGCGCCACCGGGTGCCGCCGCCAGCCACTCCTCCACCTCGCCGCGATCGACACCGAGATCGGCGAACAGCGGGTCGGCCAGCCGCCGCCGGATCGCTTCCGCCCCGCCGCCCGGCGCCTCGGCGGCGAGCAGGCGCGGGTCGTAGTCGAAGCGATCGGCCAGCCGCAGCATCAGCGCGGCGGTCAGCGGGCGCTGGTTGCGCTCGACCAGGTTCAGGTAGCTGGCCGAGATGCCGAGCGTCCCGGCCATCGCCACCTGGGTCAGGCCGCGCGCGCGGCGCAGGCGGCGGACGGCATGGCCGGCGAACAGCTTGCGGTCGGCCATGGCTGCATCCCCTTGTCGCGAACTTTACAATCTTACCGTCATATGCCGGTTCGTGTCGACGCCGTTACGTCGTGCCGGCTGCCGTCGGGCTAGGCGGACGGCGGGAAAGCCCCCAGGCCGCTTGCGCCGGCCCGCGTTTCGGGCACGGCGATCGATCAGGGATCATGACATGACCGGCTTCAACGACCTCGTTCCCGCGCCGACCGGGCGCTTCGACGGCATCGCCCGCAGCTACACGACCGCCGATGTCGAGCAGCTGCGCGGATCGGTGCCGATCGAGCATACGCTGGCGCGGCGCGGCGCGCTGAAGCTGTGGGAACTGCTGAAGTCGGAGGATTACATCAACGCGCTCGGCGCATTGTCCGGCAACCAGGCGATGCAGATGGTGCGCGCCGGGCTGAAGGCGATCTATCTGTCGGGGTGGCAGGTGGC
>CAXTHU010000213.1:0-2687 GCA_964244125.1 uncultured Sphingomonadaceae bacterium
TCGGCGCCGGCCTCCGCCGCCAGCAGCGCCGCGCGCACCGGATCGGGATAGCCGCACCCGCGCGCGTTGCGGACGGTGGCGACGTGATCGATGTTCACGCCGAGGCGGAGGGGCGTCACGCCGCGCGGCTGCCCGGCTTGACCGCCGGGATCGCGGCCAGCTCAGGCGGCAGCGCGTCGGCGGGGTAGCTCGGCACGTCGAGGCGGATCAGCGGCACGAACGGGACGTCGAAGCTGGCCGCGCCGTTCGAGCGGTCGACCAACGCCGCGGCGGCGATCACCTCGCCGCCCGCCGCCTCGATCGCGGCGATCGCCTCGCGGCTCGACAGCCCGGTGGTGACGACGTCCTCCATCATCAGCACCCTGGTGCCGGCGTCGAGGCGGAAGCCGCGCCTGAGCTCGAACGTCCCGCTCGGCCGTTCGAGGAACATCGCAGGCACGCCGAGCGCGCGCGCCATCTCGTGCCCGGCGATCACCCCGCCCATCGCCGGGGAGACCACCGCCTGGACCGCGGCGCGCAGCTCGGGCGGCAGGCGTTCGGCCAACGCCTGCGCCAAGCGGGCGCCGCGGGCCGGGTCCATGAGCACGCGCGCACATTGCAGATAGCGCGGCGAGCGGAGCCCCGAGGACAGGATGAAATGCCCCTCCAGCAAGGCATCGGCGGCGCGGAATTCGGCGAGGATGTCGTCGTCGGTCATCCTGCCCGCAATAGGATTGCCGGGCTGCACTCGCAACGGTCGGCTGGTGCGGTGCAAAAAAGGACTGCTTCACCGGCTTGAGGGACTGGCATCCCGCGCGTATAGGCCGGCGTTGACGGGCTCTTTTCCAGCCCGACGGGCGTGTCGATACGCGCCGCTTGCAAGACAGGGACGATACGCACCGATGCGCAGGACCGGGTTGAAGTCGATCATCGCCGCCGCGAGCCTCGCGCTCGCCGGGCTGGGAGCCGCCGGCGCGGCGACGCCGGCCAATGGCTCCGCCCCGGTCGCGCCATCGGCAACCGCGCCCGAGGCCCAACCGACGCCGGCGACCGTCACCGCCCCCGGCCTGATCGCCGCGCCCGCCGCGGCGGCGCCCGCCGATCCGACGCTCGCCGCCGACGGCACGCAGCTGGTGAAGCCCGACGCCACGATCGGCCACCCGACCGACGGCGGGATCGGTATCCAGCCGCAGGTCACCAAGAACGGCGAGTATGCCAAGGGCTTCCACAACGCGATCCTGGTGCCGCTGATCACCGCGATCTCGGTATTCGTCCTCGCGCTGCTGCTGTGGGCGATGTGGCGGTTCCGCGCGGCGCGCAATCCGGTCGCGTCGAAGACGAGCCACAATACGGTGATCGAGATCATCTGGACGCTGGTGCCGGTGCTGATCCTGGTCGCGATCGCGGTGCCGTCGATCCGCCTGCTCGCCGCGCAATATGCGCCGCCGCCCAAGGGCGCGGTGACGCTGAAGGCGACCGGCAACCAATGGTATTGGTCGTACGAATATCCCGACCATGGCGCGGTCGCGATCACCGCCAACATGCTGAAGGAACAGTCGGAGGTTCCCGCCGGAACGCGCTATCGCACCGCCGCGGACGGGCCACGGCTGCTCGCCGCCGACAATCGCATCGTGCTGCCGGTCGGGGTGCCGATCCGCCTGATCACCACCGCCGCCGACGTCATCCACAGCTGGGCGGTCCCGGCGTTCTGGATCAAGCTCGACGCCGTCCCCGGCCGGCTGAACGAGACGAGCTTCACGATCGACAAGCCGGGCGTCTATTTCGGCCAGTGTTCGGAGCTGTGCGGCGCGCGTCACGGCTATATGCCGATCGCGGTCGAGGCCGTGCCCCCGGCGCAGTTCGCGGCGTGGATCCGCGCCAAGGGCGGAACGATGCCCGGCGAGGCCGCGCCCGCCGCCTCGGGCGCCGATGCCGCCGACGATACCGCGACTCCGGCCAACGCCACCGTCGCCACCGGCGCCGCGCTCGAGAACACCACCGTCGCTCCGGCCGCCACGACCCAGGGCGCCACGGCCAACACCGGAAACTGATGATGACCGATACCGCCCTCACCTCCCACGCCTTCGAGGCGCACGGCCAGGATCACGCGCACGCGCACGTCGATCACAAGCCCGGCTTCTTCGCGCGCTGGTTCATGTCGACGAACCACAAGGACATCGGCACGCTCTACCTGATCTTCGCGATCGTCGCGGGGATTGTCGGCGGGGCGATCTCGGGCCTGATGCGTGCCGAGCTGGCCGAGCCCGGCATCCAGTATCTCCAGGGCTGGGCCTCGCTGGTCCACGGCGGCGAGCAGAGCTTCGACGAGGGGCTGCACTTCTGGAACGTGCTCGTCACTGCGCACGGGCTGATCATGGTGTTCTTCATGGTTATGCCGGCGATGATCGGCGGGTTCGGCAACTGGTTCGTACCGATCATGATCGGTGCGCCGGACATGGCGTTCCCGCGGATGAACAACGTCAGCTTCTGGCTGCTGATCCCTTCGATGATCCTGCTGTTCGCCTCGCCCTTCTTCGGCGGCGCGGGCAACGGCTGGACGCTCTATGCGCCGCTGTCGACCTATGGCGAGCCCGGACCTTCGACCGACATGGCGATCCTGGCGCTCCATCTCGCCGGCGCCTCGTCGATCCTCGGCGCGATCAACTTCATCACCACGATCTTCAACATGCGCGCGCCGGGCATGACGC
>CAXTHU010000214.1:0-2677 GCA_964244125.1 uncultured Sphingomonadaceae bacterium
GAGCATCGAGGGGGTGTTGATCGTCTCGCCCTTGAAGATGCCCTCGATCAGCTTGCCGGATTTGGTGAGCCGGAAGATCTTCGGCAGCGGCCAGGCGGGGGTGTGGCTCTCCAGCCGCTCGACCGCGCGCGGGCCGAGGACGATAACGCCGTGGCCGCCCTCGCCGCCCAGCGCCTTCTGCCAGGAGAAGGTGGTCACATCCAGCCTGTCCCACGGCAGCGCCTGCGCGAAGCAGCCCGAGGTGGCGTCGCAGATGGTGAGGCCGCCGCGATCGTCCCTGATCCACTCGCCGTCGGGCACGCGCACGCCCGAGGTGGTGCCGTTCCAGGTGAAGACGACGTCGGTATCCTGGTCGATCAGGCCGAGATCGGGGAGGACGCCATAGGGCGCCTTCACCACCTGCGGATCGAGCTTCAGCTGCTTGACCGCATCCGTCACCCAGCCCTCGCCGAAGCTCTCCCAGGCGACGGTGGTGACGCCGCGCGCGCCCAGCAGCGACCACATCGCCATCTCGACCGCGCCGGTGTCCGATCCGGGGACGATGCCGATGCGGTGGCCGGCGGGGATCTGGAGCACCTTGCGCGTCAGTTCGATGGCATGTTCCAGCCGGCTCTTGCCGAGCCTGGAGCGATGCGACCGGCCGAGCGAGCCGTGGGGCAGCTTGTCCAGCGACCAGCCCGGCGGCTTGGCGCAGGGGCCGGACGAGAAATGGGGGCGCGCCGGCTTGCCCGCCGGGCGGTTCGGTTCGGTCATGTCGATCTCTCCTCGCAGAGAGCGCGCGCCGCGTTGGGACGGCGTGGCCCGCTGGCGGCTGTAGTGTGGCGGGGGTGGGGACGTCAATGATGCCGGCGCGGCCGATCACGCCCACCACTTCCGGCCGGGGTCGTCAGGCGGAGACATGACGAGGCCCGGCTCCCTCGCGGGAACCGGGCCTCGCGCGATCCTCGGGGCCGGAGCTATTCCGACTGTTGCAGGTTCACCGCGGCATATTTCCCGCGCCGGTCGACCTCCAGCTCGAAGGCGAGGCGATCGCCCTCGTTGAGGCCGTTCATGCCGGCGCGCTCCACCGCCGAGATATGGACGAAGGCGTCGGGCTGGCCGTCGTCGCGCTGGATGAAGCCGAAGCCCTTCATGGCGTTGAAGAACTTCACCGTGCCGGTCGAGCGCTCGCCGGTCAGCTGGCGCTGCGGGCCGCCCGCGCCGCCACCGCCGCCGCCCGGACCGCCGGGGCCGCCGGCCGGCCGGTCGCGCGGAGGCGCGCGATCGGTGACCGGCATCGGCTCGCCCTCGATCTTCAGGTCGGTGGCCGACACGCGGCCGCCGCGATCGACGAGGGTGAAGGAAAGCGGCTGGCCCTCGGCGAGGCCGGTCAGCCCGGCCTGCTCCACGGCGGAGATGTGGACGAACACGTCCTCGCCGCCATCGTCGCGGACGACGAAGCCGAAGCCCTTCTGGCCGTTGAAGAACTTGACGATGCCCTTGCCTTCGCCGATGACCTGCGCGGGCATCCCGCGGCCGCCGCCGGCGCCACCGCCGGCGAAACCGCCACCGCCGCCGCTGCGGAAGCCGCCGCCGCCGCCACCGCCGAAGCGATCACCGCCGCCGCCGAAGCCGCCGCCACCGCCGAAACGGTCGCCGCCGCCGCCGCCATAGTTGCCGCCGCCACCGCCGCCGAAACGATCACCGCCGCCGCCGGCATAGCCGCCGAAGCTCTCGTCGCCGAAACTGTCGCGCTTGTCCTTGCCGCCGCGCTGCCCACGCCGCCCTCGATCGAAACTCATGCCGTCCTGTACTTCCCAACTCGCCCACATGGTCGAAGGACATGCGCGCCGGGCGCCGCGCGCGATCCTTCCGGCGCGAATGTGAACGCGCGCCGGATCGAGCCATAGCGTAAAAAGCCCCTGCCCGCGAGAGCATTCGGCGCGGGACCCGATCTTGCCGCCCGGGGCGCGGCTGCGGGCTTGCCGCTGGCCGTTCCTGCCGCCACACAGGCGCACATGTCCGAAATCACGACCCTGTTCGCCGATCCCGCCACCTGGGCCGCGGTGCTGACGCTCATCGTGCTGGAGGTGGTGCTCGGCATCGACAACCTGATCTTCGTGTCGATCCTGTCCAACCGCCTGCCCGAGTCGCAGCGGCCGCGCGCGCGGCGCGTCGGCATCGCGCTGGCGCTGGTGATGCGGCTGGCGCTGCTCGCCGCGATCTCCTGGCTGGTCGGGCTGACCGCGCCGGTGGTCGATCTCGGCCTGGCCGGCCCGCCCGACGCGCATGGCGCGCCGGCGTTCGAGACGGCGCTGTCCTGGCGCGATCTGATCCTGATCGCCGGCGGCCTGTTCCTGCTGTGGAAGGCGACGAGGGAAATCCACCACACGATGGCCGGCGGCGACGGCGACCACGCGCCGGGCGCGGCGGGCAAGGCGGCGGAAAGCTTCGCCGCGGTGATCGTCCAGATCCTGCTGCTCGACATCGTCTTCTCGATCGATTCGATCCTGACGGCGGTGGGCATGACCGACCACCTGCCGATCATGGTCGTGGCGGTGGTCGTCGCGGTCGGGCTGATGCTGGTCGCGGCGAACCCGCTGGCCGAGTTCATCAACCGCAATCCGACGGTGGTGATGCTGGCGCTCGGCTTCCTGCTGATGATCGGCGCGGTGCTGATCGCCGACGGCTTCGGCGT
>CAXTHU010000215.1:0-2672 GCA_964244125.1 uncultured Sphingomonadaceae bacterium
CGCTCGGCTTCCTGCTGATGATCGGCGCGGTGCTGATCGCCGACGGCTTCGGCGTGCATGTGCCCAAGGGCTACATCTACGCCGCCATGGCCTTTTCCGCCGGCGTCGAGACGCTGAACATGATGTCGCGGCGGCGGAAGGCGGGGAAGCCACCCTCCGCCCATTGAGCCGCCGGCCATGTCCCCCTATGCGGGGGCGATGACCGTCCATCTCCACGAGGAAGACCTCCCCTCCGGCGTTCTCGCGCCCGGCCCGATCGCCGTCGATACCGAGACGATGGGGCTTTCGACGCCGCGCGACCGGCTGTGCGTCGTGCAGCTGTCGGACGGCGGCGGGGACGAGCATCTGGTGCGTTTCGGCCCCGGCTCGGACTATGCCGCCCCCAATCTGCGCGGCGTGCTGGCCGATCCGGGCCGGCTGAAGCTCTATCACTTCGCCCGCTTCGATCTGGCCGCGATCCGGCATTATCTGGGCGTCGTCGCCGCCCCGGTCTATTGCACCAAGATCGCCTCGCGGCTGGTCCGCACCTATACCGACCGCCACGGGCTGAAGGAACTGGTGCGCGAGCTGGTCGGGGTGGAGGTGTCCAAGCAGCAGCAGTCGTCCGACTGGGGCGCGCCCGATCTGTCGGACGCGCAGAAGGACTATGCCGCCTCCGACGTCCGCTTCCTCCACCGGATGCGCGACGCGCTGGACGTCCGGCTGGCGCGCGAGGGGCGGGCGGCGCTGGCGCAGGCCTGCTTCGACTTCCTGCCGGCGCGGGCCGAGCTCGACCTGGCCGGCTGGCCCGAGGTCGACATCTTCGCCCATATCTGAGGGATGGCCGTTCCATCCGCCCGCGTCCACCTGCCGCCCGGCTCGGCGCGGGCGGCGGCGGCGCGCGACGGCCGGCGCCACTGGGCGCGGCCGGGCGGGCGGCACGACCGGCTGATCGCCGCCGCCCGCATCCTGCTGCCCGCCGCCATCGGCGTGCTGGCGGCGCTGCTGGCGGTGGCGCCGCTGACGTCGGGCCGCGACATCAGCTTCGTCCTCGCCAAGGACCGGGTCGAGGTGGCCAGGGAGCGGCTGCGCGTGTCCGAGGCGGTCTATCGCGGACAGGACGGCAAGGGCCAGCCGTTCCAGCTGCGCGCCGCCTCCGCCGTGCAGGCGACCTCGGCCGATCCGATCGTGAAGCTGAAGGACCTGTCCGCCCGCATCGGCCTGCCCGACGGAGCGGCCAGCCTGGTGGCGCCCGCCGGCCGCTACGACATGAACGGCGAGCGGGTCTATGCCGACGGGCCGATCGACGTCACCCGGGCGGACGGATCGGTGATCCGCACCCGCGACGTGACGGTGGACCTCGACAGCCGGACGATGAAGAGCGCCGCGCCCGTCGACGGCCGCATGCCGCTCGGCCGGTTCAGCGCCGACCGGCTCTCGGCCGATCTGGCCGGGCGGACGATCCGGCTCGACGGGCGGGTGCGCTTGCATATCGTCCAGCGGCAAGGCAGGGCCGGGCGATGATCGCCCGCCTGCTCCTCCCCATGATGATGCTGGCGGCACCGCTGGCGGCGCAGGGCGTGGGATCGCTGAAGAACCACGACAGCGACGCGCCGGTCGACGTCTCGTCCGATCATCTGGAGGTGCAGGACAAGGCCAATCGCGCGATCCTGACCGGCAACGTCCAGGTCCGGCAGGGCGACCTGACGCTGGCGGCGCCGCGCATGACGGCGGCCTACCTGCCCGGCAGCAAGGGCGGCGACCCGCAGCTCCAGCGGCTGGACGCCACCGGCGGCGTCCTGCTGACCAGCCCGACCGAGACGGCGCGATCCAGCTTGGCCATCTACGATCTCGACCGCCGGCTGGTGACGATGCTGGGCGGGGTGACGCTGACGCGCGGCACCAATACCGTGCGCGGCGGCCGCATGGTCTACGACCTGAACAGCGGCCGCGCGGCGATGGACGGCAGCGCTGTCGGCGGCGGCGGCACCGGCGGCCGGGTGACGGGCCGTTTCACTGTGCCCAAGCGGCCACAGTAAGGCCGCCGCCGACCACGCCCCTCGACGCCGATCGCATCTTCATGCAGGAAGCGGGCCAGATGTTGCCGCCGTTCATCCTATGGCAGCATGTCGCGTGGCAGACGAGGCGATGATGGACGAGATCGGCACCCTCGAACGACCGACGGACGCACGCCCGGGCGAAGCCGGGGCGGGGCTGGCCATCGTTTCCATCGCCAAATCCTACGATCGCCGCCAGGTGCTGTCCGACGTGTCGCTCGACGTCGCGCGCGGCGAGGTGGTCGGGCTGCTCGGCCCCAACGGCGCCGGCAAGACGACCTGCTTCTATTCGGTGATGGGGCTGGTGAAGCCCGACGCCGGCCGCATCCTGCTGGACGGCGAGGACATCACCGGACTGCCGATGTATCGCCGCGCGATCCTGGGCCTGGGCTACCTGCCGCAGGAGACCTCGATCTTCCGCGGCCTCTCGGTCGAGCAGAACATCATGGCGGTGGTCGAAATGGCCGAGCCGGACCGCGCCGCCCGCCAGGCGCGGGTCGACGGGCTGCTGGCCGAGTTCCACCTCGACGGCCTGCGCGATGCCCGCGCCACCGCGCTCTCCGGCGGCGAGCGGCGGCGCTGCGAGATCGCCCGCGCGCTCGCCGCCGATCCGTCGATCATGCTGCTCGACGAGCC
>CAXTHU010000216.1:0-2635 GCA_964244125.1 uncultured Sphingomonadaceae bacterium
GCCGCCGACGCCAGCGACCAGCCGATCTCGCGCCGCATCTGCGCGTCGAGGCCGGCATAATGGCCGGGATGCCGCCGCCGGGTCGCCCAGGCGAAGCCGCCCGACACGATCAGATAGCGGACGGCGACGATGACGCTCATCGCCAGCGCGGACAGGATGATGGCGGCCACGTCTTGCCCTAGACCGGGATGGTCGCGAAATCCACCCGTCGCGCCGGACTGTTCGGACATTGTCCCTGTCCGGCAGGGCAGTTCCCCGGCCTGCGCCGGGGAACGGCTTTTCCTGGTTCGAGGGGGATGATGCCCGGCTGGTTCGGGGTTCACGGTGATCGCGCGCCGATCCCCGGCACGCTTGTCTTCGGCCGGCGCGGCGGGCATGGCGGCGGCTTGTAGAAGCGGAGACGCGCGATGGACCAACTGGTCACGCTGTTCGGTGGCGGCGGCTTTCTCGGCCGCTATGCCGCGCAGGCCCTGCTGCGGGCGGGCGCGCGGGTGCGGATCGTCGGCCGGCGGCCGCGCGGGGCGTGGTTCCTGAAGCCGCTCGGCGGCCTCGGCCAGACCGAGTTCGTCGCCGCCGACGTCACCCGCGCCGACAGCGTCGCGCGCGCCGTCGCGGGCTCGACGGCGGTGGTGAACCTGGTCGGCATCCTGGCCGGCGATTTCCGGGCGATGCATGTCGACGGCGCGCGCAACATCGCCGAGGCGGCGGCGGCGGCCGGCGCCCGCGCGCTGGTGCAGGTCTCGGCGATCGGCGCGGACCCGGCCTCGCCCTCGGCCTATGGCCGCAGCAAGGGCGAGGGCGAGGCGGCGGCGCGAACCGCCTTTCCCGCCGCCACGATCCTGCGCCCGTCGATCGTCTTCGGCCCCGAGGACCAGTTCGTGAACCGCTTCGCCGCGATGATCGCGATGCTGCCGGTGGTGCCGATCGTCCGCGGCGAGGCGCGGTTCCAGCCGGTATGGGTGCAGGACGTCGCCGAGGCGATCGCGGCGTCGGTCGCCGATCCGCCGGCCCATGGCGGCCGCACCTACGAGCTTGGCGGGCCGCAGGTGATGACCATGGCGGAGGTCAACCGCTATATCGCCGGCGCCATCGGCCGGCGGCGGGCGATGCCGGCGCTGCCCGATGCGATCGGTGCGACGATGGCGCGGCTGGGCTTCCTGCCGGGCGCGCCGATGACGTGGGACCAGTGGCTGATGCTCCAGACCGACAACGTCGTCGCGGACGGGGCCGAGGGGCTGGCCGCGTTCGGCATCGAGCCGACGCCGCTCGCCGCCGTGGCGCCGCAATGGCTGGTCCGCTATCGCCGCCACGGCCGCTTCGGCGTCGATGCGAAGACGGCCTGAGGGCGGGACTTGGCGGGCATGCCGATCCTCGTCGTCCTGCTGCTCGGCCTGGTCGAGGGGCTGACCGAGTTCATCCCCGTCTCCTCCACCGGCCACCTGATCCTGGCCGGCGCGCTGCTCGGCTTTCGCGGGGACGCGTCGGCGACCTTCGACATCGTCATCCAGCTCGGCGCGATCTTGGCGGTGGTGGTGGTCTATCGCCGCCGCTTCGGCGACGTGCTGGCCGGGCTGGCGCGGCGCGATCCGTCCGCCGTCGCCTTCGCGCGCAACGTCGCGCTGGGGGTGGTGCCGGTGCTGATCGTCGGCGCGCTGGCCTATCACCAGGTCAAGGCGCTGCTGGAAAGCCCGACCGTGGTCGCCGTCGCGCTGGTTGCCGGCGGCGTGGCGATCCTCGCGATCGAGCGGCTGGCGTTGCGGCCCGCCATCCACTCGGTCGAGACGATCGGCCGGCGCGCCGCGCTCGGCATCGGCGTCGTCCAGTGCCTGTCGATGATCCCCGGCGTCAGCCGTTCGGGGGCGACGATCATGGGCGCGCTCGGCCTCGGCGTCGATCGGCGGACGGCGGCGGAATACAGCTTCTTCCTGGCGATCCCGGTCATGCTGGCGGCGTCGGCCAAGGAGTTGTGGGAGCAGCGCCACGCGCTCGGCGACAGCCAGTGGAGCGCGATCGGCCTGGGCTTCGCCGCGTCGTTCATCGTCGCGCTGGCGGTGATTCGCGGTTTCGTCGCGCTGGTATCGCGTCACGGGTTCGCGCCCTTCGCCTGGTATCGCATCGTCGTCGGTTCGGCCGCACTGGTCTGGCTGGCGGCGCGATAGGGCCGGCACGGGACTTCCATGAACGGGGAAGGCACCGATCTCGCTTGTGATTCGGCGCCGCTTCGATAATCAGGTAAGGAATACTTACCTGTCTGCCGAAAAGCGCGTGACTCCGCGTCGCTTTCATGCTTTAGGAGCATGAGGAGGGCGATCATGACGCAATCGAAGATGCTGTCCTTCGTCACCCAGCCGCAGGCCTACCCGCCCAAGCGCGCGCCCGACGATCGCCGCGAAGATTTCGCCGAGATCGCGCGGGACTATGCCGAGGCGAAGGCGGCGGAGCAGTCGGCGCGCTGCTCGCAATGCGGCGTGCCCTATTGCGCGACCCATTGCCCGCTGCACAACCACATCCCCGACTGGCTGCGACTGACGGCCGAGGGGCGGCTGCGCGAGGCCTACGAACTCAGCAACGCCACCTCGACCATGCCCGAGATCTGCGGCCGCATCTGCCCGCAGGACCGGCTGTGCGAGGGCAA
>CAXTHU010000217.1:0-2616 GCA_964244125.1 uncultured Sphingomonadaceae bacterium
ACATCATCGGCGCCAAGACCGCCGCGCTGTTCGCCGCCGCCTGCCGCATCGCCGCCGTCGTCGCCGAGCGGGACGAGGCGGTGGAGGCGGCGCTGGACGCCTATGGCCGCAACCTCGGCATCGCCTTCCAGCTGGTCGACGATGCGATCGACTATGCCTCGGACTGGGCGACGATGGGCAAGGACGCGGGCGACGACTTCCGCGACGGCAAGGTGACGCTGCCGGTGATCCTGGCGCATGCGCGGGGCGGCGCGGCGGACAAGGCGTTCTGGCGCGACGCGATGGAGGGCAGGCGCGCCGGCGACGAGGATCTCGTCCATGCCAACCGGCTGCTGGAGGAGACCGGCGCGGTCGGCGACACGCTGGCGCGGGCAAGGCACTATGGCCGGCTGGCGATCGACGCGCTGGGCGGCTTCGCGGGCGGCCAGGCCAAGGCGGCGCTGACCGAGGCGGTCGAGTTCGCGGTGGCGCGGGCTTATTGAGGCGGCTTGTCCGCCGGGGCCTGCATGGCCGCGGGCGTGAGCGACCTGCCGATCCATGCCGCCCTGCCCGACCTGCTGGCGGCGTTGCGAAATGGCTCGAACGCGGTGCTGGTGGCGCCGCCGGGGGCGGGGAAGACGACGGCGGTCGCGCCGGCCTTGCTGACGGAGGCGTGGTGCGGCGGACAAATCCTGCTGCTGTCGCCGCGCCGCCTTGCCGCACGCGCGGCGGCGGAGCGGATGGCGGCGCTGGCGGGCGAGCCGGTGGGGCGGACGATCGGCTATGCGACGCGGCTGGACGCCAGGCATTCGGCGGCGACGCGCATACTGGTGCTGACCGAGGGCATCTTCCGCAACCGGGTGCAGGCCGATCCGGAACTGGCGGGCATCTCCGCGGTGCTGTTCGACGAGGTGCATGAGCGCAGCCTCGACAGCGATTTCGGGCTGGCGCTGGCGCTGGACGCGCAGGCCGCGCTGCGCCCGGACCTCAGGCTGGTGGCGATGTCGGCGACGCTGGACGGCGCGCGGTTCGGCGCGCTGATGGCGACGGGCGCCACGCCCGCGCCGGTGATCGAGAGCCTTGGGCGGAGCTATCCGGTGACGTTGCGCCATATCGGCCGCAGGGCGGAGGCGCGGATCGAGGACGAGATGGTGGCCGCGATCCGTCGCGCGCTGGGCGAGGCGGTGGGCGGCGTTCTCGCCTTCCTGCCGGGGGTGGCGGAGATCGAGCGGACGGCCGAGCGGCTGGACGGGCTGCCCCCCGACGTGGTGCTGCACCGGCTGCACGGGACGCTCGACCCGGCCGAGCAGCGCGCGGCGATCGCGCCGGCACCGGCGGGCCGGCGCAAGCTGGTGCTGGCGACCGCCATCGCCGAGACGAGCCTGACGCTGGACGGGATCGAGGCGGTGGTCGATTGCGGCCTCGCCCGGCGGCCGCGATACGACCGGGCGGCGGGGATGACGCGGCTGGTGACCGAGCGGGTCAGCCAGGCGGCGGCGACGCAGCGCGCCGGCCGCGCCGGGCGGCAGGGGCCGGGGACGGCGTGGCGGCTGTGGGAGGCGGCGGCGACGGCGGGCCTGCCGCCGCACGACCCGCCCGAGATGCTGGAGGCGGACCTGTCGGCGCTGGTGCTCGACTGCGCGATCTGGGGCGAGGCGGAGCCGGCCAGGCTGCGCTGGCTCGACCCGCCGCCGGTGGCGGCGGTGGCGGAGGCGCGGCAGCGGCTGGGGTCGCTGGGGGCGATCGACGACGACGGGCGGCCGACGGCGCATGGGGTGGCGATGGCGGCGCTGCCGCTGCCGCCGAGGCTGGCGCATATGCTGATCGCGGCGCCCGACCGAGGGGTGGCGGCCGAGGTGGCGGTGCTGCTGTCCGAGCGGGGGCTGGGCGGTCCGGATGTCGATCTGGAACGGCGGCTGGGGCGGTGGCGCGGCGATCGCGGGCGGCGGGCGGAGGCGGCGCGCGGGCTGGCGAAAAGGTGGGCGGGGATGGTCGATCCGTCGGCCGGAGCGGTGTCCGACCCGGATCGGAGCGGACGCCGGGCCGGGGGTGGGGTTTTTCCACAGGCGCCGCGCTTGTGGCGAGGCCCCGCCCCGACCCCTCCCCTGAAGGGGAGGGGGCTAGAAAGCCCGACCGTCGCCGACTTCACGATCGGCGGATGTATCGCGCTGGCCTTTCCCGATCGCGTGGCGCGGCGGCGGGATGCGGGCGGGGCGGACTGGCATAGCGTCGGCGGGCGGGCGTTCCGGCTGGACCCGGCGTCGTCGCTGGCGGGGAGCGAGTGGCTGGCGGTGGCGGAGACCGGCGGGGCGGCGGGCGGCATGCGGGTGCTGTCGGCGGCGCCGATCGATCTCGCGACGATCGAGGCGCTGTTCGGGGAAAGGATTGCCGCCGTCCGCGATGTCCGCTTCGACCGCGCGGCAGGGGCGGCGGTGGCGACGCGGGAGCGGCGGCTGGGGGCGCTCAGGCTGGGCGGCGGGCCGGACGACGCGCCGGATGCGGCGGCGGTGCGGGCGGCGCTGGTCGAGGGGGTGCGGAGCGGCGGGCTGGCGCTGCTGTCATGGGACGAGGATGCGCGGGCGTTGCAGGCGCGGGCGGCGTTCGCGGGCGATGCGGTGCCGGATATCGCCGATGCGG
>CAXTHU010000218.1:0-2592 GCA_964244125.1 uncultured Sphingomonadaceae bacterium
CGAGGCGATCCGTGGCGGGCTGGAGATCGCGCGGATCCACTGCTCGAGACGCGCTACACGCATCCGGTGGACTGCGTCCATTTTTCGCTCGAAAGCATCGACGAAACGAAGACGGGCTGGTGGATGACCTTCCGATCTCATGACGGGCGCCGTTCCGACAGCATGTGGATCGGTCGCCGCAACGAGTAGACGCGACGGTGAGGATAATCTTGACGGCGTCGCGGCGGATGGCATCATCCAGAACTCTCCGGTGCCACCAAGGCAGTCAGGGCGTCGGCGGCCGGTCGGCGGTCGCCGTCTTAGGAAAACTCCTCAAGCACCCCGCGCTCGGACGGCCGCTTCGGCATGCGCGCTTTGTGGACCGACAGATTGTCGAGGATCACGATATCGCCTGGCGCCGGCGTCGGGGCGAGTTGGGTCTCGATGCAGATGTTGAAGGCGTCGCGATCCATCGCGCCTGGGATGACCCACGGCGCGGTGAGGCCGTCATGGCGCAATCCTGCGACAAAGGTCTGCGTGTCCCATTTGCCAAACGGGGCGCCGGCCTTGAGACGCTTTCCGCGCCGCGCGCGACCGCGCAGGCGGGTCATCTTGGTGTTCACGGAAGTCTCGTCGATGAACACCAGCCGCCCCGGATCGCGGCGCATCTGCGGTTGTCGCTCGCCGATCCATTCCCTTCCCTTGTGGGGACGATCCTGCCGCCGCCGGGAACGACGCGGGATTTCGCGATGACGGCGGAAGTGGTCTGAAGACGGCCGCTCACGCCGCCCGCGCGCCGCTGATTGCCTTCTGCCGCCGGCGCTGGACCGAGGAGCCGAGGCCGATCGCCTCGCGGTATTTCGCCACGGTGCGCCGCGCGATGTCGAAGCCGCGACCGCGCAGCAGGTCGACCAGCGCGTCGTCGGACAGGATGGCGTCGGGGGCCTCCGCGCCGATCAGCCGGGCGATGTGGCTCTTGACCGCCTCGGCCGACACGGCGTCGCCGCCGTCGGATGCCGACACCCCGCTGGTGAAGAAATATTTCAGCTCGAACAGCCCGCGCTCGCAGGACAGATATTTGTTGGAGGTGACGCGGCTGACGGTCGATTCATGCATGCCGATGGCCTCGGCGACGGTGCGCAAGGTCAGCGGGCGGAGATGCTCGACGCCGTCGCGGAAGAACGCCTCCTGCTGCTTCACCAGTTCGGTCGCGACCTTCAGGATGGTGCGCGCGCGCTGGTCCAGCGCCTTCACCAGCCAGTTGGCGCTGGCCAGGCAATCGGCCAGCCACGCCTTCGATCCCTTGTCCTGGCGGCCGGAGGACAGCTCGGCATAATAGCTGCGGTTGACCAGCACGCGCGGCAGCGTCGCGCCGTTCAGCTCGATCGCCCAACCGGCGCGGGTCCTGGCGACGAACAGGTCGGGCACCACCGCGCCCGCCACGCTCCCGCCGATCCTGAGGCCGGGTTTCGGATCGTAGCCGCGCAATTCGCGGATCATGTCGGCCATGTCCTCCTCGTCCACTCCGCAGATGCGGCGCAGCTGCGGCAGCGCGCCGCGCGCCAGCAGGTCGAGATTGGCGAGCAGGCGGGTCATGGCGGGGTCGCAGCGATCCGCCTCGCGCGCCTGGATGGTGAGGCATTCGGCGAGCGAGCGGGCGCCGACGCCGGTCGGGTCGAAGCCGTGGATGGTGCCCAGCACCCGCTCGACCCGGACCAGCGCCACGCCCAGCCGGTCGGCGATGTCGAGGAGCGGCGCGGCGATATAGCCGGCCTCGTCGATCTGGTCGATCAGATGTTCGGCGATGAGGAGGTCGACGCCGTTCAGCACGGCGCCCGCCTGCGCCGTCAGATGCTCGTGCAGCGTCTGCGCGGCGGCGGCCATGCCGTCGAGATCCGGCATCTCGCCGCCCCCGCCGCCGTCGCCCGAGACGCCCAGCCCGCCGTCCAGCCCGCGCACCTCCGGCATGTCGGCGGCGCTGTCGTGATGGAAGGTCGCCGCGTCGTAATCGACGTCGAGCGGCGCGTCGGCGACCGCGTCGCCGCCCGCGACCAGCTGGTCGGCTCCGGCCGGCTCCGGCTCCCAGTCGGGCGCGTCGCTCGGCTTGTCGGGGGTCGACGGCTCGGCCTTGCCGCGCGTGTCCTCGCCGGTGTCGAGCAGCGGGTTCTTCTCCAGTTCCTCGGCGATGAAGCCCTCGATCTCCAGGTTCGACAGCGCCAGCAGCTTGATCGCCTGCTGCAACTGCGGCGTCATCACCAGCGACTGCGCCTGCCGCAGGTCGAGGCGGGGGGCGAGGCTCGCGGGAGGACGGACCCGGCCATGGTCAGAGTTCGAACCCCTCGCCGAGATACAGCCGGCGGACGTTGGGATCGGCCACCAGCGCCTCGGGCGAGCCCTGGAACAGGACCTTGCCGTCGTAGATGATGCAGGCGCGATCGACGATGTCGAGCGTCTCGCGGACGTTGTGGTCGGTGATGAGGACGCCGATGTCGCGGCGTTTCAGGTCGCGGACCAGCTCGCGGATGTCGGCGATCGAGATCGGATCGATGCCGGCGAAGGGCTCGTCGAGCAGCATGATCGACGGATCGGCGGCGAGCGCGCGGGCGATCTCGC
>CAXTHU010000219.1:0-2573 GCA_964244125.1 uncultured Sphingomonadaceae bacterium
GGCGGCGTCGACGTCGATGCCGGTATAGCGCGAATCGAACCGGCCGATCGTCCGGCGCTGGTCGCGCAGCAGCTCCTTCTGGAAGCGCGGCAGGTCGATGCGCAGGTTCGCCCGCTTGATGAAGTCGGGCGAGAGGCCGATCATCGCCGACATCCGGTCGGCGACGGCGTCGCGCTCCTGCGGGGTGATCGACTGGCCCTTGGCGAGCGCCGCGGCATAGGGTCCGACGGCGAAGGCGCGGGCCTGGGCCACGGCGGTGGCGACGTCGGCCGGCCGGTCCCGGATGCGGTTGTGATACCAGGCGGTCGCGGCGAAGCTCGGCAGGTAATTGAGATAGACCTGGTCCAGCCCCGGCTGGCGCGAGCCGTAGTTCATGATCGTCGACAGCAGCACGACGCCGTTCAGCGCCATGCCCCGATCCTGCAACTGATAGGCGAGCGCGCCCGAGCGGGTGGTGCCGTAGCTCTCGCCGAACAGGAACTTGGGGCTGTTCCACCGGCCGTATTTGGTGACGTAGCGCAGGATGGCGCGGGCGAAGGCGTCGGCATCCTGGTCGACGCCGTAGAAGTCCCGCCCCCTGGCATCGCCCAGCGGCCGCGAATAGCCGGCGCCGATCGCGTCCAGGAACACCATGTCGGTCTTGTCGAGCAAAGTGTCGGCGTTGGGGCCGAAGCCGTAGGGCGCGGGCCGGATGAACTCGGGATTCGCCGTCTTCAGCCGCATCGGCGCGAAGGACCCCATGTGGAGCCAGAAGGTCGGCGAGCCGGGGCCGCCATTGTAGAAGAAGGTGATCGGCCGCTTCGTCCCCGGCTTCGCGCCGTCGAGCGTATAGGCGGTGTAGAACATGCTGGCGGTCGGCTTGCCCTCGACGTCGCGGATGGTGAGGGTGCCGGCGTTGGCCTGGTATTTCATCGTCCGCCCGCCCACCGTGATGCTGTGGCCGGACTTCACCTCCCGCTCCTCCACCGGCGCGCGCGCCCAGCCGGCCTCGGCCTCGGCGGCGGTCGCCTCGGCATGGGTCTCGGCGATCGACCTGGCCGGCGGCTTGGCGGCCGGCATCTGCGCGAGGGCGGTCGAGGCGAGCAGCGGGACGGTGAGTGAAACCAGGGTTAACGCACGCATGGGGAACGCCTTTCGGGGGGGAAGGACCAGTTCGCCGTCTCCGGCAGATCGAGCCGTTTTGCAACCCGCCGATCCTCCCCGGCATGGGATCGTCGCGAAATCCATCCGTCACTCCGGACGGCGAGGGGGCAGCTCGAAGCGACACAGCTTCCTGTTCCCCGGCGGAGGCCGGGGTCCAGCTGAGGACGCTCGTGAAGCGCGGATCGCCCGAACCGCGCAGCCTTCCCGACTGGGCCCCGGCCTGCGCCGGGGAACAGGATCTTCGCGAGATACCGGCGACGATTACGCAACGATCCCTGCCACGGGGAGGAAACCATTTGCCCTCTGGCAAATGGTGGCGGAGCCTTCCCCGAGCGCGGTGCGGGCGGCGATCCCCCTCCCCACGCTTCGCGCGGTCCCCCTCCCCGTGCCGGGGAGGATGCTCTAAGGCATCCCCGATGCCCGACACCCTCGCCGAGATCTGCGCCGCCAAGCGCGCCCACGTCGCCCGGCGCAGGGCGGCGCTGCCGATGGCGGCGCTCGACGCCATGATCGCCGCCGCATCGCCGCCGCGCGGCCTGGCCGCCGCGCTCGATGCGGCGGCGGCCACCGGCTTCGGGCTGATCGCAGAGATCAAGCGAGCGTCGCCTTCCAAGGGCCTGATCCGGGCCGATTTCGATCCGCCGGCCCACGCGCGCGCCTATGCCGAGGGTGGCGCCGCATGCCTGTCGGTGCTGACCGACACGCCTTATTTCCAGGGCGACGACGCCTTCCTCGCCGCCGCGCGCGATGCCGTGGCGCTGCCGGCGCTGCGCAAGGACTTCATGGTCGATCCGTGGCAGGTGGCGGAATCGCGCGCGCTCGGCGCCGACGCGATCCTCGTCATCGTCGCCGCGCTCGGCGACGGGGCGATGGCCGAGATCGAGGCGGCGGCCCTGGCGCTCGGCATGGACGTGCTGGTCGAGGTGCATGACGAGGCGGAGCTGGCGCGCGCGCTGCGCCTCCGCTCCCGCCTGATCGGGGTCAACAGCCGCGACCTGCGCGACTTCACCGTCGATCTCGCCGTCGCCGAACGTCTGGCCCGGATCGCGCCGGCCGACGTCGCCCTCGTCGCCGAGAGCGGCATCGCCGGCCATGACGACCTGGCGCGCCTGGCCGATGCCGGCATCCGCCGCTTCCTGGTTGGCGAGAGCCTGATGCGGCAACCGGACGTGGCGGCGGCGACCCGCGCGTTGCTCGGCGGATGAGCCGGCTCACCCACCTGGACGAGGCCGGCGCGGCGCGGATGGTCGACGTCTCGACCAAGCCCGCCACCGCCCGCGTCGCCATCGCCACCGGCCGCGTCGCCATGGCGCCGGCCGCGCTCGCCGCCATCCGCGACGGCGCGGTGAAGAAGGGCGACGTGATCGCCGTCGCCCGCGTCGCCGGGATCATGGCGGCCAAGCGCACCGCCGATCTGATCCCGCTCTGCC
>CAXTHU010000220.1:0-2525 GCA_964244125.1 uncultured Sphingomonadaceae bacterium
CCGTCTCGATCTCGGCCTGCATGTTCATCGTGATGAGGATGTCGAACTCGTCCTCCACCGCCGCCACGAAATCCATCACCGTCAGGCTGTCCCACTCCAGGTCGCCGGCGAAGCTGGTGCCGCCGGCCAGCGCCACCTGCTTCTTGTTGAACGGTTCGATCAGCGCGGCCACCCGGCCGAAGGTCTCTTGCGCGTCGCTCATGGCCGGCACCTTTAAGGATTCGAGGGCGGGCTTGCCAAGCGATTGCGGCGGCGGTGCGGCCATGGCTTGGCAGGGGCCGGGCGGCTGGTGCATGTAGCGGTCATGAGCGAAGACATCTGGCCCACGGACGGCCCGCGCGAGGACCTCCGCCACATCCCCCAGCCCTATACCGCCAATGCCGTCCAGATGATGGTCGCGGTCCAGCGCGCGCATGTGAACCTCAGCCAGATGGCCGACCAGAAGGCGTCGATCCTGATGGGCGCGACCTTCGTCATCTTCACCCTCACCATCGGCCAGGCCAAGGGATCGGGCGCGCCGCTGCCGATGCTGATCCTGGGCGCCTTCGCCTTCTTCTCGGCGGTGCTGGCGGTGATGGCGATCCTGCCGGCGATCCACACCAACCACAAGGGACGGCTGAACCTCCTGTTCTTCGGCTCCTTCACCCGGCTGGAGGAAGAGGATTACATCGACCAGCTGTGCCTCAGGATGAAGAGCGACGACCTGATCTTCGAGACCTTCGCCCGCGACGTCTATCAGAACGGCGCGGTGCTGGAGTTCAAGAAATACCGCCTGCTGGGCTATGCGTATCGCGTGTTCCTGGTCGGGCTGACGGCAAGCTTCGTGGCGTTCCTGGTGGAGCACTTCCTGTAACCGCTCCCCTCCCTTCCAGGATTCCCCTGCGGAAGGGGTTGGCATCGGGTGTTGTCGGTGATGCATTGCACAAGCCTATACCCGTTGGTAGAGCTGAATCGTGAGTTCAATCCTCACCGGCAGCACCGGCGTCATGCCAAGATTGAGCCAGCCTGATGTCCCGAAGACCCGTGCCCGTGACGATCCAGGTGCATTGCGGGTTCTGATCGCCGACGATCACGGCATATTCCGCGCCGGTCTGCGCATGTCGCTGGAAAGCGACGAGCGGATCGGGCAGGTCGTCGAGGCGCAGGATTTCGACGGCTTGATGGCGGCGCTTCGGCACGGGCGGCCGGACATATTGATCGTTGACCTGCATATGCCGGGGCTGGTGCTGCCCGACGGGCTGGCGCGCGTGCGCCGGCGGCTGGGCGATGCGCCGATGCTGGTCCTGTCGGCCTCCACCGATCCGGACGACATGATCCGGTGCCTGGGTGCCGGCGCTTCCGGCTATGTCACGAAGGCGTCGGACATGGCGGTCCTGTTCGATGCGATCGCCCTGGTGCTCGCCGGCGGCATCTTCGTGCCCGCCGATATCGTCGCCGGACAGGGCGAGCGGATCGGCCATGCGGGGGCCGCCCCGCCGCCGCGGCTGACCCGCCGGCAGGCCGAGGTGTTCGAACTGGCGCTGGAAGGCCACGCGAACAAGCAGATCGCCTATCGGCTGGGCATGGGCGAGGGGACGGTGAAGACCCATCTGGCGGCCATCATGCGGGCCTATGAGGTCAACAACCGCGTCCAGTTGCTGCGCAAGGTCCAGTCGGCAAAGGTCAAGCCCCGGCACTGAACGCCGTCTTCAGCGCGTCGCGGGAAAGCCCGATCTGGCAAGCTCGGCGTTCAGGACCGCGAACAGCACGTCGGGCAGGACCGGCTTGTGGATGACCTTGCGCAGCGCCGGATTGGCGCGCCTGATCTCGTCGAAATCATAGCTGCCGGTCAGGACGATGCCGGGTATCGTCCGGTGAAAGCGCCGTTCCAGCCGGTCGAACGCCGCGAAGCCGTCGACATCGCCGTCGATATGCCAGTCGGCGATCAGGATGTCGGGCGGTTCGTCGGCGATCCGCGACGACAGCGCGGCGGCGGATCGCGACCAGACGACCTGTCCGCCCCAGGCCCGCAACAGCCTCACCAGCGCGTCGCAGACATCGGGATCGTTCTCGATCAGCGCGATCCGGCATGGCTGCGGCAGGCGCGGGAGATCGGCCTGGCCCGGCGGCGCGTCGCCGCGCGTCGCCGCGCCCGACCGATGGCGCGGCACGTCGATCCAGAACACCGATCCCCGGCCCGGTTCGGACCGCATGCCGAGAGGATGGCCGAGCAGCCGGCTGAGCCGCTCGACGATGGCCAGGCCGAGGCCGAGGCCGGGCGACTTCCCGTCGGCCTGCGCGGGCGGCGCGGACTGCACGAACTCCCAGAAGATCTGTCGCTGCATCTCCGGCGCGATGCCGCAGCCGGTGTCCCACACCTGGATGCGGACGGTCTCGCCGCGCGCGCGGGCGGCGACGAGGATCGCCCCGCTGGACGTGAACTTCAGGCTGTTGGAGACGAGGTTGCGCACGATCCGCCCCAGCAGCTGGGCATCGGACCAGGCGATCAGCGCCGTCGGCCGGACGACGATGCGGATGCCGCGCCG
>CAXTHU010000221.1:0-2491 GCA_964244125.1 uncultured Sphingomonadaceae bacterium
GCGACGACCGCGTCTTCATCGAGAAGTTCATCGAGAGCCCGCGCCACATCGAGATTCAGCTGCTCGGCGACCGGCACGGCAACATCGTCTATCTCAACGAGCGCGAATGCTCGATTCAGCGGCGCCACCAGAAGGTGGTGGAGGAGGCGCCGTCGCCCTTCGTCACGCCCGAGATGCGCCGCGCCATGGGCGAGCAGGCCGTGGCATTGGCCCGCGCGGTCGGCTATCATTCGGCCGGCACCGTCGAGCTGATCGTCTCCGGCGCGGACCCGACCGGCCGGGGCTTCTACTTCCTTGAAATGAATACCCGGCTCCAGGTCGAGCATCCCGTCACCGAATGCATCACCGGCCTCGACCTCGTCGAGCAGATGATCCGCGTCGCCGCTGGCGAGCCGCTCGCTTTCACCCAGGACGACGTGAGGCTGGACGGCTGGGCGGTGGAGACGCGGGTCTATGCCGAGGATCCCTACCGCAACTTCCTGCCCTCGACCGGCCGTCTCATCCGTTACCGCCCGCCGGCCGAGGGCGACGGGGTGCGAGTCGATACCGGGGTGGTCGAGGGATCGGACATCTCGATGTTCTACGACCCGATGGTGGCGAAACTCATCACCCACGGCCCGACGCGCGAACATGCCGTCGACCGCCAGATCGAGGCGCTCGACCGCTACGAGGTGGAGGGGATCGGCCACAATCTCGATTTCCTGTCGAGCGTGATGCAGCATCCGCGCTTCCGCTCGGGCGACATCACCACCGGCTTCATCGCCGAGGAATATGCCGACGGCTTCACCGGCGGGCCGGAGAGCGAGGGGCGCACCCGCGATCTCGCCGCCGTCGCCGCGATCGTCGCGGCGGTGCGGGCGGAGCGCGCGGGGACGATCGACGGCCAGCTCGGTGCGCCGGTGCCGGCGCCGGCGGTCTGGATCGTGCGGGCCGGCGATACGGAGCATGAGGTGGAATTGCAGAGCGGCGCCGTCACCGTCGACGGCGTCGGCCTGGCGGTGGACGCTCCCTACCTGCCCGGCCAGCGGCTGATCGAGGCGGAGGTGGACGGCCGGCCGCTGTCGATCAGGATCGCCGTCGCGCGCGGCCATTATCTGCTCACCGCGCGCGGCCGGGCGACCAAGGTTCGCGTCCGGCGCCCGGCGGTGGCGGCGCTGGCCCGCCACATGATCGAGAAGGCGCCGCCCGATCTCTCCCGCTTCCTCGTCTCGCCGATGCCGGGCCTGCTCGCCCGCCTCGACGTCGCCGCCGGCGACCGGGTCGAGGCCGGCCAGCCGCTGGCCGCGGTCGAGGCGATGAAGATGGAGAACATCCTGCGCGCCGAGAAGAGCGGCACGGTCAAGAGCGTATCGGCGGCGCAGGGGGCGAGTCTCGCGATCGACGAGGTGATCCTGGAGTTCGAGTGAAGGAGAACCTTCCCGGCGCGGGGATCGTTGCGTAATCGTCGCCGGCATCTCGCGAAGATCCCGTTCCCCGGCAAAGGCTGGGGTCCAGTCGGAAAGGCTTCGCGGCTCTGGCGATGCGCGCTTCACCAGCGTCCCCCGACTGGACCCCGGCCTTCGCCGGGGAACAGGAAGGTGTATCGCTTCGAGCTACCCCCTCCGCCGTCCGGGGTGACGGATGGATTTCGCCACGATCCCCGGGCCGGGGAGGATCAGGTGACGCCAGCGGCGTTACGCCCTATCTCCCCTCCATGCCTCTCCCCACCCGCGACCAGATCCTGAAGTTCGTCACGACCAGCGACACGCCCGCCGGCAAGCGGGAGATCGCGCGCGCCTTCGGGCTGCATGGCGCCGACAAGATCGCGCTGAAGGCGCTGCTGAAGGACATGACCGACGAGGGGCTGGTCGATCTCGCCCCCGGCCGCGCGTTCCACAAGATGGGCGGGGTGCCGAAGGTGACGGTGCTGCGGATCGTCGACGTCGACGGCGGCCAGCCGATCGCGGTGCCCGAACGCTGGGAGGCCGAGGACGTGCCGCCGCCCCGCCTGCGCGTCGTCGAGCGGCGCGGCAAGGGCACGGCGCTGGGCGTCGGCGACCGCATCCTGGCGCGCACCGAGGAGGCCGGGAAGGGGCTGCTCGCCCATCCGATGAAGCGCCTGCCGCGCGGCGAGGAGCTGGTGCTGGGCGTGCTCCACCGCGAGGGCGATCGATTGTGGCTGAAGCCGGTCGACAAGCGCGAGCGGCGGGAGTGGCCGGTGTCCGACGCCGGCGACGCCGAGCCGGGCGACCTGGTGCTGGCCGAGAAGAGCGGCCGCCCGCCGCGCCTCACCGCCCGCGTCACCGAGCGGCTGGGCGATCCCTTCGCGCCGCGCAGCTTCAGCCTCGTCGCGATCCACAAATACGGCATTCCCGACCGTTTCTCCGACGAGACGCTGGCCGAGGCGGACGCCGCCGCCGTCCTGCCGCTGCTCGATCCGGAGGGGCAGGGGCGCGAGGATCTCCGCCACCTGCCGATCGTCGCGATCGACCCGGCCGATGCGCGCGACCAT
>CAXTHU010000222.1:0-2490 GCA_964244125.1 uncultured Sphingomonadaceae bacterium
GGCCGGTCGATGCCCTTGATGTCGTTGAGGTTCAGCTCGGCGATCAGCGTCAGGTCGTAGCCGATGCGCTCGGCGCGCCGCGTCAGGCGCTTCGTGTAGTCCCAGCTCGCCTCCATCCCCTCGTCGGCGACGTTGCGCAGCCAGCCGCCGAAGACCGGGGTCCAGTAGCCGTAGCGCATCAGCCGCGCGCCTCCGCGATGACGCCGACGATATAGTCGACCAGCCGGTCATGCGGCTCCCAGCCCAGCACGTCCAGCGGCCGGGCGACGAAGTTGGACAGCGCGTTGATGTCGTAGAAGCGCGGCGTCCCGTCGCGGTCGTCGATCATCACCTCGACCCCGCCGACGTCGAGACCGACGGCGCGCGCGATCGCCTCGGCCGCGTCGCGCAAGGGGCGGCCGGGATCGACGGCGGCCATCGTGATGGCCGGCGTGCCGGGCATGGCGCAGGCATCGGCGGGGCAGAGATCGAAGGCGCCGCCGCCGGCGATGTCGAGCGCGTAGAGGAAGCGGCGGTCGAGCGTCTCGATCCGCGTCACCCGGCCGTCGCGCGCCGGGACATGGCCCTGCACCAGCAGCACGCCGTCGATGCTGGCGGGCAGGCCGCCGTCGGCGACGGCGGCGCGCAGTTCGTCGCGGCCGTCGAAGCGGACGATGCCGGCGCCCGATCCGCCGATATTGGCCTTCACCACCAGCGGGAAGCCGACCGTCTCGGCCGCCGGCGCGACGTCGGCGGCGCGATGGACGACGCGGGTGGCGGGAATGGCGAGGCCGAGGCCGGCGATCAGCGACAGCTGCCGCGCCTTGGACGCATCGATCGCCAGCACCTGCGCGCCGTTGATTACCCGCGCGCCGGCGCGGTGCCAGTGATCGAGCAGGGCGGCGGCGTGGAAGATCGGATGCTCGTCCGCGCGCAGGAAGCTCGACATGGCGATGCGGTTGAACACCACGCGGGCCGGCGGAATGCGATCGGCGGGATCGAAATGGCCATCGGGCCGGAACGCGACATGATCGACGCCGCGCCGGTCCAGCGCGGCGAACAGCGGCGCGAACCAGGCGGGATGTTCGTAGAGGATGGCGAGGTCGGTCATGGATGGAGGTGGTCCGGTTTTGCAGCCCCTCCCCTTCAGGAGAGGGAAGATTTTAGTTCGATCACAACTACCCTATGCCACGTCCTTGTTCGGGTTTATCAGGTATTTCTCGCCCGTCGCGCGCTTCACATAGGCCGTCCGCATCGGCGCCGCCCCGATCCACACCGCCACCTCGCCCGGCCCGGCTCGGGCACCGCGACGTCGGCGAGCGACAGTCCGGCGGGCGGGGGCGCAAGCGGCGAGGGCGATTCCCGACTGTGGCTTCGCGCCATATTAGGGTAGGGCAAACCCGAGTCGGGGGCATGGCGATGGACTGGCGGGTGAGCGACGGGGAGGGCAGGGTCGTCGGGGGCGTGCCGCTCGCCGACGGCGCGCCGGCGCCCGTCCCGCATCGGCCGGCGGCGACGTCCGACTATGGCCGCGACCGGCTGCTGGCGTCGCTGACCCTCGTCTGCGGCATCGGCCTGATCCTGGCGCTGCCTTTCGCGCTGAAGCTGGGGGCGGACTTCTTCCTGCCGGTCACCGCCGCGCTGGTGATCGCCATCGCGCTCGTGCCGCTGCTGGAATGGCTGGAGCGGCGGCGGATGCCGGCGAAGGTCGCGGCGCTGGTCTGCGTCGCCTTCTTCCTGGGCGTCGCCAACATCGCCATCGCCTCGATCATCTTCCCCGCCTCCGACTGGGTGGCGCGCCTGCCGCAGCGGATCGGCCAGGTGAAGACGACGCTGACGCCGCTGATCGACATCTACGCCAGCCTCGACAAGTTCATCAACGAGACCAGCCGCCAGGTGGCGCTGACCCGCGCCGTCGCGTCGCGCACGGTGACGGTGGAGACGCCGGATTCGCTCCTCGCCCTCGTCGCCACCTCGGCGCCGCACGCCATCCTCCAGATGTTCTTCGGCGCGCTGGTGGTCTATTTCTTCCTCGCCGGGTGGACGGGGATGCGGCGGCGGACGATCACCAGCCGGGGCAGCTTCTCCAGCGCGATGGCGACGGCGCGGGTGATCCAGGACGTGGTCGACGCGACCTCCTCCTATCTCGGCACGATCACCCTCATCAACCTGTCGCTCGGCTGCGCGGTGTCGCTGGGGCTCCATGTCATCGGCATGCCGACGCCGCTGATGTGGGGCGGGATCGTCGCGCTGCTGAACTACGTCCCCTATCTGGGGCCGATCGTCGCCGCGCTGCTGCTGGCGCTGGGCGGGCTGATGACCTTCGCCGAGGTGGGGCCGGCGCTGCTGCCGGCCGGGCTGTTCGTCGCCATCCACCTGCTGGAGGCCAACGTGCTGACGCCGACCATCGTCGGGCGGCGGCTGACGATCAACCCGCTGCTGATCCTGGTCGCGCTGAGCTTCTGGGGCTGGGTGTGGGGGACGACGGGGGCGCTGCTGGCGGTGCCGCTG
>CAXTHU010000223.1:0-2466 GCA_964244125.1 uncultured Sphingomonadaceae bacterium
ACGTCGATTCGGCGACGGTCGATCCCAAGGACTTCGCCGCCAACAGCTTCGTCGATCGCCAGACCGCCTGCTGCATCATCCCGCCCAACAGCTTCGCGCTGGCCCGCACGATCGAATATTTCCGCGTGCCACGCGACGTGCTGGTGATCTGCCTCGGCAAATCCACCTATGCCCGCTGCGGCATCATCGTGAACGTCACCCCACTGGAGCCCGGATGGGAGGGGCATGTGACGCTGGAGTTCTCCAACACCACCCCGCTTCCGGCCAAGGTCTACGCCGACGAGGGCGCGTGCCAGTTCCTGTTCCTCCAGGGCAACGAACCCTGCGAGACCAGCTATGCCGACCGGGCGGGCAAATATATGGGCCAGCGGGGAGTGACGCTGCCGCGGCTGAAGTAGCTACCGCCGCCGCCCCTGGTGGCGGATATTCGCCGGCCGCCCGCGCCGCAGTCTCGGACGCAGGCCCCCCGCCCCCTCCTCGCCGTCGGGCAGGGCGAAGCGGAGCGAGGCGCTGATCGGGTTCGCCTCCACCAACCGCAGCGTCAGGCGCTGGCCGGGGGTGAAGCGGATGCCGCTCGCCTCGCCCTCCAGCGACTGGCTCGCCTCGTCATAGCGGAAATGCTCGGCCCCCAGCGTCGAGACGGGCACGAGGCCGTCGCCACCGAGGCCCTCCACCGTGGCGAAGAAGCCGAAATCCTTCACGCCGGTGATCCGCGTCTCGATCAGCTCGCCGACCTTCGTCGACAGATACGCCGCGACATAGCGGTCGACCGTCTCGCGCTCGGCCTCCATCGCGCGGCGCTCGGCCCGGCTGATCGCCTCGCCCAGCGGCTCCATCCCGGCGGCATCGGCCGGGGACAGCGCGGTGCCGCGCGGCAGGTCGGCGAGGGTGGAAGCCGGCAACGTCACCTCCAACCCATATGCGCCGACCAGCGCGCGATGGACGGCCAGGTCGGCATAGCGGCGGATCGGCGAGGTGAAATGGGCGTAGCTGGCGAGCGACAGGCCGAAATGGCCGGTGTTGCGCGGGGCGTAATAGGCCTGCGTCTGGCTGCGCAGCACCTGCTCCATCACCTGCGGCCGGTGGTCCGCATCGCCGACCTGGGCCAGCAGGCGGTTGAACGTGGCGGGCCTCACCACCTGGCCGAGCGCGAAGGCGATGCCGAAGGTCTTCACGTAATCCTTCAGCGCGATCAGCTTCTCGCGGCTCGGCGGCTCGTGGTCGCGATACATGACCGGCGCCTTCTTCGCTTCCAGCGCTTTGGCGGCGGCGACGTTGGCGGCGATCATGTAATCCTCGATCAGCCGGTGCGCGTCGAGCCGCTCGCGGGCCGCGACGGAGAGGATGCGGCCCTTCTCGTCGAGGACGACGCGGCGCTCGGGCAGGTCGAGATCGAGCGGCTCGCGGGCGTCGCGGGCTTTCGCGAGGGCGGCCCAGCAATCCCACAGGGGGCGGAGGACGGCTTCCAATTCCTCCCCGGCACGGGGAGGGGGACCCCTCCCCGTGCCGGGGAGGAATGTGTCGGCGATCGCCTGCGCGTCCTCATAGGCGATGTTCGCCGCGATCCGCACCACCGCGCGGGTGAAGCGCCACGCCGTGATCGCGCCGTCCGCATCGATCGAGAGGTGACAGGTGATCGCCGCGCGATCCTCGCCCGCCTTCAGCGAGCAGACGTCGGCCGACAGCCGCTCGGGCAGCATCGGCACCACCCGGTCGGGAAAATAGACGCTGTTGCCGCGCCGGCGCGCCTCGCGGTCGATCGCGCCGCCGGGGCGGACATACCAGGCGACGTCGGCGATGGCGACGATGGCGCGGAAGCCGCCGGCCCCGTCCGGCTCGGCCCAGACGGCATCGTCATGGTCGCGCGCATCGGCCGGGTCGATCGCGACGATCGGCAGGTGGCGCAGATCCTCGCGGCCTTCCCCCGGAGGCTGCTTCGCCATGCGCGCGGCCTCGGCCAGCGTCTCTTCGGCGAAACGGTCGGGGATGCCATGTTTGTGGATCGCGATCAGGCTGAAGCTGCGCGGCGCAAACGGCTCGCCCAGGCGCTCGACGACGCGCGCGGTGATACGGGGCGGCCGACCGCTTTTCTCCGCCAGCACCAGATCGCCGACGCCCGCCTCACCCGCGTCGGACACCGGCAGCTCACGCCGTTCGCGCTTATCGACCGGCTTCAGCCACAGCCGATCACCTTCGGCATGAAGCACGCCCAGTACCTGCTCCTCGCCGCGCGCCAGCCGCTTCATCGGATGTGCGACCCAGCCGCTGCCCGCCTCCTCCGTCCGCGCCAGCAGCCGGTCGCCGGGGCCGAGCGCGCCGCGCCGTCCGCGCTCGATCACGCGCAGCTTCGGCGGCGGCCCCTCGCCGTGCCAGCTATCCGGCACCGCATGCGCCTGCCCATCGTCGCCGACGTCTACGACCCGCAGCACCGTCACCTTTGGCACACCGCCCATCTTGTGGAAGGCG
>CAXTHU010000224.1:0-2450 GCA_964244125.1 uncultured Sphingomonadaceae bacterium
TCGCCCATCAGCGATTCCTTGGCGAGCGTCATCGCCTTTTCCGCCGTGCCGCCGATGCCGATGCCGAGCATGCCGGGCGGGCACCAGCCGGCGCCCATCTTCGGCACCATCTCCAGCACCCAGTCGACGATCGAATCGGACGGGTTCAGCATGACGAACTTGGACTTGTTCTCGGAGCCGCCGCCCTTGGCCGCGACGATCACCTCGACATGATGGCCGGGCACCATCTCGACGTTCAACACCGAGGGGGTGTTGTCCTTCGTGTTCCCGCGGCCGAAGGCGGGATCGGCGACGATCGAGGCGCGCAGCCGGTTCTCGGGATGGTTGTAGGCGCGGCGCACCCCCTCGTCGACGACTTCCTGGAGCGACAGCGTGCTTTCCAGCCGGCAGTCCTGGCCCCATTTCACGAAGACGGTGACGATGCCGGTATCCTGGCAGATCGGCCGGTGGCCCTCGGCGCACATGCGGCTGTTGGTCAGGATCTGGGCGATGGCGTCCTTGGCCGCCGGGCCTTGTTCGGCCTCATAGGCTTGCCCCAGCGCGCGGATATAATCCATCGGGTGGTAGTAGCTGATGAACTGGAGCGCGTCGGCGACGCTCTCGACCAGATCGGCTTCCTTGATGATCGTCGTCATGGCCAATTTCCCCCACGATGATGCCCGGTCTTACGCCGGCGCCCGCCGCTTTTCCACCGTCGAGCGGCGGACCCGGCGGGCGGAAGTCCATGATGTTCGCGCCGCGTCGGGTGTGGCGGCCCCTTGCGCGACGTGATCGGGCGCGGGCGTGGCGCCGGGCAGGCGGGAGGCCGGTCGCATCGATGGTCGCACGGGCCCAAATTGCCTCTTGCGCTGACGGTCTGAAGAGCACTATCCATTGTAGGAGAACGGCCGGACGACACCCATGGATGGTGTCCGTGGCGTGATGGCAAAGCATGGACGCGGGCTTTTCCCGGCAGCACAGGGGTGTTGCCGGTCCGGGCGGGCGCGTCCACCTTGGGGGCGGGGACATGGATTTTTCTGGTAGCGAGACCGGCATGAGCGACACGACCACCCTGGAAGCGGCGACCCCGGATGCGCGGGCGGCGCCGGCGCCCGTCGCGGCCGGCCCCGGCGCGCGGCCGCAGCCCTATCCGGTGGAGGTCGATCACGGCCGCGACGCGCTCCTCACCGATTTCGGCAAGGAGACGCTGAACGACCGCTACCTGCTGCCGGGCGAGGGCTATCAGGACCTCTTCGTCCGCGTCGCCTCGGCCTATGCCGACGACCAGGCGCATGCCCAGCGCATCTACGACTATATCTCGAAGCTCTGGTTCATGCCGGCCACCCCGGTGCTGTCCAACGGCGGCACCGGGCGGGGGCTGCCGATCTCCTGCTATCTCAATTCGGTGTCGGACAGCCTGAACGGCATCGTCGACACCTGGAACGAGAATGTCTGGCTCGCCAGTCGCGGGGGGGGCATCGGCACCTACTGGGGCAACGTCAGGGGCATCGGCGAGCCGGTGGGGCTGAACGGCAAGACGTCCGGCATCATCCCCTTCGTCCGGGTGATGGATTCGCTGACGCTGGCGATCAGCCAGGGGTCGCTCAGGCGCGGATCGGCGGCGGTGTATCTCGACGTGTCGCATCCCGAGATCGAGGAGTTCCTGGAGATCCGCAAGGCCAGCGGCGACTTCAACAGGAAGGCGCTGAACCTCCACCACGGCGTGCTGCTGACCGACGATTTCATGGAGGCGGTGCGCGACGGCCGCAAGTTCGACCTGAAGAGCCCCAAGGACGGCTCCAAGCGCGCCGAGGTCGACGCCCGCTCGCTGTTCCAGAAGCTGGTCGAGACGCGGCTGGCGACCGGCGAGCCGTATATCGTCTTCATCGACCATGTGAACGACGCCATGCCGAAGTTCCAGCGCGAGGTGGGGCTGAAGGTCACCACGTCGAACCTCTGTTCGGAGATCACGCTGCCGACCGGGGTCGACCAGTATGGCGTCGATCGCACCGCGGTCTGCTGCCTGTCGTCGCTGAACCTGGAGACCTGGGACGAGTGGCAGGGCGACCGGCGCTTCATCGAGGACGTGATGCGCTTCCTCGACAACGTGCTGACAGACTATATCGCGCGGGCCGAGCCGGGCATGGAGCGGGCGAAATATTCCGCCGAGCGCGAGCGGTCGGTGGGTCTCGGCGTCATGGGCTTCCACAGCTTCCTCCAGGCGCGCGGGCTGCCGTTCGAAGGCGCCATGGCCAAGAGCTGGAACCTCAGGATCTTCAAGCATATCTCGGCCCAGGTGAACGAGGCGTCGATGCAGCTGGCGGTCGAGCGCGGCGCCTGCCCCGACGCCCACGACGCCGGGGTGATGGAGCGTTTCTCCTGCAAGATGGCGATCGCGCCGACCGCGTCGATCTCGATCATCTGCGGCGGCACCTCGGCCTGCATCGAGCCGATCCCGGCCAACATCTACA
>CAXTHU010000225.1:0-2428 GCA_964244125.1 uncultured Sphingomonadaceae bacterium
CGTCCCGCTGCTCGGCGCGATCGTGCTGAGCTACGGCCTGGTGGCCGAACCGGCCACCGTCATCCGGAACATGCGCGAGCTGACCTCGGTCATGCCCGCCGACGCGGCCAGGCTGATCGGCGAGCAGCTGATGAACGTCGTCCAGACCTCGGGCGGCAAGAAGGGGCTGGGCCTGCTGATGGCGCTGGCGCTGGCGGTGTTCGGCGCGCGCAACGCCGCCGGTTCGATCGTGACCGCGCTGAACGTCGCCTATGAGGAAAAGGAGAAGCGCGGCTTCGTCGTCGTCAACCTGCTGGCGCTCGGCATGACCGCCGCCGCCGTCGCGGTCGCCATCCTCGCCGCCGTGGCGATCGCCGCGCTGGGGCATCTGGAAAGCCTGCTGCCGAGTGTACCGGATTTCGTCCTCCTCCTCGGCAAGCTCGCGTCATACGCGGCGCTGGCGCTGGCCGGGGCGGCGGGGGCGGCGACGCTCTACCGCTACGGCCCGTCGCGCGAGAAGCCGCGCTGGATCTGGCTCACCGCCGGCTCGGTGTTCGCCGCGGCGATGTGGCTGGCGCTGACGCTGGGCTTCGGCGTCTACGTCGCCAACTTCGGCAACTACAACGCCACCTACGGCTCGCTCGGCGCGGTGGTGGTGCTGCTGACCTGGCTCTACCTGTCGAGCTACGTCCTGCTGTTCGGGGCCGAGATCAATGCGGAGGTCGAGCATCAGACCGCCGTCGACACGACGGTCGGCGCGGCCAGGCCGATCGGCCGGCGCGGCGCGTGGGCGGCGGATCATGTCGCGGGCGACGCGGAAGCGGCCGAGCGGCCGGCGCCGCCCGCGCGGGCCGGTGCCGACGACGGGTTGCCCGCGCGGCACTCGGTCGCGGCCGACTATGTGGCGGCGCGGACGGGTTCGCGCCTCGTCCGCGCGCTCGGCCTGAAGCGGCTGGGCATGCTCTCATCGGCCTGCGCGACGATCGGGCTGTCGCTGATGCGGCGGCGCGGCCGGCTGCCGCAGGGGGCGGCGCTGCTGGCCGCCGCCGCCGGGCTGTCCCTCATGGCCCGGGACGACGCGCCGACCGTTGACTAAGCCGCCCGCCATCCCCATACCATCCATGTGGATGGTGGAGCTAAGGTATGGAAGATGCGGAGTTCAGGCCGAAGGCGGATAGCGAGAAGATCACGATCAACCTCGGCTTCGTCGATCTCGGCCATATCGACCTGCTGGTGCGCGACGGCTTCTATGCCAATCGCACCGACTTCATCCGCACCGCGATCCGCAACCAGCTCGACCGGCATGGCGACGCGACCCGCACCTCGGTCGTCCGCAAGCAGCTGACCCTCGGCATCAACCACTTCACCCGCAACACGCTGGAAAGGGTGCGGGAGGCGGGCGACACGATGGACATAAAGGTCCTGGGGCTGGCCAGCATCGCCGCGGACGTGCCGCCCGATCTCGCCCGCGCCACCATCCGCTCGCTGAACGTCCTCGGCGCGCTCCATGCCAGCGCCGAGGTGAAGGCGGCGCTGGCGGATCGCATCGTCTGACCCCGCACTCTCCCGAAGGACATCACATCATGGCACTCCATTCCTCCATCGCCGAGGCGTTGCGGCTGACGCGGGCCGGCGCGCCGGGCGATGCGACCCGGCTGATCCAGGCCGCGCTCGCCGGCGGCCCGGCCGCCGCGCCGATCCCCGGCGCGGCGATCGACCTCCTGCCGGAGAAGGTCGCGCCGGCGCCGGGAAGCGTCTCGGAGCGGAGCCACGGCGGCGACGCCGGCACGCAGGGCTATCGCCTCTATCGTCCGGCCGGGGTGGCGGCGGGGATGCCGCTCGTCGTGATGCTGCATGGCTGCACCCAGTCGCCGGAGGATTTCGCGCGCGGGACGGGCATGGACCGGCTGGCCGACGAGCTGGGCTTCGTCGTCGCCTATCCCCGCCAGACGGCGGCGGCCAACGCGCAGAAATGCTGGAACTGGTTCGATCCCCGCCACCAGCGGCGCGACGGCGGCGAGCCGGCGCTGATCGCCGGCATCGTTCGCGAGGTCCTGTCGCGGGAGCGGGCCGACCCGCGCCGCGCCTATGTCGCCGGCCTGTCCGCCGGGGGCGCGGCGGCGGCGGTGATGGCGGCGCGCTATCCCGACCTGTTCGCCGCCGTCGGCATTCATTCGGGCCTTGCCTGCGGCGCCGCGCGCGACCTGCCGAGCGCGCTGTCGGCGATGAAGCGGGGCGGCGGCGTCCTGCGCGAGACGGGGGGCTTTGTCCCCACCATCAGCTTCCACGGCGACCGCGACCTGACCGTCGGCGAGGTGAACGCGGGCGAGATCATGACGATGGCGGCGACGGCGCACGGCGCGCCGCTGGAGATCGACCGCGATACCGGCACCAGCGCCGGCGGCCGCCGTTATACCCGCGTCACGAGCCGCGACGGCACCGGCCGGCC
>CAXTHU010000226.1:0-2418 GCA_964244125.1 uncultured Sphingomonadaceae bacterium
GCCCATGAAGCCCAGCCGCACGCCGTGCTTCTTCTCGAACAGGTCCTTGTAGCGGGCGCGCGCCGCCATCACGGCGCCCATGTCGACGTCGTTGAAGGTGGTGAGCATGGCGGCGGTGTTCTGCGCCTCCTTCAGCCGGCGGGCGACCGTCTGGCGCAGGCGCGTCATCCGCACCCGCTCCTCGCGGCGGCCGCCGGCGGCCGGGGCGGGCGGCAGGACCGGCGCGGCCTGCGGGAGAGCGGCCGGCTCCGGCGCCGGGGCCGGGCGCGGCGCGGTCTTGGCGGCGGCCAGCACGTCGTCCTTGGTCAGGCGGCCGTCCTTGCCAGTACCCCGGATGGTCGAGGGATCGACGCCATGCTCCAGCACCAGCCGGCGGACCGAGGGCGACAGGGTGAGCGGCGATCCGTCGTCCTCGCCGGCACCCTCGGCCGCCTCGCCGTGGTTGCCGTATCCGGCCGGCGTCGCCTCGACCCGCGCCGGGGCGGTTGCGGCGGCGGCGGGCGCGGCGGCGGCGGGAGCGGCGCCCGCCGGCTCGATCGCCGCGATGATCGCGCCGACGTTCACCGTGTCGCCCGCCGCCACGGCATGCGTGCCCATGACGCCGTCGACCGGGGCGGGCACCTCGACGGCGACCTTGTCGGTCTCCAGGCTGGCGATCGGCTCGTCGGCCCTCACCGCATCGCCCGGCTGCTTCAGCCAGGCGCCGAGCGTCGCCTCGGTGATCGATTCGCCCAGCACGGGCACCTTCACGTCGGTCGCCATCTCTTGGTCCTTACATCCGTTCTTCGTGCGTCACGCGGCGCGGGAGACCGCGCCGGCATTGGCATGGCCCAATGCCTGGGCGACCAGCGCCGCCTGCTCGCTCTGGTGGCGCTTGGCGAAGCCGGTCGCGGTCGCCGCGCCCGCCGCGCGGCCGGCATAGTCGGGGCGTTTCGGCGCGACGGACGAAGCCGCCAGCGCCTCCTCGATCAGCGGCTCGACGAAGCTCCAGCCGCCGGCGTTCTTCGGCTCCTCCTGCGCCCAGACCACCGTCTCCAGATTGACGAGCGGCGCCAGCACCTCGGCCAGCACGTCGGACGGGAAGGGATAGAGCTGCTCGACCCGGACGATCATCGTGCCGCGATCGCCCGCCCCGTCGCGCGCCTCGGCGAGGTCGTAATAGACCTTGCCCGAACACAGCACGAGGCGGCGGACCTGCCCGGGCGGCGGCGCCTTGGGATCGAACAGCGCGCGGTGGAAGCGGCTGTCCTCGGTGAAATCGCTCAGCGGCGAGACGGCCGACTTGTGCCGCAGCAGCGACTTGGGCGTCATGATGACCAGCGGCTTCCTGAACGGCCGCAGCATCTGGCGGCGCAGGATGTGGAAGTAATTGGCCGGGGTGGTGCAGTTGGCCACCTGCATGTTGTCCTCGGCGCAGAGCTGGAGGAAGCGTTCCAGCCGGGCGGACGAATGTTCCGGCCCCTGCCCCTCGTAACCATGCGGCAACAGGAGGACGAGGCCGTTGGCGCGCAGCCACTTGGCCTCGCCCGCGGCGATGAACTGGTCGATGATGACCTGCGCGCCGTTGGCGAAGTCGCCGAACTGCGCCTCCCACAGCACCAGGGTCTTGGGCGAGGCCGAGGCATAGCCATATTCGAAGCCCAGCACGCCGAATTCGGACAGCGGGCTGTCCAGCACCTGGAAGCGCCGGTCGACGGTGGACAGCGGGATGTATTTCGTCCCCCTGGCCTGATCGACCCAGACGGCGTGGCGTTGCGAGAAGGTGCCGCGGCCGCTGTCCTGGCCGGACAGGCGGACGCCGTGCCCGTCCTGCAACAGCGTGCCGAAGGCGAGCGCCTCGGCCGTCGCCCAGTCGATCCCCTGGCCCTCGTCCAGCGTCCTGCGCTTGGCCTCCAGGATGCGGAGCAGCGTCTTGTGCGCCGCGAAGTCCGCTGGCGGCTCGGTCAGCGGCGGGATCAGCGCGGCGATGCGGCCGGGCGCGACGCCGGTCTCGGCCGCGCGCCGCTCGGTCAGCGCCTCGACGGGGGAGGACAGCCCGCGCCAGTCGCCGCCGAACCAATCGGCCTCGTTCGCCCTGTAGCTCTTGGCGGCCTCGAACTCGCCTTCCAGCAGCGCGACGAAATCGTCGGTCGTCTGCTTCAGGAAGCCGTCGTCGATGACGCCCTCGGCGACCAGCCGCTCGGCATAGATCGCCGACACCGGCGCGTGGCGCCTGATCTCGTCATACATCAACGGCTGGGTGAAGGCCGGCTCGTCGCCCTCGTTATGGCCGAAGCGGCGATAGCACCACATGTCGATCACCACGTCGCGCTTGAACGTCTGGCGGAACTCGACCGCCAGCTTGGTGGCGAAGGTGACGGCGGCGGGATCGTCGCCGTTGACGTGGAGGATCGGCGCCTGGACCATCTTGGCGATGTC
>CAXTHU010000227.1:0-2402 GCA_964244125.1 uncultured Sphingomonadaceae bacterium
GCACGCTCAACTGCCGCTTCTGCCACACCGGCACGATGCGGCTGGTGCGCAACCTCACGGCGGGCGAGATCGTCGGCCAGGTGATGCTGGCGCGCGACGCGCTCGGCGAATGGCCCAGCGCGCCCGAGGGGCGGATGCTGACCAACATCGTCCTGATGGGCATGGGCGAGCCGCTGTATAATTTCGACGCGGTGCGCGACGCCGTCCGCCTGGTGATGGATGGCGACGGCCTGGCGCTCTCCCGCCGCCGCATCACCCTGTCCACCTCCGGCGTCGTGCCGCTGATGGCGCGCGCCGGCGAGGAGATCGGCGTCAACCTCGCCGTCTCGCTCCATGCCGTCACGAAGGCGGTGCGCGACGAGATCGTGCCGCTGAACCGCAAATACGGCATCGGGGAACTGCTCCAGGCCTGCGCCGACTATCCCGGCGCCAACAATGCGCGGCGCATCACCTTCGAATACGTCATGCTGAAGGGCGTCAACGACAGCGACGAGGATGCGCGCGAACTCGTCCGGCTGCTGCGCAAATACAAGCTGCCGGCCAAGGTCAACCTGATCCCGTTCAATCCCTGGCCCGGCGCGCCTTACGAATGTTCGGCGCCGGGGCGGGTGGCGCGTTTCTCCGAGATCGTGTTCGAGGCCGGCATCTCGGCGCCGATCCGCCGGCCGCGCGGACGCGATATCGCCGCCGCCTGCGGCCAGCTCAGGACCGATGCGGAGCGCAAGAGCCGGGCGCAGCTAGACCGGCTGGCCGAAGAGAAGCAGGCGGCGCTGGGATAACGGTCCCTACTTCCTCACCCGCGAATAGGGTGTGAAGCGCCCCAGCACGCAGGACCCATAGTCGATCCCCAGCCGCTGGTCGCGGATCTGGATGATGTCGCCGCTGCACACCTGGCCGATGGTCGTCCGCGACACGATGGCATAGCCTCGCCCGGCCTGGTTGCAGCCGCCGGCGGGATCGTTGCGATAGAGCGGCGAGCTGTTCGCCGCGCCGTCGGTGTAGAGCAGGGTCCGCTCGCCATATTGCTCGACATGCATGTTCTGCCGGCCGGGAATGCAGGAGACCGGCTTGCCCGGCGTCCGCCCGGCCAGCCGCTTCTCCAGCCGCGCCGCATCCCTGGCGCTCAGCGGACGATCGGCGAAGACGGGCGTGGCGAGGGCCGCGGCAGCGAGGAGGGCGAGGATCAGGCGCATCGATGGTCCTTGAGAGAGTGCCGTGGGTCAACGCACGACCTTGGCGATCAGCCCCCGAAGCCGTCCTTGGCGGCGCGGCGCTCGGCCAGTTCCGCCACGTCGCGGGCGCGCATGAACGGGTTGGTCGCGCGTTCGGCGGCGATGGTGGTCGGCACCGTCGCCTCGCCGGCCGCGCGCAGCCGCAGCACCTCGGCCATGCGCGCGACGATGGCGGCGTTGTCCGGTTCGGCGACCAGCGCGTAGCGGCCGTTCGCCTCGGTATATTCATGCGCGCAATAGACTGTCGTCTCGGGCGGCAGCGCCTTCAGCCGGGCCAGGTTGGCGAACATCTGCGCCGCCGTCCCCTCGAACAGCCGGCCGCAGCCCATGGCGAACAGCGTATCGCCGACGAACACCGCCGCCTCGCTTGGCATGTGAAAGGCGATGTGCCCGGCGGTATGCGCCGGCACCTCCAGCACCACCGCCTCCAGCCCGCCGAGCCTGACCCGATCCCCCTCGCCGACGGCCACGTCGAGGGTCGGGATGCGGGCCGCCTCGGCGCGGGGGCCGGTGATCCTGCAACTGGTCGCGGCCTTGATCCCGGCGTTGCCGCTGGTGTGGTCGGGGTGCCAGTGCGTGTTCCAGACCTGCCCGATGCGCCAGCCGCGCGCGTCGGCCGCCGCCAGCACCGGCTCGGCCACCGCCGGATCGACCACCATCGTCTCGCCGCTCGCCGGCTCATGCACCAGCCAGATGTAATTGTCCGACAGGGCGGGGATGCGGAGGACCTCCAGCGGCATTACCAGCTGCCCGTGTTCGGCATCGATGCCCACGGCTCGGCCGGCGGCAGGCTGCCGTCCTGCAACAGCTCGACCGAGATGCCGTCGGGCGAGCGGACGAAGGCCATGTGGCCGTCGCGCGGCGGCCGGTTGATGGTGACGCCGGCATCGGCCAGCCGCCGGCACGTCGCGTAGATGTCGTCGACGCGATAGGCCAGATGGCCGAAATTGCGCCCGCCGGGGTAAGGCCCGGTCTCGTCCCAATTATGGGTCAGCTCCACCTGCGCGTCCTCGTCGCCGGGGGCGGCGAGGAAGATGAGGGTGAAGCGGCCCTGCGCGTTGTCCATCCGCCTGACCTCGCGCAGACCGAGCAGTCCGAAGAAGCGGATGGTGGCGGCCGGGTCGGCGACCCGGATCATGGTGTGGAGATAGCGCATGGGAGGGTTATCGG
>CAXTHU010000228.1:0-2304 GCA_964244125.1 uncultured Sphingomonadaceae bacterium
AGAGCTATCCGAGCCGGACGAAGGACGTCATCCCCGTCGACTTCTCGACCGGCTCCGTCGGACTGGGCGTGGCGATCACCGCCTTCACCAGCCTGGTGCAGGATTATCTGATCGCCCACGGCCGGCTTGGGGAACGGGACGCCGGGCGCATGATCGCGCTGATGGGCGACGCCGAACTCGACGAGGGCAATATCTACGAATGCCTGATCGAGGCGTTCAAGCACGACGTGCGCAACTGCTGGTGGATCGTCGACTATAACCGCCAGTCGCTGGACGCCACGACCGCGGACCGGATGTTCGACCGCTTCGACGACATCTTCGAGACGTGCGGCTGGCGCGTCGTCACGCTGAAGCACGGCCGGCGGCAGCGGGAGGCGTTCGTCCGCCCCGGCGGCGGGGCGCTGGAGCAATGGATCGACGACTGCCCGAACGCCGATTTCGCCGTGCTCACCTTCCAGGGCGGGGCGGCGTGGCGCGAACGGCTGTTGCGCGACATCGGCGACCTGCCGGACGTGCGCGCGCTGGTCGGCGATTTCGACGACGAGGCGCTCGCGCGCCTGATGACCGACCTCGGCGGCCACTGCGTCGAGACGCTGATCGACGCCTTCGACGCGGCCGGCGACGAGCGTCCCACGCTCTTCATCGCCTATACGGTGAAGGGCCACGGCCTGCCGCTGGCCGGGCATAAGGACAACCATTCGGGGATGATGAACCCCGCGCAGATGGATCGCTATCGCGCCGGCCTCGGCATCGAGCCGGGGCATGAGTGGGACGCATGGGGCGGGCTGGGCGACAATGTCGCGGCGCGGCTGCGGGCGTTCGTCGGATCGAGCGCGCTCGCCCGCGCGGACGGAGAGCCGGCGGCGGCGGCCGTCCCCGTGCCGGACCACCTGCCGGTGCCCGAAGGTGCTGTCCAGTCGACCCAGTCGGCCTTCGGGCGGATCCTGCTCGATCTGGCGAAGTCCGGCGCGCCGCTGGCGGACCGGATCGTGACGACCGCGCCCGACGTCACCCAGACCACCGGCCTTGGCGCCTTCGTCAATCAGCGGGGCCTGTTCCGCCGGCGGGAAGTCGCCGACGTCTTCCGCAGCGCGAAGATACCTTCGGTGCAGAAATGGTCGGCCCACGCCGCGGGCCAGCATATCGAGCTGGGCATCGCCGAGAGCAACTTCTTCACGCTGCTGGCGGCGCTCGGGCTGGCCGCGCCGCATTTCGGCACGCGGCTGCTGCCCGTCGGCACCGTCTACGACCCGTTCATCGCCCGCGGCCTCGATGCGCTCAACTACGGCTGCTACCAGGACGCGCGCTTCCTGCTGGTGGGGACGCCGGCAGGCATCACGCTGGCGGCGGAAGGCGGCGCGCACCAGTCGATCGCGACGCCGCTGATCGGCATGGGCCAGCCCAACCTCGTCTATTTCGAGCCGGCTTATGCCGACGAACTCGCCGCGATCATGCGATGGTCGTTCGATCACATGCAGCGGCCGGACGGCAGTTCCGTCTACCTGCGGCTGACCACCCGCGCGGTCCCGCAGGTCGCCCGCGAGGACGACGCCTGGACCGATCCGGCCTTGAAGGGAGGCTACTGGCTACGCCGGCCGCGGCCCGGTGCCGGAGCGGCGATCGTCTTCACCGGCGCCGTCGCGACAGAGGCGCTGGCGGCGTGGGAGCAGCTGGGCGACGACGTGCCGGGCATCGGCCTCCTGAACGTGACCTCGCCCGACCTGCTGCATCGCGGCTGGTCGGACCGCCGCGCCGCGCGATGGAGCGGCGGGACGCGCGGCTCCAGCCATGTGGAAGACCTGCTGTCCGAACTATCCCCGCGGGCCGGCCTGGTCACGGTGATCGACGGCGCGCCGGGTACGCTGTCGTGGCTCGGCGGCGTCAAGGGCATGCGGATCAGCCCGCTCGGCGTCGACCGCTTCGGCCAGACCGGCGACCTCATCGACCTCTATCGCGCATACCGGCTCGACACGGACGCCATCCTCGACGCGGCCGCCGAACTGTTCCTGGAGGATTGAGCTCACGACATGACATGCGGGGTTCCGCTTCCGCAGGAGCATGCTGTCCGCGACGGGTTCGGCTTCGGGACGGGCCGTGCTCCGTGAACGCTGACCCGAATCGGGCGATTGTTGCGTGATTCCAGCGAGTCGTGCAGACTTCTCCCAAGTTCGGAGCGGAAGTCCGCCCGGCCAGAGGGGACGCGAGCGTATGCGCCACGTCAGTTTCGCCGGCGCGCTGCTGGCCACGGCGCTGGCGCTCGCGATGCCCGCCGCCGCGCCCGCGGCCGGCCTCGCGCCCATCATC
>CAXTHU010000229.1:0-2296 GCA_964244125.1 uncultured Sphingomonadaceae bacterium
GCCGGTCTCGCCCATCGCCTGCGCCAGCGCCAGCACCTCGCGATCCTCGGCGAAGGTGCCGAAGACATGCTCGCCGATGCTGGAGCGATGTTCGAGGATGCGTGAGCCGGACACGCCGACCGCGCCCGCCGCCATCGCCTCGCGCGTCAGCCGCGCCATCTCGGCGATGTCCGCGTCGGTCGCCTTCTCGTGGGTCAGCGCGCGGTCGCCCATGACGTAGAGCCTGAGCGGCGCATGCGCCAGCTGGGTGGCGACGTCGATCGTATATTCCCGCGCGTCGATCCGGTCGAGATAGTCGGGGAAGCTTTCCCAGTTCCAGTCGAGCCCCTCGTCCAGCACGATGCCGGGGATGTCCTCGACACCCTCCATCATCTCGATCAGCTTCTGGCGATAGCCCCGGCGCACGGGCGCGAAGCCGACGCCGCAGTTGCCGCCGATCGCGGTGGTGACGCCGTTGGAGAAACTGGGTTCGAGCCGGTCGTCCCACAGGAACTGGCCGTCATAATGCGTGTGGACGTCGATGAAGCCCGGCGTGACGAGCGCGCCCCTCGCGTCGATCGTCTCGCGCGCCTCGCCCTCGACGATGCCGACGGCGACGATGCGGCCGTCGGCGATCGCCACGTCGCCCGGCCGGGCGGGCGTGCCGGTGCCGTCGATGATGCTGCCCCCACGGATCACGATGTCGAACATATGCGGCTCCAGATTGATGAGGTCGGCGCGCCGCAGGCGGCAGGCCCTGAACGATCTTCTCCATCACATAGCGCGCGGGAGGCGCAATCGGGCGCCGCAAAGCGCCCCTCCGGACAGCATGCCGCAGATATCGCCAGGGCGGAATAGCCCCTTGGCATCGTCATGCCGTCTTGCCCGGTCCCGGCATGCCGCAGGATAAAGATTGCGGTAAACCGGATTTATGATACATGATGGCTCATGTTTATGGCTAGCAGCGTATCGGAGTCAAGGCCGCTTTCGGGGTCGAGGCCGCTCGATGTCCGGCAGGTCAGGACGCGTGCCGCCCTGCGCGCCGCCGTCCTGGAACTGACCGGCGAGCGGCCCTATGCCGGCATCTCGATCGGCGAGATCGCGCAGAAGGCCGGCGTCGGCTATGCGACCTTCTTCCGCCATTACCGCGACAAGGACGCGCTGCTCGCCGACGTCGCGGAGGGCTTCATCAGCGAGACGATGCTGCGGCTCGCGCCGCTGGCGCTGGCCGCCGAAAGCCGATCGGCCGCGCTGACACTCTGCCGTTTCGTCGAGGAGCGGCGTCCGATCTTCGTCGCGCTGCTGGTCGGCGGCGCGGGGAACGCCGTCCGCGAGGAAATCCTCGCGCGGGCGATCAGGCAGGTCGATCTGTCGCGGACGGCCACGGCGTCATGGCTGCCCGAAAGTCTCGGGCCGATCCATATGGTCACCTCCGTCCTGACGATCATCGGCTGGTGGCTGGAGCAGGGCCAGGATCGCTCGGCGGAGGAGGTGAGCGTCATCATCGACCGCATGGTGCTGACCCCCGCCCTGGCGGCCGAAGGACCGTCACCCGATCGCGCAACAACAATCAGAGGTGCTTGAAATGACCGACTTCCCCACCGGCGACGTGACGGCGACCTTCGACTATCTCCGCGATCCGCCGACCGACGATCCCGCTGCCCCGCTGTGCTATTACACCGAGGATCGCAGCAGGACGACGATGCGCGTCGTGCCCGTCGAGATGCCGATCGTCGACGGCCGCCCCGAGATCGACAGCTTCAGCCTCGACGTCGAGGGATTCCGACTGGTGCCGCACAAGTCGGCCATCACCGACTTCATGGATCACGACAGGGTGCAGAGCGAATATCCCGACGAGGCGGCGGCGCTGATCCGCGAGCTGACGGGCGCCTTCTTCACGGTCGGCCTGGGTGTCGGGGTGCGGTTCGGGCGCAAGCGCACGGATTACGTGAAGGCCGGCGACGACCGCCCGGCCCGCTTCCCCCACGCCGACTTCACCGATCAGACGTCGAAGGCGATCCTGGACCAGGTGGGCGAGGTGGTCGGCGATTATTCGCGATGCGCGCTGTATAACGTGTGGCGCGTCTTCTCCGATCCGCCGCAGGATCTGCCGCTGGCGGTCTGCGACGCGCGGACCGTCTCGCTGGCGGACGAGGAGCCGGCCGAGGCGATCCTCGACCTGCCGGGCAGCGACGAGCCGTTCCGGTCGATGACGACGGTCTATCGCCCCAACCCGGCCAACCGCTGGACCTATTTCAGCAACATGACGGTGGACGAGGCGCTCGTCTTCAAGGCGTGGGATTCGGACAAGTCCCGG
>CAXTHU010000230.1:0-2295 GCA_964244125.1 uncultured Sphingomonadaceae bacterium
ATGACGTTCAACCTGCTGCGCGGGCGCGACCTGATCTGGAGCTATGTCGTCAACAACTATCTGATGGGGGAGGAGTATCCGGCGTTCGACCTGCTCCACTGGAACGGCGACACGACGAACCTGCCGGCGAAATGGCACCTGGCCTATCTGGCCGACTTCTATCGCGACAACCTGCTGGCCAGGCCCGGCGGGATCGCGATCGACGGCGTGCCGATCGACCTGCGCACGGTGAAGACGCCGAGCTACGTCCAGGCGGGGCGCGAGGACCATATCGCGCCGGCGGAAAGCGTGTGGAAGATCACCGACCATTTCGTCGGGCCGGTGAAGTTCGTGCTGGCCGGATCGGGTCATATCGCCGGCGTGGTGAACCCGCCGGCGGCGGGCAAATACCAATATTGGACCAACGACCGGCCGGCGACGTCGCTGGCGGAGTTCATCGACGGCGCCACCGAAACGAAAGGGAGCTGGTGGCCGGACTGGCTCGGCTGGCTGCTGCCGCGATCGGGCGAGGAGGTGCCGGCGAAGGGCGCGCGGGTGCCCGGCAAGGGCCGGCTGAAGGCGATCGAGGCGGCGCCGGGACGATACGCGAAAACGCGCTGACACGTCTCACGGGCGGCTTTGTTGCGCCGCAGCATTTTTTTCTTGAAACCGTGCCGAGGCGGCATTAGTTGTGCGCCGCAGCATCAACGGAGCCGCGTCATGCTCGAACCGAAGAAGCCGGGCCGCATGCCGGCCAAGGCAAGGCCCGCGCCCAAGCCCGTGGCCGAAGCTCCAGTTCCGGCGCCGGCGCCCGTCGCGTTCGATATCCCCGCTCCCGATCCCATAGTCGAAGGACAGAACACCATGGCCACCACGTTCGAGACCGTCACCTCCCCCATCGACAAGTTCCAGGGCCTGTTCGGCGACACCCAGGGCCGCGCCAAGGCGGCGATGGAGAAGGGCGCGAAGTTCTACGAGGAGCTGGGCGACTTCACCAAGGGCAACGTCGAGGCGGTGATTGCCTCCACCAAGGTCGCCGCCGGCGGCATCGAGACGATCGGCCAGGACGCCGTCGCCTATGGCAAGCGCAGCCTGGAGCACGCCACCACCACCTTCAAGACCATGTCCGGCGTCAAGTCGCCGACCGACCTGTTCCAGCTCCAGAGCGACTATGCCAAGGCCGCCTTCGACGCGATGGTCGCCGAGGGCTCGAAGATGTCCGAAAAGCTGGTGAAGCTGGCCGGCGAGGTCGCCCAGCCGCTCTCGACCCGCTTCGCCGTCGCCGCCGAGAAGATCAGGACCCCCGCCCTCTGATCCGGCCTGCCTATCGCACGAACGGCCGCTCCGGCGACGGGGCGGCCGTTTCGCATGGTCGATGCGCGGCGGCCCTTGCCCTGCCGGCCGCCCATGCCATATCCTGCGTTTCCCCGAGGATGGCGAGACGATGCTGGCGGAAACGTCGAAGATGGCCCCAACCGGCATGGCCGGGCGAAAGGACGGCGACACCGGCGAGAACGATCTCGGCGTCGCCACGCGCACGCGCACGCGGACCAAGAAGCCGACGCCCTACAAGGTGCTGATGCTGAACGACGACTACACGCCGATGGAGTTCGTCGTCCTCTGCCTCCAGCGCTTCTTCCGCATGAACATCGAGGACGCCACTCGCGTCATGCTCCACGTCCACCAGAAGGGCGTCGGCGTCTGCGGGGTGTTCAGCTACGAAGTGGCCGAGACGAAGGTCGGCCAGGTGACCGACTTCGCCCGGCAGAACCAGCACCCGCTGCAATGCACGCTGGAGAAGGCGTAACCCGTCCGTCACCCGGACATGCGACCCCCGATACGGGGAAGCTACGGAACGAGCCGCCACCCCCGCTTGCACCCCGCCGCCGAGCCGATAGAAGGCCGCGATGGACAGCATCATCATCCGGGGCGGCCGGCGGCTGTCGGGGCGCGTGCCGATCTCGGGGGCCAAGAACGCCGCGCTGACGCTGATGCCCTGCGCGCTGCTCAGCGACGCGCCGCTGGTGCTGGAGAACCTGCCGCGCCTCGCCGATGTCGACAGCTTCGGCCACCTGCTGAACCAGTGCGGCGCATCGACCGCGATCGAGGGTTCGCATCCCGCCGCCTTCGGCCGGACGATGACGATCCACGCGCGGCGGATCACCTCGACGGTGGCGCCCTACGACATCGTCCGGAAGATGCGCGCGTCGATCCTGGTGCTGGGGCCGCTCTTGGCGCGCGGCGGCGAGGCGACGGTGTCGCTGCCCGGCGGCTGCGCCATCGGCAACCGGCCGATCGACCTGCACCTGCGCGCGC
>CAXTHU010000231.1:0-2269 GCA_964244125.1 uncultured Sphingomonadaceae bacterium
CAACGACGACATGCCGTTCCTGGTCGATTCGGTCGCGGCGGCGCTGGCCGCGCGCGGCCTGGGCGTCGTCCGCCTGCTCCATCCGGTGCTCACCGTCCGCCGCGATCCGGAAGGACGGCTGGCCGCCATCCTGCCGGCCGACACCAGCGGCGAGCGGCGCGAATCGCTCATCTACCTGGAGGTCGACCGCGCCGACGCGAAGGACCGGCGCGCGCTGGTCGAGGATTTGCAGGCGGTGCTGGCCGACGTCCGCGCCGCGGTGCAGGACTGGCAGCGGCTGCAACTGGCGATGCGCGACGCCGCCGAGGGCCTGCCCGACGGCGAGGGTGCTGCGCTGCTGCGCTGGTTCCTCGACGGCAACATGACGCTGCTGGGCGCCGAGACGCAGGCGCCGGGCGGCCTGTCCACCCAGTCGCTCGGCATCTGCCGGCTGGGTGGCAAGCCGCTGTGGACCGACGCGGCGCGGGCCGCCGCCTTCGCCCATTTCGAGGGCGGGGGGGCCGCGCCGCTGATCGTCAAGTCGGATCGCGCCGCCACCGTCCACCGCCGCGTGCCGCTCGACCTCGTCGTCGTGCCGGTGCGCGAGGGCGGACGGGTCGCCGGCCTGTCGGTCCATGCCGGGCTGTGGACCTCGGCCGCGCTCGGCACCAAGCCCGACCGCGTGCCGCTGCTGCGCCAGCGGCTGGCGGCGCTGGAGGAAAAATTCGGCTTCGATCCGCGCGGCCATGCCGGCAAGGCGCTGCGCCACACGCTGTCGGTGCTGCCGCACGACCTCGTCATCGGCTTTTCCGCCGCCGCGCTGGAGACGGTGGCGCTGACCGCCATGTCGCTGACCGACCGGCCGCGCTCCAGGCTGCTGCTGGCCGAGGGCGCGCTCGGCATCCATCTGTTCGCCTTCGTCTGGCTGCCGCGCGACGAGCTGACCACCGCCCGCCGATCGCAGATCGCCGCGATGCTGCGCGATGCGGCGGCGGCGCGGGTGTCGAGCTGGTCGATGGAACTGGGCGACGGCGACCTCGCCTTCATCCGCTACACGCTGGACGTCGAGCCGGGCGGCCCGCGCCCCGACGCCGCCGCGCTCGACGCCAGGCTGGAGCAGATGGTGCGCGGCTGGGTGCCGGCGATCGAGGCGGCGCTGGGCGATCTCAACGCCGCCAGCCGCGCCCCGCGCCTCGGCATCACCTACGGCGCCGCCTTCCCCGCCGCCTATCGCGCGCGCTACGGCCCGGAAGGGGCGGCGCGCGACGTCATGCGGTTGCAGGCGCTGGCGGGCGACGCGGATCGCGCCGCGCGGCTCTATCGCGTCGCGGCCGAGCCGGGCGACCGCTTCCACCTGAAGATCTACCGTACGGGCGGGCTGGTGCCGCTGTCGGACGTCGTGCCGGTGCTGGAGGATTTCGGCTTCCGCGTGCTGGAGGAGATGCCGACCGCGCTCGACGGCGGCGCGCTCGGCCATATCCACGAGTTCGTCCTCGACCTGGTCGACGGCGATCCGGCGACGCTGCCGCCGCGCGCGGCGGTGATCGAGGCGGCGGTCGCCGCCGTGCTGGAGGCGGCGGCGGAGAACGATGCCTTCAACCAGCTGCTGGTCGCGACCGGGCTCGATCCGCGCGGCGTCGTGCTGCTGCGCGCCTGGTTCCGCTATCTGCGCCAGACCGGCCTCCCCTACGGTCTCCAGACGGTGGTCGATGCGTGCAAGCGCGCGCCAGACATCACGCGCGGGCTGATCGCGCTGTTCGACGCGCGTCACGGCCCGGCGGGGTCGGCGGCGGCGGCAGGAGCCTCGGCGGCCGAACTCGACGCGGCGCTGGCGCAGGTGGCGGCGATCGACGACGATCGTATCCTGCGGCGGCTGCGCGCGGTGATCGACGCGACGCTTCGGACCAACGCCTTCTCGCCGGCGGCCGGCGAGGCGCTGGCGTTCAAGTTCGATTCCGCCCTCATCCCCGGCCTGCCCAAGCCGCTGCCCTGGCGCGAGATCTGGGTCTATTCCCCGCGTGTCGAGGGCATCCACCTGCGCGGCGGGCCGATCGCGCGCGGGGGTCTGCGCTGGTCGGACCGGCGCGACGACTTCCGCACCGAGATACTGGGTCTCATGAAGGCGCAGCTGGTCAAGAACGCGGTGATCGTGCCGACCGGCGCCAAGGGCGGTTTCCACCCCAAGCAGCTGCCGCCGGCGAACGACCGCGGCGCCTGGTATGCCGAGGGCACGGAGAGCTATCGCATCTTCATCCGCGCGCTGCTGTCGGTCACCGACAACCTCGTCGAG
>CAXTHU010000232.1:0-2261 GCA_964244125.1 uncultured Sphingomonadaceae bacterium
CGCGCTGTTCGGCGCGATCGGGGCGATGGCGGCGTCGCAGGGCACGATGAACAACCTCACCTTCGGCGACGACGCGGTGCAATATTACGAGACCATCGCCGGCGGCGCGGGCGCCGGGCCGGGCTTCGCCGGCGCCCGCGCGGTGCAGACCCACATGACCAACAGCCGGCTGACCGACCCGGAGGTGCTGGAGACGCGCTTCCCGGTACTGCTGGAGGCGTTCTCGATCCGGCGCGGCTCGGGCGGGGCGGGGGCGTGGCCCGGCGGCGACGGCGCGGTCCGCCGGCTGCGGTTCCGCCGGGCGATGCGGGCGAACATCCTGTCCGGCCACCGCCGCGTCGCGCCGTTCGGCCTGGCCGGCGGCGGCGACGGCGCGGTCGGCGCGAACCGGGTCGAGCGGGCGGACGGAGCGGTCGAGCCGCTGGGCGGCACCGCCTCGGTCGACATGCGCCCCGGCGACGTGATCGTGATCGAGACGCCGGGCGGCGGCGGCTACGGCCCGCCCGGCGGGTCGCCGCGCTGATGCTGGTGCTGGCCGGCATCGCGGTGATCGCGCTGGGCTTCCTGCTGCGGTTCAACCCGCTGCTCGTCATCGCCGTCGCGGCGCTCGTCACCGGGCTGGCGGCGGGCATCTCGCCGCTCGCGGTGCTGCGCGCCTTCGGCCATGCGTTCAACGAGACGCGCTATGTCAGCGTCGTCTACCTCGTCCTGCCGGTGATCGGGTTGCTCGAACGCCGCGGCCTTCAGGCCCGCGCCCGCGCGCTGGTCGAGGGGTTACGCCGGCTGACGGCGGGGCGGCTGCTGATCGGCTACCTCCTGTTCCGCCAGATCACCGCCGCGCTCGGCCTGATCTCGATCGCCGGCCCGGCGCAGACCGTCCGCCCGCTGGTCGCCCCGATGGCGGAGGCGACGGCGGGCGAGGCGGCGGATCGCGAGGCCGTGCGCGCGATGGCGGCGGCGACCGACAATGTCGGCGTGATCTTCGGCGAGGACATCTTCATCGCGATCGGATCGATCCTGCTGATGAAGGGCACGCTGGCGGGGCTGGGCATCGATCTCCAGCCGCTCCAGCTCTCGTTATGGGCGATCCCGACCGCCATCGCCGCGTTCCTGATCCACGGCGTCCGGCTGCTGCTGTTCGACCGCCGGCTGGCGAGGGCGCGGGCTTGATCGGCCTGAACGTCGTCTATCCCGTCGCCGGGCTGATGTTCGCCGCCTTCGCCGGGCTGGGCGCGGCCGGGCGGCGCTGGGCCAACGCCGGCTTCCACGCGCTGATCGCGCTGTCCTTCCTGGCCGGCGACAGGCTCGGCGATCTGGGCAACGGCGTCCTCGTGCTGGCGCTCGTCATGCTGGCCGCCTCGGGGCGGATGCGCCGCGCCGGCCCGCAGCCCGCGCCGGCGGAGAGCGCCGGCGCCCGCCTGTTCGTCCTCGCGCTGGTGATCCCCGTCACCGCGCTGGCCGGCACGCTGCTGTTCAGGCTGGTGCCGGCGCTGGTCGATCCGAAGCAGGCGGCGCTGGTCGCGCTCACCCTCGGCGCGCTGATCGCGCTCGCGCTCGGCTATGGCTGGCTGCGGCCGGCGGCGGCGGTACCGTTCGTCGCCGGGCGCGCGCTGGCGGACGAGATCGGCTGGGCGATCGTGCTGCCGCAGATGCTCGCGAGCCTCGGCGCGGTGTTCGCGCTGGCCGGGGTGGGGCAGGTCGTCGGCGGGCTGGTCGGCCGGGCCATTCCGGAGGGGAGCATCGTCGGCGCGGTCGCGGCCTATGGCGTCGGCATGGCGCTGTTCACGATGGTGATGGGCAATGCCTTCGCCGCCTTCCCGGTGATGGCGGCCGGCGTCGGCGTGCCGCTGCTCGTCCGCCATTACGGCGCCGATCCCGCGCCGGTGGCGGCGATCGGCATGCTCGCCGGCTTCTGCGGCACGCTGCTGACGCCGATGGCGGCGAACTTCAACCTGGTCCCCGCCGCCCTGCTGGAACTGAAGGACCGCTACGGCGTGATCCGCGCGCAGGCCGCCACCGCGCTGCCGCTGCTGCTGTTCAACCTCATCCTGCTGTGGCTGGTGGTGCGATGACCCTGCTCGACGAACCCCGCGCGGCCGGCTTCGCCCGGCTGACCCTCGGCCACATCGGCCAGCCCTTTCCGTTCAAGCCCGACCATGTCCTCGCCGGCCCCGAGGACCTGGCCCTGCCCGCCGAGCTGCACCCGATCTTCCACGGCAGCTTCGACTGGCACAGCTGCGTCCACGGCTGGTGGCAGCTGC
>CAXTHU010000233.1:0-2257 GCA_964244125.1 uncultured Sphingomonadaceae bacterium
GCGCGGTGATCCGCCGCCACACCGGCACGCCGTTCATGGGCTATGCCGGCGCGACATACCTCGTCCAGGAGGTGTGCAACGCGCTGTTCGACGCGCTCTTCCACATCATCCCGCTCGCCGGCCAGCTCGACAAGGCCGAGGCCACGCCCGCCCGGATGGAACGCGCGCTCGCCTGGGACGACGCCGCCAAGTCCGAGCTGGACGCCGTCGTCGAGCGCGAGCCGGTGCTGGTCCGCATCTCGGTCGCCAAGCGCATCCGCGACGCCGCCGAGCGCGCCGCCCGCCGCGCCGGCGAGCCCTCCGTCACGCCCCGGCGCCTGGCGCTCGCGATCGTCGAGAGCCGCGCGTGAGCGCGTCCGCCCTTTCCCGCCCCGGCGACGCCGGCGGCCGGGTCCACCGATCCCCGCGGCACGAGACGCCGCGCGGATGCCGCCGGGGAGCGCATTCCACGCTCCTGCCCCAGTCGGGAACCATGGAGACGTAGAATGAACGATCCGAACGAAAGGATGGGGATGGGGACATACCTGACCCCCGAGGAAGCCAAGGAGTTCCACAAGCTCTTCATCACGAGCTTCCTGATCTTCACCGCCGTCGCGGTGGGCGCGCATATCCTGGTGTGGATGTGGCGTCCCTGGCTCTGATCCGGGCCGCATGTCGGCTTTCATGACGAACTGATACGAGAAGGAACCACATCATGTGGAGAGTCTGGCTCATCTTCGATCCGCGCCGTGCGCTGGTCGCGCTGTTCATCTTCCTGTTCGTGCTTGCCCTGCTGATCCACTTCATCCTGCTCAGCACGAACAAGTTCAACTGGCTCGACGGCCCGCGCACGGCGCCCGCCGGCGCGACGACGGCCGCCGGCACGACGCCGGCGGCGCCCTGAAGCGACGCTTCGGGAAGACTGCGCGCGACGGGGCCGGCACGGTTCCGGCCCCGTCCGCCCGGCAACACGGATTATGTTTGAGAGCGCCCGCCGCCAAGGACGGGCACGGGGAAGATCGCCATGGCGCTGCTGAGCTTCGAGCGGAAATACCGGGTGCGGGGGGGCACGCTGATCGGCGGCGACCTGTTCGACTTCTGGGTCGGCCCCTTCTACGTCGGCTTCTTCGGCGTCACGACGGCGATCTTCGCCTCGCTCGGCACCGCGCTGATCTTCTATGCCGCGGCCCTCGGCCCGACGTGGAACCCCTGGCTCATCAGCATCGCCCCGCCGGACCTCGGCTACGGCCTGGCGCTGGCACCGCTGCGCGAAGGCGGGTTCTGGCAGATCATCACCGTCTGCGCGGTCGGCGCCTTTTCCTCATGGGCGCTCCGTCAGGCCGAGATCGCCCGGAAGCTCGGCATGGGATACCATGTGCCGATCGCCTTCGGCGTCGCCGTCTTCGCCTATGTCTCGCTGGTGGTGATCCGCCCCTGGATGCTCGGCGCCTGGGGCTTCGGCTTTCCCTACGGCATCTTCAGCCATCTGGACTGGGTGTCGAACACCGGCTACCAATATCTCCACTTCCACTATAATCCCGCCCACATGCTGGCGGTGAGCTTCTTCTTCACCACCGGCGGCGCGCTCGTCTTCCACGGCGCGCTGGTGCTGTCGTCGGTGAACCCGCCGGCCGGCGAGGCGGTGAAGTCGCCGGAATATGAGGACGCCTTCTTCCGCGACACGATCGGCTATTCGATCGGCACGCTCGGCATTCACCGGCTGGGGCTGTTCCTGGCGCTGTCGGCCGGCTTCTGGAGCGCGATCTGCATCATCATCTCCGGGCCTCTCTGGACGCGCGGCTGGCCGGAATGGTGGACCTGGTGGCTCAACCTGCCGATCTGGTCCTGAAGGGGGAGGCAAGCACGATGGCACGCTATCAGAACATCTTCACCCAGGTCCAGCTGCGCGGCCCGCTGGAGGGCGGCCCGCGGCTGCCGGCCGGCAGCTTCGAGCGGATCGGCGGCGGCAGCTACAATTACTGGGCCGGCAAGCTCGGCGCGGCGCAGATCGGCCCGATCTACCTCGGCAAGCTGGGCCTCGCCTCGCTGACCTGCGCCTTCCTGGCGTTCGAGATCATCGGCCTCAACATGTGGGCGTCGGTCGGCTGGGACCCGATCCAGTTCGTCCGCCAGCTGCCCTGGCTGGCGCTGGAGCCGCCGGGGCCGCAATGGGGCTTCACCCTGTTCGTGCCGCTGGCGCAAGGCGGCTGGTGGCAGTTCGCCGGCTTCTTCATGTCGAGCGCGCTGATCCTGTGGTGGCTGCGCACCTTCCGCCGCG
>CAXTHU010000234.1:0-2176 GCA_964244125.1 uncultured Sphingomonadaceae bacterium
GCCTTCACCATCGCCGACGGCATGGAATATGTGAAATACGGCGTCGCCAGCGGCCTCGACATCGATCGGTTCGCCGGGCGGCTGAGCTTCTTCTTCGCCATCGGCATGAACTTCTTCATGGAGGTGGCCAAGCTGCGCGCCGCCCGCGTGCTGTGGCATCGCGTGATGACGAGGCTGGGCGCGCAGGACGAGCGTTCCAAGATGCTCCGCACCCACTGCCAGACCTCGGGCGTGTCGCTGACCGAGCAGGACCCCTACAACAACGTCGTCCGCACCACGATCGAGGCGATGGCGGCGATGCTGGGCGGCACCCAGTCGCTCCACACCAACGCGCTGGACGAGGCGATCGCGCTGCCGACCGACTTCTCCGCCCGCATCGCCCGCAACACCCAGATCGTCATCCAGGAAGAGACCGGGATGACCAAGGTCGTCGATCCGCTGGGCGGCTCCTATTACGTCGAGGCGCTGACGCAGGAGCTGGTCGACAAGGCGTGGGAGATCATCGAGCGGGTGGAAAGCGAGGGCGGCATGGCGAAGGCCGTCGCCGCCGGCTGGCCCAAGGCGATGATCGAGGAGGCGTCGGCCGGCCGCGCCGCCCGCGTCGATCGCGGCGAGGACGTGATCGTCGGGGTCAACAAATACCGGCTGAAGGACGAGGCGGCGATCGACATCCTCGACGTTGACAACCACGCCGTGCGCGAGGCGCAGGTGGCGCGGATCGCCCGGGTGAAGGCGGGGCGGGATCGGGCGGCGTGTCGTGACGCGCTGGATGCGCTGCGGGACGGCGCCCGGGGGACGGAGAACCTCCTTGCCCTGGCGGTCGATTGCGCCCGGGCGCGGGCGACGCTGGGCGAGATCAGCCAGGCGATGGAGGATGTGTTCGGCCGCTACGGCACCCGGCCGACGCCGGTGTCGGGCATCTACGGCGGCGCCTATGCCGACGACGCGCGCTGGCTCCGTCTGGAGGACGGCGTGACGGCAACCGAGCGGCGGCTGGGGCGCAAGCCCCGGATGCTGGTCGCCAAGATGGGGCAGGACGGACATGATCGCGGCGCCAACCTGGTGTCGTCCATGTTCGGCGACCTGGGCTTCGAGATCGTGCCCGGGCCGCTGTTCCAGACGCCCTCGGAGGCGGCCGCGCTGGCGCTGGAGCAGCAGGTCGACGTGGTCGGCGCATCCAGCCTGGCGGCCGGGCACAAGACGCTGATCCCCGAACTGATCGGCCATCTGCGCGACGCCGGCCGCGCGGACATCAAGGTGATCGCCGGCGGCGTCATCCCGGCGCAGGATTACCAGGCGCTGCGCGATGCCGGCGTCCAGGCGATCTTCGGGCCGGGCACCAACCTGATCCAGGCGGCGGAGGAGGTATTGCGGCTGCTGGGCCACAACATGGCCCCGACGAGCGAGGCGGCGGAATGAGCGTGACGAGAACCGACTGGACCCGCGCCGAGATCGCCGCGCTCTTCGACCTGCCGTTCGATGCACTCATGTTCCGCGCGCAGACCGTCCACCGCGCCCATCACGCGGCTGGCCAGGTGCAGCTCTGCACGCTGCTGTCGATCAAGACCGGCGGCTGCCCGGAGGATTGCGGCTACTGCTCGCAATCCGCCTTCGCCTCATCCGGGCTGAAGGCGGAAAAGCTGATGGCGGTCGACGCCGTCCTTGCCGCCGCCATCGAGGCCAAGGCGGCGGGGGCGCAGCGTTTCTGCATGGGGGCGGCATGGCGCAACCCCAAGGATCGCGACATGGACGCGGTGGCGGCGATGGTCGCCTGGGTGAAGGCGCTCGGCCTGGAGACCTGCATGACGCTGGGGATGCTGGAGCCGCATCAGGCCGCGCGGCTGGCCGAGGCGGGGCTCGATTATTACAACCACAATATCGACACCTCGCCCGAGCATTACGGCGCCGTCATCACCACCCGGACTTTCGAGGATCGACTGGAGACGCTGGCTCACGTCCGCGACGCCGGCATCGCGGTCTGTTGCGGCGGCATCGTCGGCATGGGCGAGACGCGGGCGGACCGGGTCGGCTTCGTCCACGCGCTGGCGACCCTGCCGCGCCATCCCGAGAGCGTGCCCGTCAACGCGCTGGTTCCGGTGAAGGGCACCGTGCTGGGCGACATGCTCGCCGACACGCCGCTGGCGAAGATCGACGACATCGAGTTCGTCCGCACCGT
>CAXTHU010000235.1:0-2147 GCA_964244125.1 uncultured Sphingomonadaceae bacterium
CGACACGGTCGCGGCGGGCGGCGGATCGGTCTGCGGCTTCGACGGCGGACGCTTGACCGTCGGTCCGCGATCGGCCGGCGCGGTGCCGGGGCCGGCCTGCTACCGGCGGGGCGGACCGCTGACGATCACCGACTGCAACCTGGTGCTGGGCAGGATCCGCGCCGACAGCTTCCCCGCCCTGTTCGGCGAGGCCGGCGACCGGCCGCTCGACCGCGCCGCCGCGCTCGCCCGGCTCGACGCGCTGCTGGACGAGGTCGCCGCCGCCACCGGCCGGCGCCCGTCGCGCGAGGCGGCGGCCGAGGGGCTGGTCGCCATCGCGGTGGCCAACATGGCGGCGGCGATCAAGGCGGTGTCGGTCGCGCGCGGGCACGACCCGGCCGACTTCGCGCTCGCCTGCTTCGGCGGCGCGGGCGGGCAGCATGCCTGCCTCGTCGCCGACGCGCTCGGCATGACGCGGGTGCTGATCCACCCGCTCGCCGGGGTGCTGTCCGCCTATGGCATCGCGCTGGCCGACCGCCGGGCCACGCGCCAGGCGACGATCGCCTCGGCCGTCGAGGACGAGGCCGGGCTGGCGACCGCCCTCGCCGCGCTGGCAGAAGCGGCGACGGCCGACCTCGCGGCGCAAGGCGTGCCGGCGGGAACGATCCGGACCGAGGCGACGGCGCTGCTGCGCTACGGCCGGACCGACCAGGGCATCGCCGTGCCGGCCGGCGACATGGCGACGATGCGCGCCGCGTTCGAGGCGGCGCATCGCCAGCGCTTCGGCTTCGTCGGCGACGACGCGATCCTGGTCGATTCGCTGCAAGTGGAGGCCATCGCCGCCGGCGGGGAGGCGCCATCGGCGGCGATCGCCTTGCCCACCGAAACCCGGCCGCCGCACGACATGACGGCCCTGCACATGGACGGCGCGCCACGCCGCGCGCCGCTCCACCGCCGGGGGGAGATCGCGGCCGGCGCGGCGATCGCCGGGCCGGCGCTGATCGTCGACGCCACCTCCACCATCGCCGTGGAGCCGGGCTGGACCGCGACGATGCTGGCCGACGGCACGCTGATCCTCCGCCGCACCGTCGCCCGGCCGATCGAGGCGGGCGACGCCGCGGCCGATCCCGTGCGGCTGGCGATCTTCGGCGGGCTGTTCATGGGGATCGCCGAGGAGATGGGCGCCGCGCTCCGGCGCAGCGCCGCCTCGGTCAACATCCGCGAGCGGCTCGACTTCTCCTGCGCGCTCTTCGACGCCGGCGGGAACCTCGTCGCCAACGCGCCGCACATCCCGGTGCATCTCGGCTCGATGGGCGACAGCGTGCGCGCGATCATGGCGGCACGTCGGGCGGACGGGCGCGGGATGCGCGCGGGCGACGTCCATGCCCTCAACGATCCCTATAGCGGCGGCACCCACCTGCCCGACATCACCGTCGTCCAGCCGGTGTTCGCCGGCGGCACGGAACCGGCCTTCTTCGTCGCGGCGCGCGGCCACCATGCCGATATCGGCGGCACCGCGCCCGGATCGATGCCGGCCGACAGCACGAGCATCGATCAGGAAGGCGTGATCTTGCGCGACGTGCCGGTCGTGGAAGCCGGCCGATGGCGCGAGACGGAATTGCGTGCGTTGTTCGCCGGCGGACGCTGGCCGGCGCGCGACATCAACCAGAACATGGCCGACCTGGCCGCGCAGGTCGCCGCCTGCGCGCGCGGGGCGGCGGGGCTGGACCGGCTGGTGGCGGGGCACGGTCTCGCGGTGGTCGCGGCCTATATGGCGCATCTCCAGTCCCATGCCGAGGGTGTCGCGCGCCGGCTGATCGCGACGCTGGCGGACGGCGTCTTCGCCTATCCGATGGACGACGGGGCGGTGGTCCGCGTCGCGGTGCGGATCGATCGCGCGGCGGGAACGCTGACGGTCGATTTCACCGGCACCAGCGGTCAGCGGCCGGGCAACACCAACGCGCCGCTGGCGGTGGTGCGCGCCGCCGTGCTCTATGTGCTGCGGACGCTGGTCGACGACGACGTGCCGCTGAACGACGGTTTCCTGCGGCCCGTGACGCTCGTGGTGCCGCCGGGGTCGATGCTCAACCCGCGCTTCCCCGCCGCCGTGGTCGCCGGCAATGTCGAGACCAGCCAGGTCGTCACCGACGCGCTGTTCGGCGCGATCG
>CAXTHU010000236.1:0-2128 GCA_964244125.1 uncultured Sphingomonadaceae bacterium
CTGGGCGGCAAGGCGCCGGTCATCGTGTTCGACGATGCCGATCTCGACGCCGTCGTCGCCGGCGTGCGCGCCGCCGGCTTCTGGAACACCGGCCAGGAATGCGGTGCGGCGACGCGCGTCCTGTGCGGCGTATCGATCCGCGACGATCTGACCGGGCGGCTCGTCGCCGCCGCATCGACGATCAGCACGGGCAGCGTTACCGACGGCGACGATACCGAGATGGGGCCGCTCATCAGCCGGCGGCATCTCGACATGGTGTCGGGCATCGTCGATCGCGCGCGGGCCGACGGCGCGACGATCGCGCTGGGCGGGACGGCGATCGATCGCGGCGGCTTCTTCTTCCCCCCGACGATCATCACCGACGCGCCGCGCGGCAGCGAGATCACGCTGCGGGAGGTCTTCGGCCCGGTCGTGACGATCGAGACCTTTGCGGACGAGGCCGATGCGATCGCGCTGGCCAACGCGGTCGACTACGGCCTGTCGGCGTCGGTGTGGACCGCGAATGTCGGCCGCGCCCTCAGGATGTCCGACGCGCTCGACTTCGGCACGGTATGGGTCAACGCCCATCTCGTCCTCGCCACCGAGATGCCGTGGAACGGCTTCGGCGCCTCGGGGCACGGCCGCGAGCTGTCGACCCTCTCGCTGGAGGATTTCTCGCGCACCAAGCATGTCATGATCGCGACCGGCGCGGCCTGACGGCCGGAACCGAGCAGCGTCAGCCGCGCGCCCGCCGGGTGGCGGATCTGCCCGCCCACGATCCGTCGGCGACCAGCCGTGCGGTCGTTTCGATCATCGCCTCGCGCACGAACGACACCAGCCGCGACGCCGGCCGATCGGCGGGAAGCACCAGTTCCAGCAGCCGCTTCGGGACGGGATCGATCAGCGGCGCGCCGGCGAGGCGCGCGGACGCGATGTCGGATCGCAGCGGGGCCAGCGGCAGGATCGTCCAGCCGAGGCCGTCCGCCACGAGTTGCAGGAGCGTCGAATAGGAATCGACCTCGACCCGCACGTCGAGGCCGATCCCGCGATCCTGGGCGCATTGCTCGACGATCTGGCGCAGCCCGTGGTTGATGCTGGGCAGCAGCAGCGGCCTGCCGGCGAGCGCTGCGAACGGCACCGGCTCGTCCGGCGAAAGGCCGCTGCCGGCCGGCGCGACGACGTGGAAATCCTCCTCGATCAGCGGCTCGCTCTTCAGCGAGATGATAGACTGCGGATCGTAGAGGACGGCGATGTCGATCTCGCCGCGATAGATCCAGTCGAGCAGATACAGCGAATAGCCGCTGACGATCCGGCATTTGGCGTTGGGGTGCGCCGCAAGGATGGCGCCCAGCAGCGGCGCCGCCAGCATGGCCGAGACGGTCGGCGGCAGGCCGATCGAGACATGGCCGCCGAAGGCGTCCGTCTCGTCGATGACGTCCGCCTTGATCGCGTCGACTTCCTTCAGGATGCGCAAGGCATGGCGCAGGACGGTGCGGCCCTGTTCGGTGACGACCATCCCGCGGCCGTGCCGGTCGAACAGGCGCGTGCCGAGCTCTTCCTCCAGCATGCGGATCTGGCGGCTCAGCGCCGGCTGGGCGATGCACAGGCGGTCGGCGGCCTTGGACAGGCTGCCGAGTTCGGCGACGCGAACGAGGGTGCGAAGCTGGCTGATGTCCACGGCCGGAATCCGTATATCAGCCGGTCATGTCCTCCAACTCCATTCCGCACGGCCGGCCCCGGCCCGCCGCGTCACGACGGACATTTCAGCTGCTGGTCGGCGATGTTGGACCGGCCGACTTCGGCGAGGCTGATCGTGAACGCGCCTGTGCCGGCCAGTTCGAGCAGCGTGTCGATCCGCCCCATGTCGGCCCCCGCCAGCCGGAAACAGCCGAGCGGCACGCCATAGCTGCGCCATGCGCCCGGCATGGCGGGCAGGGGGATGGGCACCGTCACGGTCCTGTCCCCGCCATGCAGCGCCAGCGTCAGCGGCGCGGACGGCGGCGCATCGAAGCGCAGCGTCACCACCAGCATCCCGTCGCCGGCCATGTCGAGGCCGCTCGCCTCGCGGCTCAGGTCGATCGGCGCATCGGGCACGAGCCGGATCGCGGCGCGGCCGCTGCCGTCATGGGCGAAGCGGCGCGCGCCTTCC
>CAXTHU010000237.1:0-2064 GCA_964244125.1 uncultured Sphingomonadaceae bacterium
GCACCAACGGAAGCGCCGGCACCAACAACATCATCGGCAGTTTCTCGCAGTACTTCGGCACCGGTACCACGTGGATCGGTGAGGAGTGGATGGTCGCGGGCGCCGGCACCGGCATCCCGACCTATGTCTCGATCGCCCCGGTCATCCCCGCGATCACCGACGGCGAGATGGAGGGGATATTGGCCGGGGCCGCCGCCGCCGGCGCGCGCGGCGCCTTCTACATCCCCGTCCGCCTGCCCCATGAGGTCGCGCCCCTGTTCCGCGCCTGGCTCGACGCGCATTTTCCCGACCGCGCGGGCAAGGTGATGGCGACGATCCAGGCGATGCGCGGCGGGCGGGACAACGATCCCGACTTCTTCAGCCGGATGAAGGGCAAGGGGGTATGGGCCGACCTGTTCCGCGCGCGCTTCCACATCGCGGTGCGGCGGCACGGGCTGGACCGGATGCGGTATCAACTGCGCAGCGACCTGTTCGAGCCGCCGGTGGCGGTGGGGGGACAGATGCGGCTGTTGTAGCCGCTCTCCTGCCTCCGCAGGAGCACGGCCGTCTCTACCCCACCGCCGCCAGCCGCGCCTCCGGTGCCGACAGCTCGACAGCATCCACGCCGCTCACCCGACGCATCGCCTCCGCCAAGTCCCCGTCGAGCCGCAACCCGCGCCCCAGCACCAGATCCGCCGTCCCGCCCCCCGCCAGCCCCGCCACCAGCCGCAGCTCGCACCGCCCGCCCTCGCGCCCCGCCATCAGCCGGGCGAGCGCCGCCGGCACCGCCGGGTCGCTGGTCGTCACCGTCATCGTCAGGCGGACGTTGGCGACCATTTCTTCCAGCGGGCGTATTCCCCGGATCGTCACGCGCGGCGTCTCCTCGCCCGGCCGGCGGTCCAGCTCGACCGTCATCAGCCCGCAGCCGCCGTTGCGCGCCGCCGCCTCGACGTCGCCCGCCGCCGCCTCGTCGAAACAGGAGGCGACGAACTGGCCGGACGCGTCCGAGCAGGTCGCCAGCAGGTAACGATTGCCGCGCGCCGAGGTGCGCCAGCGCGCCTCCTCCACCAACGCCGCCAGCTTGAAGCTCGGCTGCGGCACCCGCCGGCCCTCGACGAAGCGATCCTCGCCGGCCGAGACCGGGATCGCGCACAGCTCGGCATAGCTGCGCGCCATGTGCTGCGCGGCGACATGGGCATAGCGGTCGGTCGGGTGGGCGGAGTGGTAGAAGCCGAACGCCTCCTTCTCCTGGGCCATCCGCTCGCTCAGCGTCCACGGCTGCACCGGCGCCAGCCGCATCGGCGCCGCACCGCCCGCCGTCTCGCCGAACAGGCCGCCCTGCCCGCTTGTCCGCGCGTCCGCCGCGCTGGCGGCATGGGCGAGGATCGTCTCGACGGCGGCGAAGGCGGTCGCCCGGTCCGCCGCCAGCGCCTCCAGCGCGCCGGCCGCCGCCAGGCTTTCGAGCTGCCGCCGGTTGAGCAGGCGCGGGTCGATCCGGTCGGCCAGATCGTCCAGACCCGCGAACGGCCCGGCGGCCGCGCGCGCGGCGCACAGCTGTTCCATCGCCTTCTCGCCGACGCCCTTCAGCGCGCCCAGCGCATAGCGCACCGCGAGGCCCTCGTCCGTCTCCTCCACGGTGAAGTCGGCGGCGCTCGCGTTCACGCACGGCGGCAGGCAGCGCACCCCCATCCGCCGCATGTCCTCGGCGAAGATGGCCAGCTTGTCGGTCTGGCCCATGTCGTAGCACATCGATGCGGCGAAGAAGGTCTCCGGGTGGTGCGCCTTCAGCCACGCCGTCTGATACGTCAGCAGCGCATAGGCGGCCGCGTGGCTCTTGTTGAAGCCATAGCCGGCGAACTTGTCGATCAGGTCGAACAGCTCGTTGGCCTTGGCCGGCGGGATGGCGTTCACCGTGCCGCAGCCATCGACGAAACGCGCGCGCTGGGCGTCCATCTCGGCCTTGATCTTCTTGCCCATCGCACGGCGCAGCAGGTCCGCCTCGCCCAGCGAGCAGCCGGCGAGCACCTGCGCCGCCTGCATCACCTGTTCCTGGTAGACGAAGATGCCGTAGGTCTCGGCCAGGAT
>CAXTHU010000238.1:0-2020 GCA_964244125.1 uncultured Sphingomonadaceae bacterium
AGGATGTCGATCATGGGGAGGACGAAGGACGCGGTCTTGCCGGTGCCGGTCTGGGCGATGCCGATCAGGTCGCGGTTCATCAGGACGGGCGGGATCGCCGCCGCCTGGATCGGCGTCGGCACCGTGTAGCCGGACTCCGTCACGGCCCGCAGCAATTCGTCGGAAAGGCCGAGATCGGCGAAGGTCATGCGATATCCGAAATGGGAAAGGCACGAGAAGCCGCGCGCGAACCGCCCACCGCTAGCGCAGAAGCGGCCGATTTTGTCAAGCAAGCGCCCCTGGCGGGAAAGCCGGGCCAAGCCGCATCAGCGCCGCCCGGCCGGGACCAGGCGGCGGAAGCGCTCGATCTGGCACTCGCCGCCGGAGCGCGCGTGGACGGCGTCGCGGTCGGCGCAGATGCGGCCGTCGGGGCCGGGCCGCAGATAGAAGCCGCCGTAGAAATCGAGCGCCGGGCAGACCGTCTCCAGTTCCGCGCGCACCCTGAAGCCGCCGCGATAGAGGATGTCCACGCTCGTCGCGCCGACGACGACCGCGCCGGCGATGTCGCCGAGGCCGACGCAGCGCGGCCCCTTCTTCGCCTTCCACCGGCGCGGCGAGGGGATCGTCGCCGGCCGGGCGGCGGGCGGCGGCAGCGGGATGCGGACGATCATCCGCCGGCGGATGGTGAGGGTCGTTTGCGCCAGCTCGATGCCCGCCATGCTCCACGCGCCCCCGCCGCCCGCCGCGGCGAGGGCCAGCGCGGTCAGCAGGTGGACGGTCATGATCGGACGAGTCGCATGGATCGATCGGCCATCGCCAACCGGCCTTGAACGACCGATGAATTGGCGCCGATCCCGCATGGCGTCTATAGGCCGCGGCATGTCCGCCCTGATCCAGCGCCTGGCCGACCGCCTCGGGCCGCGCGGCTGCACCGTCGATCCCGGCGCCATGGCGCCGTGGCTGACCGACTGGCGCGGGAGGGTGACGGGCCGGGCGCGGGCGATGCTGTCGCCGGCGACGCGGGAAGACGTCGCGTTCGTCGTCGCGGAGGCCGGCCGAGCGGGCGTTCCCGTCGTGCCGCAGGGTGGCAATACGTCGATGGTGGCGGGCGCCACCCCCTCCGCCGACGGTGAGGCGCTGCTGCTGTCGCTCAGGCGCATGAACCGGATCGAGGTCGTCGACGGCGCGATGATGGCCGGCGCCGGCGCCGTGCTGGCCGACGTCCACGCCGCCGCCGCCGCCGCCGGCCGGCGCTTCCCGCTGTCGCTCGGCGCGAAGGGATCGGCGACGGTCGGCGGCCTCGTCTCGACCAATGCCGGCGGCACGCAGGTGCTGCGCTTCGGGACGATGCGCGCGCTGCTGCTGGGGATCGAGGCGGTGCTGCCCGACGGCACGATCCTCGATGCGCTCGCCCCGCTCGCCAAGGACAATCGCGGCTACGACCTGCGCCAGCTGCTGGCCGGCGCGGAAGGGACGCTGGGCGTCGTCACCGCCGCCGCGCTGCGCTTGGCGCCGGCGGCGGCGCGGACGGTGGCATGGGCGGGCGTCGCCGATCCGGCCACGGCGCTGGCGCTGCTCCGCCGGCTGGAGGAGACGCTGGGCGAGGCGGTGGAGGGGTTCGAGCTGATCCCCGCCGACGCGCTGGCGCTGGTGCTGCGCCACGTCCCCGGCACCCGCGCGCCGCTCGCCGGCGATCACCCGTGGCATGTGCTGATCGAGGCGACGGCACCGACGGGTGCCCCGCCGCCGCCGCTGGAGGCGGGGTTGGCCGGCGCGATCGGGGCCGGGTTCGTCGCCGACGCGATGGTCGCGGCGAACGAGGCACAGGCCGATGCGCTGTGGCGTATCCGGGAGTCGATCGCCGAGGCCGAACGGCTGGACGGGATGGCGGCCAAGCACGACCTGGCCGTCGCGGTATCGGCCATGCCAGCGTTCATCACCTCGGCGCGGGCGGCGGTGGAGGCGCGCTTCCCCGGCACCCGCGTCCTCGCCTTCGGCCATCTCGGCGACGGCAACGTCCACTTCAACGTCCGCGCGCCGG